>NC_019978.1:0-331156 GCF_000328625.1 Halobacteroides halobius DSM 5150 | reverse complement strand
GAATAATCTATCAAAATCTAATAATACAATTAATTCTTCATCCAATTTAGCAACTCCAGATAAATACTCTGTTTTAATTCCAGCCATATTTCCTTTAGGCTTCTTAATCATATTTTCATCAATCTGAATCACATCAGAAGCATCATCAACGATTAATCCTGCCTTAACTCCATTAATCTCTACAACTAAGACTCTACCATCATTATTATCTTTAGTTAATCCTAAGCGTTCACCTAAATTAACAATAACTATCACTTCACCTCTTAACTCTATAATTCCTTTAATAAATTGGGCACTTTCAGGTAAAGTAGTTACTTCTTGTGGTTTAATAATCTCTTGCACTTCTGTAATTCTGATTCCAAACTTCTCATTACCTACTTTAAAAATAATAAACTGATTAGTATCCACTTAATTATCCCTCCAATTATGCTACACTCTATAATCGTACATGATTTAAAAATTCGTACTTAATTATGATATTAGAGATAATTAGTTAAAATACCTGCTAGATAATATAATAATTTATATCTTCTAATAAAGTAGGACCAGCCTCACGGCTGGGACCTCTTGTCAAACTGCACGTACGGTTCTCCCGTATACAGCTTTCGGTCATTGTTGCTCCTTAACAGAGAGTAAGTTATCGTCTTTGTGTTGCCACAAATGTATATTTTACTCTTGTCTAAAGCACATCGGTAAGCAGTGATTCTAGTCCTAAATCTCTTAATATTTTATTAGGAAGGCGATAATTCTGTCCTTTCGCCTTCTTTCCTTCTATAAAACAACGTACTCTCATTCTTATCCAACCATCTAACTTTTTATATAGTCCTTTAACATTTCCTAGTAGAAAGCTATTACCCCAACCTCTAATAATTAAATTAAGTAATAATTAAATTAAGTTCATCAATCATTACAGCTACTCCTATTGATCTATTCCTTTTGGTTTTCTTTCTTACTTTATCCTTGAAACTTTTAATAGAGCTCTCTTTTGGCATTTTATAATCACCATTATAAAATCTAAATTCTAGAAATTTAAACCCATCATCAAAATTCGTAATTACTGTTTTCCGAGGATGTAGTCTTAAGTTTAATTCATTTTCTATAATCTGGCGAGTTACTTCCAAAGCACGTTCTGCTTTAGCTTTACTCTTAGCCATAATTATAAAGTCATCGGCAAATCTAACTATCTTATATCCTCGACGCGTCATTTTCTTATCAAAGTGATGTAGGTAGATATTTGCTAAAAGTGGAGAAATTACGCCTCCTTGTGGAGTTCCCTCCGTTGTTTCTTCTCTTCCCTTGCTCAGTCATGACACCTATAGTAAGCCACGACCTAATAATATCTAATATCCAACCATCACTTACTTCCTCTGCTATCAGCTCCATTAAAATTTCATGGTCTATTGTATCAAAGTAAGATTTGACATCTGCGTCTAATACCCAATTATAACCTTGTTCTTTATATTCTTCTACTTTCTTAATTGCATCTTCGGTTGACCTATTAGGTCTAAAACCATAAGAACAGTCGCAGAATATTTCTTCAAAGTGTATCTCTAGAATCTGTTTCACTGCTTGTTGGGCAATTCGGTCTTTAATTACTGGAATACCTAGTGGTCTTTGTTCTCCATTTCCTTTTGAGATATACGTTCTTAGAACTGGTTGTGGCTCATATCTATCTTCTGTTAACTGGCGATATAAAGCACTCATATTCTTAGTGTAATTTTCTCTAAATTCTTCAACTTCTACACCGTCAATCCCTCCACAACCACCATTATTCAAAACTTTCTGAGCTGCACAATGTAAATGTCTTTTCTTAGTCACTAAATCTTTTATACTATATAGCGAACTAATTTTTTTTCACCTATCCTACCTCACGACTTACCAGTTCTTCCTATCCTGTCTTAATATCTAAACCCCTATATTCGTAGCATTCCTAAGCACGTCTTCTAAGCTCTCGCCAATCGCACCTCTTAGTTTACTACTACTTAGGTCATGGTTTTTCTTAAATTCATCACGCTTCCAGTTATGATTTTCTGTCCGCTATTTCTTTTAAGACTTATTGTCTTTAACAATGTTTAAACCATTTTGATTTAAATACCATCAACACTCAATTCTAAACTTCAATAACCTGGCTATCCTTCACTGTAATCAACTTTCATTGATTTTTTTTTCACTACTATGATAGCTTCTGAACTCTAATATTTCATCGCTTTGACTTTCCCTATTCAGGTTATATCATCACTTATCTTTATAAATTTCTATAAAGACCATATTAGAGCATCCTCTGGTCACCTATGCTATATTCCAATCATTCCGACCATAATCACACTCATTAGCCTAACATATTCCTATGGTCTATAAGTTAGCCTTGGACTTCCCCATTATTTTGGTGAGTCGTCACTAATGAATGCCACCTTCGGTTCACATATTGTTCCGGACTGATTTTTCGCCTCAAACTCTTCAGATTACATCTCACGATGAACACCCTGTTACTGTTGGCTTCATATCCTGTTCTTTATTAACTTAGGTTGACGTTTGTTTTCTCCGTTTGCTCACCCATTTCGTCTGTGAGTGCCACAATATCTCAACCATATTATCCATTCTTCCAGAATAGGCAGGACTTACACCTACTATCATCATAGACTACAGAGCACACAAAATAAAAAACCAGCCCAAAGGCTGGTTTAAAATAAATTAAAGAGCAAAAACAGCAGTAATTAATTTATGCAATGGAGTAGAAATACTCGCTTGCTTCTGTTCTACCAAATCACTACTACAACTTTTACAATAAAAGTCCACAGTATAATTCTTAGTTCCACAATCTCTACATACTAACTTACTACGCATAGATACCCCTCCTTATAAACTTATAATCTTATAGTGATAAACTAAAATTATCTCTTATGCATACTTAATATACCAAAACTTTTCTAGTTATGCAAGTAATACATTACTTTTAAACTCATCAAATCCTATCCGATCAATAAATACACCTAATCTTTCTCTCTTATTACCATGTTTTTTAAAATAATTAACTATATTATCAATTATAGCTAATGATTCTTCTGGAGTTTGATTATGAACTAACAAATCGCCTAATCGTGCCTTACGACCACCATGGCCTCCAACATAGATACTAAATCCTTTAGCAGTACCCATCAATCCAATATCTCTAAATTCAGTATCCATACATTTATTTGCACATCCACTAACTCCCATCTTAAATTTGCCAGGTAATGTTACTCCATGATATCTTTCATCTAGCTCCATCCCTAAAGATACAGAGTCCTGTTGACCTCGCTTACAAAAGGTTGTTCCCGGGCAAAATTTCACACTTCTAACACAAATACCTATTGCATATCCAGGATCCATTCCTAAATCTACCCATGCCTTATCTATATCATCCTCTTGCAAACCTACAATAGCAATTCTTTGTGAACTGGTCGCCTTTACAACAGCTGCATCATATTTTTTAGCCACTTCACCTATTTTGATTAATTCTTCAGGTTGCATAATGCCGCCTGGACTATGTGGTGCAATAGCATAAGTTCCATCTCGTTGTAAAACTGCTCCCTTCTCTAACAAATCTTTTTTAGTTCCTTGTTCTGTTACATCCATAACTTACCCTCCTCTTTCTACACTCTCAATTAAGGATTAGTATCTGACTAAAATAATAAAAATATACATAAAAAGCCTCCTCATTTAGAGGAGGGTTAAAATTGATTTCATTATAAATACATATATTTCAAAATAAATAACGCACCTAATAAATAAATAATCCAGTGCACCTCATCACCTTCACCATGAAAAAACTTCATAATTGGATATAAAATAAATCCTAAAGAAATTCCTGTTGCAATCGAATAAGTGAAAGGCATAGCAATAATTGTTACAAAACCAGGTAAAGCTTCAGCGATATTTTCCCAATCAATCTCCGTTACATTTTCTAACATGATAGAACCAACAATAATTAAAGCTGGTGCTGTTGCTGCTGCCGGTACAATTTTAATTATTGGAGTAAAGAAAATAGATAAAATAAAACATAAAGCCACAATTACACCTGTTAATCCTGTTCTCCCACCTTGAGCTACTCCAGAAGCTGATTCAACATAAGTTGTTACTGTTGGTGTTCCCATCATTGATCCACCAATCGTTCCAATTGAATCAGCTAATAAAGCCTTATCAGCTTTAGGTAAGTTACCATCTTTATCTAAGAAACCTGCCTGATGACTAACTCCTATTAAAGTCCCTGCTGTATCAAATAAATCAACAAATAAGAAAGCAAATACTATAGTTAAAATTCCTTGATTTAATGCTCCTGTAATATCAGCCTTAAAAACTACTGGAGCCCAATCAGCAAAACTAGGAACCTTAACTATTCCTGTTGGAAGTTCAGTTATTCCCAGCGGAATTCCTAGTACTGTTATAATTATAATTCCAAGTAAAATGCTTCCTTTAATATCCTTAGCCATTAATAATCCAGTAATAATAATCCCTACAATTGCTAAGATAGCACTAGGATTGGTTAAGTTACCTAAAGTAACTAAAGTAGCACCACTATTAACTACTACTCCAGCATTTTGCATACCAATAAAAGCAATAAACAAACCAATCCCTGCACTAACAGCTGACTTTAAAGTTTGGGGCATAGAATTAATAATTGTCTGTCTAACTTTAGTTAAAGTTAAAGCTAAAAAGATTATCCCAGAAATAAATACAGCACCTAAAGCTTCTTGCCAGCTAAGCCCCATTCCTAATACAACAGTATAGGTAAAATAAGCATTAAGTCCCATACCAGGTGCTAAAGCGAAAGGATAATTAGCTAAAAAAGCCATACATAATGTAGAAAAAGCAGCTGATATAGCCGTAGCAATCATTACCGCTTCAAAAGGCATTCCTGTTTCTGCAACAATTCCAGGATTAACAAAAATAATATAAGCCATAGTCATAAAAGTTGTTATTCCAGCCACTACCTCAGTCTTAACATCAGTATTGTGTTTTTCTAAAGCGAATACTGAATTTAATAATTTTGTCATATAAATTCCCCTTTCTAAAATACAAAACTTCTAAGTTATAATCCACTTAGGACTTATTACTTAGAAGTTAGGATAGAATATGATTATTAATCTATTACTATCCCGTAGTCGACCAGTTTGTGGCTAGTCGGTAGAAACTTCCGGGCCCTATTCCCGAGATTATACGGAATTATATTTTTATAATATTTGTCTTTTTGGTTTCGACAAGATTATATTAGCATATTTTTATCTGAATTTCAAGAAAAATATTAATATTTTTATTATTTAATATAATTTTATTCGTAATAACCCGAACTATAATTATTAGTTGTAGATTATAATACGATAATTCATCTCTCGATTTCTAAAATTTCTTCCTATTCCCATTCAATAGTTGCTGGAGGTTTAGATGTAATATCATATACTATTCGATTAACTTCTGGAACTCGATTAGTAATTTGCCGAGATATTTTTTCTAATAGATCATGAGGTATTTTGGCCCAATCAGCTGTCATAGCATCTTTACTCTTTACTGCTCGCAGCCCAATTGTATAAGAGTAAGTTCTTTCGTCCCCCATCACCCCTACACTACGCATTGGAGGTAGTACAGCAAAGTATTGCCAAATATCACGACTTAAACCAGCCTGCTTAATCTCTTCTCTAAAAATAGCATCAGCTTCCTTTAAAATTCTTACTTTCTCTGGTGTTATTTCTCGTAAGACCCTAATTCCTAATCCTGGACCAGGAAAAGGCTGACGCCAAACAATTTCTTCAGGTAATCCTAACTCTTCTCCCACTTCTCTAACTTCATCCTTGAATAATTCACGCAGTGGTTCAACTAACTTAAACTCCATATCTTCTGGTAGTCCACCTACATTGTGGTGACTTTTAATTGTAGAAGCAGATTCACTACCTCCACTTTCAATCACATCAGAATAAATTGTTCCCTGTACTAGATATTGAGCATTACCAACTTTTTTTGCTTCTTCTTCAAAGACACGAATAAATTCAGTCCCTATAACTTTTCTCTTCTGCTCTGGATCAGCCACACCCTCTAGTTGAGATAAAAATCTCTCTTGAGCATCAATGGCTATTAAATTCATATCAAACTCTTTCCCAAAAGTTTCTTTTACTTCTTGAGCTTCATTCTTTCTTAATAAACCATGGTCCACAAAAATACATGTCAGCTGATCCCCAATTGCCTTATGAACCAAAGCTGCAGCTACAGAAGAATCAACTCCTCCTGATAAACCACAGATTACTTGCTTACTTCCAACCTTTGCTTTAATTTCCTCTACTGTCTCTTCAATAAAGTTAGAGGTTGTCCAATCTCCACTAGCATTGCAAACATTAGATAAGAAGTTATTAATAATCTCTGTTCCACGTGATGTATGCACTACCTCAGGGTGAAATTGCACCCCATAAAAGCCTCTCTTTTGATCTCCAATTGCAGCCACTGGAGAATTAGAAGTCTCTCCTATAATCTCAAACCCATCAGGTAATTCTGTTACTCTATCCCCATGGCTCATCCAACATTCTAAATTTTCTCTCATCCCAGCTAATAAACCTAATTCCTGCCTAACCTTTAAGATAGCTCGACCATATTCTCTCTCATCTGCTGCTTCTACCTTACCTCCAGCCAAAGTATGACACATTAGTTGCATGCCATAACAAATCCCTAAAATAGGAATTCCTAACGCAAATATTTCTGAATCAACATCAGGAGTATCTTTACTATATACACTAGCTGGCCCCCCAGAAAAAACAATTCCTATTGGATCCAAACTCTTAATCTTTTCTAGAGAAATATCATATGGTACTACTTCAGAATAAACATTCCCTTCTCTTATTCTACGGGCAATTAATTTACTATATTGACCTCCAAAATCCAAAACTAAAACCAGTTCATGATCTCTTTTGTGTGCCATTTTGTCCCTCCTAGCTTTATTATAAACCAAAAACCCCAAGCTATAATCCTAAACTAGGACCAAACTTGGGGAAATAGAAGCATTTAAGGGCCAACTGAAGCCAGCTCACCCCTAAAAACTACTATTTCGTAGTCAGCTAGTTTGCGGCTAGCTGGTAGAAACTTTCGGGCCCTATTCCCAAAGATATACGAAATACAATCTTCAATTTTATATTTTAATAATCATAAAAGTCGTTAACTTATGTGAGTAGTATAAATTAAAAACCAGTCATTGTCAAGTTGATTTAATCATCAGTTAATTCCTCTTTGGCTGTAACTAATGCTTGATTATATACTTTCTTCACTGGTACCTCTAAGCTTTGTGCTATCTTCTTACACTCTTCATACTCTGGAGCATACTTGATTAGTTCGCCTTGATAATAAGCTACTTTAATAGTTATCTCTCCAAATAAAGTTTCGAGTTGATAAAATTTACGCTTTAATGCTTTACGTTCTACTTCATACTTCCGAATCCCTAAAGTTGTTGTTTCTCTAAATATAATCTCTTCTAATTGAGAAGTATCTTCTAACTGACATAACACATTAACTTTAACCCCTGGTCTATTCTTCTTCATCATAATATTAGTCAGATAAACATCTAAAGCTCCTGTTTCAAATAATTTAGGAAATAAATAAGAATAAATTTCTGGATTCATATCATCAATATTTGTTTCCAACATCATTAACTTAGTCTTACTTTTTTTTTACCTAACACCACACGTAATAGATTACTAATTTCTAATTCTTTATCACCAATTCCATAACCTACCTGTTCAATTTGCATTTCAGGTAATGGCTTAAATTCACCTGCTAAAGTCTTAGCTATCGCAGCACCAGTTGGTGTTACCAGTTCACTCTTTATTCCTGTTGAATAAACAGGGACTCCATCTAAAATCTCTAAAGTAGCTGGGGCTGGAACTGGAATATTACCATGAGCACAGTGAACAAATCCAGTTCCTGTATGTAAGGGGGAGACAATAATCTGATCTACATTCAACTGCTCAATACAGATAGCAGCTCCTACAATATCAATAATAGAGTCTAGTGCACCTACTTCATGGAAGTGAACCTGATCTAAAGGCTTATTATGTACTTTAGCCTCAGCTTCAGCAACTTCTCTAAATATATCCTTACTTAAATTTTTAACATAATTACTCAACTGACTAGACTCAATAATCTCTTCTATATCAGCTAAATTTCTGTGTGGATGATGGTGGTGATCATCTTCATCAAAGTGATGGTGGCTATGTTCTAATGATACCTTAAAATCAGTACCAGTAATTCCTTTCTCTTGCTCCTCTTCTATCTTCAATTTATAACCATCAATATCTAACTTAGCTAACTCTTCTTTAAATACTTCTTTATCCACTCCTAAATCAAGTAAAGCTCCAATCGTCATATCACCACTAACCCCTGCTAAACAATCAAAGTATAATACCTTATCCATTGCAATCCTCCTTATTTTAACATCTCACTTGAAAATGAAATTCGATTAATGTATCAAAAATGATCGTGTGTTAATTAATTATTTCGCGCCTGTTCAATCTGGCGATTAATTGTACTAGCTAAATAACCTGCTCCAAAGCCATTATCTATATTAACTACTCCTAAACCACTAGCACAACTATTTAACATAGATAATAAAGAGGCTACTCCATCAAAGTGTGCACCATAACCTACACTAGTAGGCACAGCAATAACTGGTTTATCAACTAAGCCACTAACTACACTAGCTAAAGCTCCTTCCATTCCTGCCACTACTATAATTATATTGGCTTCCTTTAATTTATCTTGATTGCCTAATAATCTATGAATTCCTGCTACTCCTACATCATAGAGTCTTTTTACAGTATTACCTAGCATATCAGCTGTTATAACTGCCTCTTGAGCTACCGGAATATCAGAAGTTCCACCAGTTACTACTAATATTTCACTTTCAGTCTCTGCCACTTCTTCTTGCTGAATAACTATTATCTTAGACCTTTCATAATATTCTATATCATCTGTTAGTTCTTCTAGAGCATGATAGACCTCTTCTTCTGCTCTAGTAGCAAGTATATTATTACCTCGTTCTAACATATTAGTCACTATCCCTTTAATCTCTTCGTTAGACTTCCCCTCACAATAAATAACTTCTGGATAGCCATTTCTTAAACTACGATGATGATCTACTTTAGCATAACCTAAATCTGAAAAAGGTAGATCCTTTAGTTGACCCATTGCTTGGTCAACCTCTAGATTTCCATTCTTTACTTTAGCTAATAGTTCTCTAATATCCTTATTATTCATTCAAATCCCTCCTAAATATCTAAATCTGTATCTTCTTTATCTAATACTTCATTCATACTCCCAGTTCGATAACCAGCTAAATCCATTGTTACATAATCAAATCCAAACTCTTTTAACTTTTCATCAATGGCATCAATTCTTTTCAATTCAAAGAATCTTTCTCTTTCCTCAGGTGCTACCTCAATTCTAGCAATATCTCCATGGTGTCTAACCCGCAATTGTCTAAAACCTAGATCCCATAAGTAGTTTTCTGCTTTTTCAACCATTGCTAATTTCTCTTTAGTTATTTCTTCACCATAGGGAAATCTAGAGGACAAACAAGCCATATCTGGTTTATTCCAAGTAGGAAGTTTTAATCTCTTAGATAATTGTCGTATTTCATCTTTAGTTAACTTAGCTTCTTTAAGTGGACTAGCTACTCCTAATTCATCAGCTGCTTTTAGTCCTGGTCTAAAATCACTCACATCATCATATGTTGAACCATCCAGAACATATTCAACTTCATGTTCTTTAGCTATTTCTGCTACTCGTGAAAATAATTCATGCTTACAAAAATAACACCTATTAGGAGGATTATCAGTAAATTCATCTATATCTGTCTCTTCTGATACAATAACTACTTGTTTAATACCTATCTGCTCTGCTAATTCTTGAGCTTCTTTAAATTCTCTGGTAGGATAAGTAGATGATTTAGCTGTAACAGCTATTGCCTTATCCTCCAAAACATCATGACATACTTTAGTTAAAAAAGTGCTATCTACTCCTCCTGAAAAAGCTATTGCTGTACTACCTAATTCCTTGATAATCCTCTGTAACTCTTCATATTTTTCTTCTAAATTCATTTTTTCGCCTCCTAAATTATTAAAAATCAAATGTCTAATTAAAAAGTGCAACTTTATATCAATTATCCTATAATTCTTCACTAACAGTAGTAATAGTTAATTTATGATGCTTAACGCCCCTTAATCCACCTAATTTCTGAGCTACCTTCTGAATTTTATCAGTTGGCCCTTGCATAACTATGACTTCTAAACAATGTTTACAATCTAAGTATAAATGAAGATTAGATTTAAAAAGACAATTATAATTATCTTCAATCTTTACTAATTTTTCTGGTAATTGACGCTGTTGATGGTTATAAACTAACGTTAATGACCCAATAATTTCCTGGCCTCTCTTTTGAGCTTCTTCCTTAATAATTTTATCACGAATCAGATCCCTAATTGCTTCAGATCGATTGTCATATCTGCCGGCAATTAAATGGTCAAACTTTTCTAATAAATCATGATTAACTGATACCCCAAATCGTTTTAAACCTGACATAACACTCCTCCCTAAAGAAATCTAGTAACACATAACTTAAATTCGTGTCACTAAATTTAGATTTCTAGAAACAATACCAAACTCCTTCAAAAAATAAAAAAGGCCCTCATAATGAGGACCTTAAATTTATATTAGGTGGAGATTACATCATTCCTGGCATTCCGCCCATTCCACCCATTCCAGCTGGCATTCCGCCACCTGCTGGTGCTCCACCACCATCATTATCATCATCAGAATTATCTGCTATAGCAGTTTCTGTTGTTAATAATGTAGCAGCAGCACTAGCAGCATTTTGTAAAGCAGTTCGAGTTACTTTTACTGGATCAACAATTCCATTATCAATCATATTTACAAATTCACCAGCATAAGCATCAAATCCTACCCCAACTTCTTTTTCTTTAACCTTTTCTACAATTACTGCACCTTCAAATCCGGCATTGTCAGCGATTAGTCTTACTGGAGCTTCTAAAGCTTTTTTAACAATCTCAGCACCAGTAACTTCATCTTCTGTTGCTCCTAAATCATCTAAGCTATCTACAACATCAGCTAAAATAGTTCCACCACCAGCAACAATACCTTCTTCAACTGCAGCACGAGTAGCATTTAAAGCATCTTCCATTCTTAACTTTTTCTCTTTTAATTCTGTTTCTGTAGCAGCTCCAACTTTAATTACTGCTACTCCACCAGCTAATTTAGCTAATCTTTCTTCTAACTTCTCTCGATCGAAGTCAGAAGTAGCATTTTCAATTTGACGACGTAACTTAGTAACTCGCTGTTCAATATTCTTTTGCTCTCCAGCACCATCAACAAAAGTAGTCTCATCTTGAGTAACAGTTACACTTCTAGCACTACCTAACATGCTCTTATCAGCATTCTCTAGAGATAACCCTTTATCTTCAGTGATTACTGTACCACCAGTTAATACAGCAAGATCTTCTAACATCTGTTGTCTTCTATCTCCAAATCCAGGTGCTTTAACAGCTACACAATCAAAAGTACCTCGCATCTTATTAACTACTAATGTAGCTAATGCTTCACCTTCTACACCATCTGCAACAATTAATAATGGCTTATTCTCTTGCGCTACCTGCTCTAATAAAGGTAAAATACTCTGAATAGAACTGATTTCTTCATCAGTTAGTAATATATACGGATCTTCTAAATTAGCAACCATTTGCTCATCATCAGTTACCATATATGGAGATAAATATCCTTTATCAAACTGCATACCTTCTACAACTTCAAGGTCAGTTCCCATAGACTTAGATTCTTCAACTGAAATAACTCCATCCTGACCTACTTCATCCATAGCATCTGCAATTAAAGCTCCAACTTGATCATCGTTACCAGCAGAAATAGATGCTACATGAGCAATATCTTCTTTATTCTCAATAATCTGGCTTTTATTTCTAATTTCTTCAACTGCAGCATTAGCAGCTTTATGGATACCACGACGTAATTCCATTGGGTTAGCACCAGCTGCTACATTCTTCATACCTTCATTAACAATTGCTTGGGCCAAGACTGTAGCAGTAGTTGTACCATCACCAGCAATTTCGTTAGTGTTAGTAGCAACCTCTTTAACAGTTTGAGCTCCCATATCCTCATATGCATCTTTTAATTCAATCTCTTTAGCAATTGTTACACCATCATTAGTAATTAAAGGTGCACCAAATCCTTGTTCTAGTACAACATTTCGACCCTTTGGCCCTAATGTTACTTTAACTGCTTCAGCTAAAGCATTTACTCCATCCTCTAATTTACGACGTGCTTCTTCACCAAATTTAAGTTCCTTTACCATTACACTCAACCTCCTTGATTACTGTTTTAAACAAAAGTATGTATCTTATACTAAGAAGCAATCTTGCACTTTAAATTCTCTCTTACTCTATAATAGCTAAAATATCCTTTTCACTAACAACTAAATATTCTTCACCTGCATGTTCAATTTCATTACCAGCATACTTAGCATAAATTACAACATCTCCAGTATTTACTGCTGGTTCAACTAAATCTCCATTATCTAACCTCTTACCTTCTCCAACTGCCACAACTTCACCTTTTTGTGGCTCCTCTTTGGCACTATCAGGAATAACAATCCCTGAATTAGTAGTTTGTTCTTCTTGCTCTACATCTTTAATTACTACTCTGTTACCTAATGGCTTAATGTTCATCATAAACCCTCCTTTATAATTTGAATCTTATTATTAGCACTCACTAACGGCGAGTGATAATTACTACATGATTAATAATAATCCAAATCACCAATAAAATCAAATCGCTAATTATGTAATTATTTTACTTCAAACCCAGTTATAATTGATTAAATCAATTTATCTCTAATATTCACAATTAATCTAATTAATTCAGTATATAATCTTATTACTCTTCTTAATACAGCTTTAATGCCACTAATAACTCATTTTAACCACTAAAATTATTTTTATGTATCAAAAAATAAAAAAATATCTTTAAATTAACAACAAATAAGTGATACAATATTATAAACTAAAATTAAGTAGTCAGAAGGGAGGATTTAATATTGCAACAAGATACGGAAAAAAATAAAGAACGAGCAGTAGTTACAGTTTTAGGTAGTGATAAAGTCGGAATTGTAGCTGAAATTACAGAAATTTTAGCTGAGCATAATGCTAACATTATTGATATTAGCCAAACTTTATTAGAGGATTTATTTGCTATGATTATGCTGGTTGAACTAGATGATTTAGACACTGATTTTGAAACTCTAGGTCAGCAATTAGAAGAAGAAGGAGAAAGACTAGGAGTTAAAATAATGCTTCAACATGAAAAAGTATTTAGATATATGCATCGGATCTAAGGAGGCAAAAAATATAAAATGATATTTAATACCGATGAAATTTTAGAAACTATTAAAATGATTGAACAAGAAAATTTTGATATTAGAACAATTACTTTAGGAATTAATCTTAGAGATTGTGCACATCCTAATATAGAAACTTTAAATCAACAAGTTTACGATAAAATTACTACTACTGCACAGGATCTAGTTGCTGTAGCAGACAAAATTGAAGCTAGGTTTGGGGCACCTATTGTTAATAAACGTATTTCTGTTACCCCTATTTCAATAATTGCTGATGCTTGTCAAGAAAAAAATTATACAAGTATTGCAAAAACTATGGATAGAGCAGCTAAAGAAGTTGGGGTTGATTTTATAGGAGGTTTCTCTGCTCTAGTACACAAAGGAGCTACTAAAGGAGAAAGTAACTTAATAGAATCTATCCCACAAGCTTTAGCTAATACAGATAGGGTCTGTTCTTCAGTAAATGTAGCCTCTACTAAAGCAGGGATTAATATGGATGCTGTACTAAAGATGGGCCAAACTATTAAAAAATCAGCCCAACTTACTGCTGATCAAGATGGATTAGGAGCAGCTAAGCTAGTTACTTTCTGTAATGTTCCTGAAGATAATCCTTTTATGGCAGGAGCCTTCCATGGAACCGGAGAACCAGAAGCAGTAATTAATGTTGGTATTAGTGGTCCAGGAGTAGTTAAGAATATAGTAGAAGAAATACCTAATGCTGATTTTAATACTTTAGCAGATAAAATCAAACGTACTGCTTTTAAAATTACCCGGATGGGAGAGCTAGTTGGAGAAACTGCTTCTGAAATGCTTGATATCCCATTTGGAATTGTTGACCTTTCTTTAGCACCTACTCCTGCTATAGGAGATAGTGTAGCTAATATCTTAGAAGGAATGGGGTTAGAAGTATGTGGAACCCATGGTACAACAGCTGCCTTGGCCCTGCTTAATGATGCAGTTAAAAAAGGTGGTTCTATGGCCTCTTCTGCAGTAGGAGGATTAAGTGGTGCTTTTATTCCCGTTAGTGAAGACCAAGGGATGATTAAAGCAACTGAACTAGGAGCATTAAGCTTAGAAAAATTAGAAGCTATGACTTGTGTTTGTTCAGTTGGATTAGATATGATTGCTATCCCTGGTAACACAACAGCAGAAACTATCTCAGCTATTATTGCTGATGAGATGGCAATTGGAATGATTAATAGCAAGACTACTGCTGTTCGAGCTATCCCTGCTCCTCACAAGAATGTTGGGGATGAAGTAAAATTTGGAGGATTATTAGGAGAAGCACCAATTATGAAAGTTAGTCAATATAAATCAGATAAATTTGTACACCGAGGAGGAAGAATCCCAGCTCCTATTCAAGCATTAACTAACTAAAAACTAAAGCTGAGGTTAAGAAAATAAGGCTAAACCTTAAAATTATCAGGCTTAGCCTTAACCTCAGTTTCATACCTTAATTTCTTTAATCGTATTCTCCAATGATTTAGCAGCATCTTCTAATTTTTTTAATTCTTCTTTAGTTAATGGAAATTCTAATATTTTTTCAATTCCTTGCTCTCCTATTATACAAGGAACACTTAAAGCTACTCCTTCAATTTCATACTCTCTATCTAAATAGACTGAAACTGGTAATACAGCTTCCTCATCTAAAGAAATAGCTTTAACAATCCTGGCTACCCCAGCAGCAATCCCATGATTTGTATAACCTTTCTTTTTCCAAATATCAAAACCTATCTGCTGTACTTGTTTAGTTATCTTCTTCTTATTTAACTCTACATCTAAACCTCTTATTTGAGCAAAAGTTTCAAAATCATAACCACAGATACCAGCTATACTCCAAGGTACAAAAGAAACTTTACCATGTTCACCTAAAATATAGCCAAATATATTCTTAGGATCCAACTGATACTTATTTCCGATTATTCTCATTAACCTAGCACTATCAACTATTGTTCCTGTTCCAATAACTTTATCACGGTCATAACCTGATTTCACTGCTGTATATGTGACTACATCTACCGGATTTGTCACAGGAATAATTAAAGCATCAGTAGTATACTTTATAATCTGTTCCATAATTTCTTTTGTTACTTGGGCATTTTGTAATGCTAAATCACGACGAGACTGACCTTCCTTAATGCTTGGCCCAGCAGTTAATACTATTAAGTCAGCCCCCTGACAATCACTATAATCCCCCACTTCTAAACTAGCACTAGGATTATAATTATAAGAGGTAGTATGTGAATAATCCATTACTTCCCCTTCTGCTTTATCTTGATTAATATCTACTAGTACAATTTCTGATATTGACCCTTGGGCCAACAATCTACCTGTTACATCACTACCTACCATTCCAGCACCAATAACTACTACTTTCATTCTTTCCCCCCTCTTCTTTATTACTTACACTAATTCCATTTCTATCTCAAACTCATCTTCTAATTGATGATATCTCTCTCCTACTAAATCATAGCCAGCAAAATCAAAAGCTATTTGGGGTAATAAGACTAAATCATAAATAGCTAATGCACCTTGATAACCCCTTAATCTTTGTTTGAAATCATCTACTGTTAATAACCCTGCGCTTAAAATAGAACCTGCAAAAAATTGATTTTCAACAGCTAAAATCTTTATTTCTGTAGTATTATCTGGTTTTAAGGAATCACTAGCCAATTTTAACCTGGCTTCTGCTAATTGAGAAGTAAGAATTAACACCTTATCAGCGCGATAACTTCTAATTATCTTCTTTATTCTTTCTATCAAATCAGGAGCTAAATCATAACTAACAACTATCCCTGGCTTTTCTCCCTTTTCTTTTTTAACTCTAATTTCTATTTCTTCTCCACTACGTTCTAAAATAACCATAGGTTCCTCTGCTTTTGTTAATTTATAAAAAGCATCCACCCTAGAAAAAACTGGCTGATTATTAACTTTTAATATCCTATCTCCTCTTTTGATTCCAGCTTTATCGGCTGGTGAATTCAGAATTGCTCCTTCTACTAAAGCGTTTAAATTAGTTATCTCAGTTGGCTCTAAAGTAATTGGTACTTGATAGTTACTCTTACATTCTTCAATAAACTCCTGTAAATCTTGCCATAAACTAAGTTCAAATTTCATATACTCTGGACTATATTTAGTATACCCAGGCAGGAAAACTCTTATTGTCTTAGCTCCAGTTTGATTAAGATAACTAATTGTTTCTTCTAGATCATCCCAGCCAACTTGATGAGGCATAGCTACAATACTACCATGATACTTAATATTTAATTGCTCTAATTTTTGCATAGCTTTTAACACCATGGCCCCTTGCCTATCATTCATCAACTTATCTCTACCTTCTAAAGTAGCACTATTTAATGATAAATTTATCTCTATCGGATTTAACTTAGATAATAAATCAATATTCTCCTCTGTTAATCTAGTTCCATTAGTAGTTAATTTAATCGGTGTATCCGGGAACCTATCTCTTAACAGCTTCATTATTTGGCTAAACTGAGGGTGTGTAGTTGGTTCTCCCTCACAAATTCTAGTAATTGACTCACCAATTACTATTTTCTGTCTATGGTCTAGCATAGATATTAATTCCTTAACTTCTACTAATGGTCTATGCCCCTTAGAAAATGTTTCAACTTCTGCTGGGTTACCTTGATGACTACAAAATAAACAATTCACATTACAAGCTGAGGTCACAGGTAAAATATTATATTTTTGAGCGGATAAAATAGCTAATTGTTGTTCTGAATACTCGATTGTAATCACTCCTTGGTAATAGAAATCGCCCTCTCCTGTTATTATACCAGAAAGGACGATAAGTTAAATCATGCTACTTTATTTTCCTCTTTTAATCCTAACAATTGTTGGTCTAGTAACTGATTAAAACTTAATAATAGAGGTGCTGCCACTACAATTCCAACTGCACTAATTCTCATTCCTACAATCAAGTTGAATTTATCAGCAAAAAAGCCAGTTACTATTGGCCCTCCTAAATTTTAATTATCACTTTTTTCCTGCCAAGTCAAAGATGATAAATATATACCAAACAAAATAACTACAATTGAAATAGACCAGCCCAAAATTAAAGCTGTAGTGGAGTAATCTCCATATCCTTTGGTTAAGTTTGCTATTACTCCTTTTCCAAACATAATAATTAAAATACCAGGAGTAATCAACTTAATCATAATCTCCCACCAAACTCCTATTTCAAAATCAGAGACTTGGTTCATAAATTTTCTTAAACGTTGGGCTCCATATCCCCAACCTAATACTAAACAAAAGAATATAGCTGCTAAACCAGCACCAAATTGCATCAAGAAATGATCAATTATATCTAATAAATATAATCCTGCTCCTGTAGTAAACAAAACACTTCCTAAACAACTAGTCAGACATACTATACTAGCAGCTTTTTTTCTAGAAATAGCAAACTTATCTTGAATATTAGCTACTGTAGCTTCTATCATTGAAATACTTGAAGAAAGACCAGCAATTACTAATGAAATAAAAAATAGACTACCAAAGGCTGTTTGAAAAGCTGGTAACATATTGATAGCCTTAGGAAAAGCTATAAATGCCAATCCTATACTTTCAGCTACTAACCCTTCTATCGGTTGACCAGTTTGAGTTGCCATATAACCAAGAATACTAAAAACACCAAGCCCAACTATAAAACTAAAACCACAATTAGCCAAACTAGCAATAAAAGCATTATTAACTATATCAGAATCCTCAGGTTGATAACTAGAATAAGTAATCATAACTCCCCAACCTATACTTAAAGTAAAGAAAATTTGACTAAAAGCTGCTAACCAAACCTCACCATTCATTAATTGAGAGAAATCAGGTTGTAGATACTTATTAATTCCTTCTATAGCACCAGGTAGTGTAATACCCCTAATTGTTATCACCAACATTAATATAGCTAATAACGGCATAAAAATCTTAGATGCTTTTTCTATACCATTTTCAATCCCATTATAAATTATTGCATAATTAATGATCCAAATTACAAATACAGCGGCAAACACAGTCCAATTAATTCCGCCTAACTGCCCTACACTTGAAGTCAAATTAAGATGTTGGTTATAAAAGAAAGCCTCTGGATTTTTACCCCATACTTGCCCAAAAGAATAAAACACATAATTTAAACTCCAACCAATTATAGCCATATAATAAATTACTAACACTAACGTTGCTAAAGTAGGCCACCAACCTAACCATTCCCATTTTTTTGCTAACTTACGAAATGAAAGAGCAGCAGACCCTCTCATTTTACGACCAAAACTAAATTCAAGTATCAATATAGGAATTCCAATCATAACTAAAGCTATAAAATAAGGTATTAAAAAAGCTCCTCCCCCATTATCATAAGCTACATAGCTAAATCTCCATATGTTCCCTAATCCCACAGCTGAACCAATAACTGCTAATATAAATCCTGCTCTACTTTGCCATTGCTCTTCTTTTGCCATACTTTAACTTCCCCTTTCTCGACTACTAATTATTTCTCTCATATTATATCTTAACATTTTTAACTGGTTCTGCAAATGATTTTTTGGCCCCTTCTAAATAAGAAGTCATTCCCTAGATTAAGGAATGACTAATACTTACTTTAATTTTAAACTTGGATTAGCATTTAAGGTAAAAGGCGCTTCTTCTTTATTGTGTTGCCAATTGAAATATCCAGCACTAGCAATCATTGCTGCATTATCAGTACATAACTTAAGTTCAGGATAACAAAATTCAATACCTACCTTTGTCAATTCCTTCTCTAATTCTCTTTGCAATTGACTATTAGCAGCTACCCCTCCTGATAAAATAACTTGGTTAACTTCTTTATCGTAAGCAGCTTTAGTAACTTTGCTTTTAAGAACATCAACAACAGCCTGCTGAAAACTAGCTGCTAAATCTGGCTTAGATATTTCTTCCCCACGTTGCTTTTGATTATTAATATAATTTAATACTGCTGTCTTTAATCCACTAAAACTAAAATCATAACTAGCCTCATCAACTAAAGGTCTAGGTAAATCAATAGCTTCTGCATCTCCTGCTGTAGCTAACTTATCTATTGCTGGTCCACCTGGATAGCCAATCTCCATTACCCTAGCGATTTTATCAAAAGCCTCTCCTGCCGCATCATCTCTTGTTCGCCCTAAAATTTGATAGGTTCCTAATTCTTCAAAATATAATAAATCTGTATGCCCCCCAGATACAGTTAAACAAACTACAGGAGGTTCTAATTGAGGATGAGAGATAAAATTAGCATAAATATGCCCCTCAATATGATTAACAGCTACTAAAGGCAAATCATGAGTATAAGCAATTGATTTAGCTGCTGCAATGCCCACCAATAAACCTCCTACTAATCCTGGCCCATAGGTTACTGCTACTGCTGATAAATCTGTAAAATCAACTCCTGCTTTAACTAAAGCTTCTTCAATAACTGGATTCATTAACTCTACATGTTTTCGGGAAGCAATCTCTGGTACTACTCCACCGAATTTTCGGTGCCAATCAATCTGAGAAGCTATTACATTAGATAATACTTGTTTTCCATTTTTAACCACTGCAGCCGAAGTCTCATCACAAGAACTTTCAATTCCTAACGTCAAAAACCCTTCTGACATAAATTTCACTCCCAAATTTACTTTGGTTTATATTTTTTGATTTTAACTGTCAATTGAATTATAGCTGTTTCCACATCACTATAGCATCTTCTTGGTCATCACTATAATATTCCTGTTTTCTACCAACTTTTATAAATCCTGCTTGCTTATATAACTTCTGGGCTCGGTTATTAGATGCCCTAACTTCTAAACTGACTTTTTGATAATTAGCTTTCTTTACATTTGTAAATAATTCATCTAATAGTTGGGTAGCTATCCCTTGACATCTGTACTCTTTTTTTACCGCTAGGGTAGTAATATGAACCTCATTACACAATAACCAACACCCCAAATATCCTACCAACTCATCTTCTATCAAGCCCACTAGATAATATGCATAATTATTATGTAATTCTTTAATAAATGTAGAAAATGACCAAGGGTTACTAAAAGCTTCCTCTTCAATAGCTAACACTTGGCCTAAATCCCTATCTTCTAAGGACTTTATCTTTAGACTATCCATGCTTCTTATCCCATTGGATCTCAGCTTGAGATCGTTTAAGATAATTAGGAGTCAAAGCAAATAATTCGTCTTCAGCTCCTTGTTGTAAACGATTAAATGCTATCTCACTAATAGCCCCAGCCCGGGGAAGATTAAAAATTGTTCTTACAAATTCAGCTTGCTCAATTTGGTCATTAATCTTTTCCTGGTATTGCTTAGCTACTTGACCTACAAAATAGATTGGCCCTTTTACTTCAGTTAATTCAGTTATCAAATCATCAATTTGTAATATAGTCTCTTTTCTCACCATTTTTAATTGCTTATCGCTTTGATAAAGAGAAGTAAAAATTCTTCCTCCCCGAGCATCAATCATAGGACAGATATAACCAGATATATACCTTAAACTAAAAGCTATAGCTTCTAAAGTAGAAACACCTACAATTGAAACTTCTAGAGATTGGGCCAAGCTCTTAGCAGTAGCTACTCCAATTCTTGTTCCAGTAAACGAACCAGGTCCTAAAGCAACACCTATTCCATCTAAATCCTGTACCTGATAGTTACAACTTTCAATTAGATTTATTATTTGAGGCATTAATCTTTGGGAATGAGTCTCTTCTAAATTTAATAAATGCTCTCCAATTAATCTATCTTCAGCAATTAAACTAACACTACCTACATTAGTTGAACTATCAATTCCTAATACTAACATTGTCTTCCAACTCCGATACCAATTCAATAAATTTATTAGCTTGAGGAATCAATCTAATCTCCCTATAATTACCTTCTCCATGCAAGTTAATATCTAAATAATTATCTGGAATTAATGAACCAGCTTTATCAGGCCATTCAATAATGGTTACTCCACTTCCATATATATATTCTTCAAATCCTAAATCATATAATTCTTCTTCTGCTTTGATTCGATATAAATCCATATGATTAACTTTCATTCTTCCTTGATATTCATTTACAATAGTATAAGTAGGACTTGTAATTTTGTCCTTAACTCCTAATCCAGCACAAATCCCTTTAGCTAAACTAGTTTTGCCAGCCCCTAAACTACCTTGTAAACAAACAATATCTCCGGGGTTAAGTTTATTCCCTATTTTCTTACCAAGTTTAAAAGTCTCTTCTGGATTATCAGTCTTTACTTTTAACATTTAATTCACTCCCTAATAATTACTTTTTAACTGATAATATTAGCTGATCTTAACACCATAATTAAATCTTGTAGTAACTTTAACTTACTAGCCCCTAAACTGCTTTTAGCTAGTTTATACTCTAACCAATTACCTTGTAAAGCTTGAATAACTGCTACATAAAATCTAGGTATTTGATAATCGTAATTTTCAGAAATAGCTGCCTGATAATTAATTAAAGCTTGATTTAGCTTACCATCTTCTCGCAGTCTATTCCCTTCAATATAATTAATTCTCCCTGGTAAATAACTACTTTGAAACTCTTCTCTTAACTTAATTAATCTATTTTTTACAGATAATAGCTTATCCACTTTATTAGCTGCTTCTAGATTAATTAATTTTTTACTTACATCCTCTACTAAATCAAATTTACCAGCTAATAAATAACTCACTGCTAATTTATAATAATTAGCAGCACTATTATTATATTCTATAGCCAATTTAAAACTATTAATAGCTTGACCTAAGTCACCATCTTTTAATTGGTACTTTCCCAAAAGTTGATAAATACGTCCTTGGGATTTAAGGTGTAAATAATCTTTAAGTAATTTTAACTCCCACTTTTTTTCTTGATTATAAAGAATCCGATTTAAAGCTCGATAAATCTTGGCTTGTTGTTGAGAAGTTAATTTTTTATTACTTTGTAGTGCTTGATAATAAATATCAACAGCAGTCTCTAAACTATACCTTTCTGCTAGTTGGGCCAACTGTAAATATATTTTTCCTTGAGAATGTTCTTTTAATACCTGTTGAATTAATAAGCGAGCCTTCATATTAGCTCCAGCTCCTAAATAACATTCAATTAATTTAAGTTTAATATCAAAATTATCTGCTGTTCTTTCATTAATTATTTGATATTGTTTTAGTGCTAATTTATATTTATTAAATTTAAAATATAAGTTAGCTAGACGTTTTCTATTTCTTAATGAATTATCTAAATAGATAATATATCTGTATAATTCTTCAGCTTTACTATATTTTCCCGTCTTTTTATAAAACTCAGCTAACTTAATATATCCCCAAGTATCTTTAGGAGCTAAAGAAATTGCTTTATTATATGCTTGAGCTGTTTTAACTACTTCTCCTTCTTTAAAATAAACATCTCCTAAATAAATTCTATAATTCTCATTATCTTTATCTAAACTAATTAACTTTTGAATAGTATCTTCTGCTTGCTCTAACATATACTTATCAGACTTTGAAGCTAAATTATAGTATACCCAAAATAATTTTTCTAAATAAGTAATATTTTCAGGAGCATAATTAACTGCCTTTTCTAAAGAATATCTAGCTTGCTCAACCCTTCCTAGTTGTAATTGAGTCTTTCCTAATAAATAATAAAGCTTTGGATTATTATAATCTAACTGTAAGGCTACTCTAACTTCACCTAAAGCTTCTTTATATTTACCTTGAAGTAATAATAACCTAACTAACTCTTCACGATATTTAATCCGATTATTAATCAATATGGCATTGCGCAAATTAGTAATTGCTTGATTGAGTTTATCATTTTCTTGGTAAATCTGACTAATCTTCCAGTACAACTCCTCATTTTGAGGCCACTTTTCTAACTTATTCTGTAATTTGTTAATTTTATCTTTATAATCACTTTGAAATCCTTTTGCAAAATCAAAACTTGTTAATCCTAAATTAACCTTCCAATCCTGATATTCAATCTCTAATCTACTGTTATTAAATAAAGTATCTACTTTAATTTTAGTTGGTAACCATACTTGCGATGCAAAAAGTTCAAAATCAGTATAACTTATATCTGCTACTTTAATATTACTACTATTAAATACTTTAATTTTAGTAATTAAGCTACGTTCTTTATCAATATAAATTCGCTGAGTAGAAAATAAATTCTCTAGTTGTAGAATATATACTTCACGATTTTGATAGATTGCCTCGCCTAATAGCTTAATCTTATATAATTTATCTAAATTCTGTAGTGGATTTTGGTAATCTAATTGACCCTCGATAGGTAAAGTAGTCATAATAGTACTATAATCAGGTGGTAAATATAATAAAGGAATTGTATTTAATAATCTCCCCGCTGAAGCACTAAACTTAGATCCTTTTATATGTTGAGTCATTAATCTAGTTCTTGACTTCATAACTTTAGTTTTAAAATTATACACTTTATCAGCTGATGTAACTTTAGTTACAATTGTACCCTTAAAGTCTTTAACTTGATCCATTTGCTTTATAATATCCTGTAATAAACTTTGAGCTGATATATCATTAGCATAAGCTGAATTACCTAAGACTAATATCATAATAATTAACGAACAGAGTATATATTTTTTCAATTTTAACTTCCTCCCTTCTACATTCTATCCATAAGTTATTATTTTAGTTATTACATACTCACCTCAAAAATCCCTTTAAGAAAGTTTATAAAATACTAGATATACAAAAAGAGCCACTCCTATCTTAAGTGCCTCTTCATCAAAATTAAATTTAGGATGGTGGGCTGAATAATAATCTTCACTTGGTTTAGCTGCCCCTAATCTAAAGAAAACACCTGGAACCTGTTCTAAATAATAAGCAAAATCTTCTGCTCCTAGTGAAGACTGTGATAAATATCTTAATTCTTCTACATAAGGTATAGATTCAATAACTGTCGATAACTCATCTACTAAAGAGCTAGAATTAATTAAAACAGGATAGCCAAAATTATAATCTAATTCATAACTAGCTCCTTGATTAATTGTAATCCCCTCAACTATTTGTTCTATCCGTTCGGGCATAAACTCTCTTAAGTTAGGCTCTGTGGTTCTTACTGTTCCGGTTAACTTTACCTTATCAGCTATAACATTTCTTCTATAGCCACCTTTAATAGTCCCTATATTAATTACTGCTGCTTGATGAGGATTAACTTGACGACTAATAATATTTTGAAGGGCAGTTATTACTTGACTAGCAATAACTATAGCATCCACCCCCTGATGAGGAGTTGATGCGTGCCCACTATCTCCTTTTATTATTAAATCAAGTTCATCTGCTGCAGCTGATGCTGCTTTAGGCTGAACCCCAATTACCCCCGTAGTTAATTGATTATTAATATGTAAGCCAAAAATATTATCTACAGACTCTAAAACTCCAGCTTCAATTAAAGGAAGAGCCCCACCCGGTCCTTCTTCTGCTGGTTGAAAAATAAATTTGACCTTTCCTGATAATTGGTCTCGAAATTCAACTAACACTTTAGCTGTCTCTAGTAAAATAGCCATATGTCCATCATGTCCACAAGCATGCATTACTCCTTGATGAGAAGACTTATAACTAACTTCAGTTTGCTCAGAAATTGGTAGAGCATCCATATCAGCGCGTAAAGCTACTGTTGGCCCCTGGCCACAATCCAATAAACCTACAACTCCAGTTTCTTCTTTTTGCTCTACTTCTAAACCTAACTCAGTCAAAAAGTTGACTACTTGTTGGGAAGTCCTTACTTCTTCAAATCCTAATTCTGGATATTTATGTAATTTTCTCCGAGTAGATACTAATTCACCTTTTAGACTTTCTATAAACTTGATAATCTTTTTCATTTTAACACTTCCTTAAGTAGAATGGTTAAATAAACTAAAGCTCTATCAATCCTAAACTTATCTGCAAGGCTTCATCTACCCTAGCAACCATTTCACTATTTAACCGAGTTACCCTTCTTTTTAACCTTCTTTTATCAATAGTTCTAATTTGTTCTAGTAGAACGACTGAATCACACTTTAAATCACATTTGCTACCATCAATCTCTACATGAGTCGGCAATTTAGCCTTTTCTATTTTTGAAGTAATAGCCGCTATAATTACTGTAGGACTATATTTATTGCCGATATCATTTTGAATAACTAATACAGGTCTAATACCACCCTGTTCTGAACCCACAACTGGGTTCAAGTCTGCATAATAAACGTCTCCTCGTTTAACCCCCATATTTAATCACACTCCGCTAATCTGGCCTCATAATTAAAAAAAGTTTTATTTTCTAACCTGAAATTTTCAGTAGCTAATTTAAGATTCAATTTAGCCATATCTAAATATCCTGTCTTCATTTCCTCTTTAACTTTCCTTTCCTTTAATCGCTCAATAACCAACCGATTACTAATCTCCTCATGTTGAACTTCTTTAGCCTTATCCATTTCCCTTATAAAATTATCCTGTAAAGTAACCATGGCCTTTTGCAAATTGTTCAAAAAGGACCCCTCCCTATACTGTTACAATTTATGATAATATATTTAAGTTCACCTAATACTGTGAATGTAAATTAACGGCAAAATTACATTTATTATTTAATATATTATCTAATAGTAGTCTCCACAAATAATAATTAAAATATACATCATAAATATATAGAGTAAAAAGAGACGCTAATAGCGTCTCTTTTTATTCTATATTCTTTGGTATGCTTCTCTATCAGCCATTAATCCCTCCTGGGCCAACCTTAAATTGAGTTCTGCCATTTGGGCATACCCTTCCTTTAAGCGCCTTTTTAAACTATCTGCCTTGTCCTGCTCACCCTGAGTTTTATTTGCCAGCTGACGACCTTGGCCCATAAACTTATCACCTCATATTAAGAATTATAGAACTTAGAGATATCTATCTTATAAGGTCTTAACTTTCCACATTAACCACTAACATTATATCATAAAATCTAGTAATTTAAAAAGGAAATATAAGACTGTTAAATTAAGGGATTACAATTAAAATATTTTCTTTATAGAGAATACAGGTAACCGTTCTTCTCTATATATTCTACTAATGATTGATAAGTCTCATGACTAGTTATTGTAGAAGAATCACCAAGAATAATTAATTTTTTCTTGGCCCTAGTCAAAGAAACATTAAGCCTTCTAATATCTCTTAGAAAACCAATATTATCTTGTTGATTACTTCTAACTAAAGAAAGAATCACCAATTCCTTTTCTCTACCTTGAAAACCATCTACAGTATTTACTTCAACTTCTTCTAACTTAATTAATTGTTTAATTAAATCAACCTGGTCTTTATAAGGAGTAATTACTGCTACCTCTGATAGATCAATCTTTGTATTTACAGTTTGATTAATAATTTCAGAAACTAACTCAGCCTCTATTCTGTTTTGAAGTGAAGTTGAATCTCCTTTAGTGTACTCAGGTGCACTCATCCCAGATGTATCTAAAAAGACAACTGCATCTTTTATTTTTAAGACTTTTTCAGCAGGTGAATTCCCTTTAGGGAGTTGAATATTTAAATCAGTTATATTCCATTCCTTAACCTTTTTAGCTGCTACCAACTGCTGATCATAAAATTGTGAACTAGAAAAATTCATTATGGCTTGATTCATTCTATACTGTACATTTAATATCTCTTTAATTTTTGCACCATGAACTTCTAATAAACGTTCAAATAGTGATTTAGATAATCCCTTCCTAGCTGCCTCTTCATTTAAAATAGTTGGCGGCAGTTGTTTATGATCTCCTACCAAAATCACCTTATTACTCTTAACTACAGGTATTAAAGCAGCTGGCTCAGTAGATTGAGTTGCCTCATCAATTAATAACAAATCAAAATTTTGCTCTGCTAAAACTTCAGAACCTGCAGTAGAGTTAGTGGTACAAACAACTTCAGCTTCTTCTATTAACTCAGTAACTGCTTCATCTTCCAATCTTTCAATTTGACTAAATAATTGATTAATTTCATCCTGTAATTCTAACCACTTAGCCATTCCCTTTATCTTTTTAGGACTTAATCCTCGCGGGCGTCCATTAATATTTTTACTACCTAGATCCCTAATTTGTTGATTACTAAATCCTCTTCTATTTTCTCCACTAGGAAATATACACTGAGGATTATCATCTTGTTGCTTGCTAAGTTTATAAGCTTTATCTCTTAGTTGACTTGCTTCTTTGTATTTAGGATGCTCTTGTATAATATGATCTAGCGTATATTCTCTTACTAATGAATTAACTCGAGCGGGATGTCCTACCCGTAATACCTTAACTCCTCTAGCAACTAATCTTTCTACAAGATTATCAACTGCTGTATTAGAATCAGCTGTAGCTAAAATATTTTTTTCTCCTGCTTCTTGTTGTAAAATTTCAATAGAAGTCATTGTTTTTCCTGTCCCCGGAGGACCATGCACCAAAAAGAAATCTTTAGCAGCTAAAGCAGAACGTACAGCTTGACGCTGAGAATCATTTAAATCTTTATTGTAATAGTCAATCTTAGGTAATTGATTAAACTCTACATCAGCTAAGCCTAATAATTTATCTCTAAGCACCTTTAATCTACCCGTTGCAGATTCCAAATTACCTAAAGCATCTAACATACGCTGAAAAGTAATATCATTAACATATAAATCTAATCTTAACCCTTTATCATACAAAAAACCAGCAGGATTACTATCAAAAACAACTGTTAGAGAATAATTAGTCTTTTCTACTACAGTACCTGTGGGATTATTATCAGCTAAAGGGCGATTTTTACTTAACATTACTAAATCCCCAACACTAATTTCAGTATCAGGTAACTTTTCTCCCTTTTTTTGTCTAATAAACTTAATTAATTCTCTACCACCAAAACCTTGACCTTCATCACGACCTGATAAATATAAAATAGCACGCCCTTTTTTCTCTCTTTGCTTAGCACTTAATTCTTTAATTTCTATCTCATGGCGTCTCATTTCTTCTTCCCGTTCTAACTGAACTAAATGCCTATAATTATCAGTATAATTTTTAATTTCCTTTAATTTCTCTTTATATCCATCATCAACCTCTACTTGTACCCTAATTCCAGCTATCTGGTTATTATCCATAATCTTAGCTGCTTTATGAGCTACACTATCTTCAACTTCAACAATAGCAGCTCCAGAATTAAAATCTATTTTACCAATTTGCTTTCCATCCATACCAATTTCATTGGTAAAAGCACCTACAATATCTCCTGGGCCAATATGCCCTGGTAAATTTCTAACAATTAAATCAGTCATATTATCCTCCTTTCAAACAAGATTACACCCTAGACTAGGGTGTAATCACACTAATAGAGTATACCAAAAAGCACCTATATAGTCAAAATAATAAACTCGCTTTACTCTTCTTGCATATATCGTATAATATCTGCTCTAGTCACAATCCCTAGTAACTTATTATCTTTAACTACAGGAACTCTATTAACCCCTTCTTCTACAAAAATAGTGGCTATATCCATAACATCACTTTGAGGGCCAACAGTAATTACATCTTTAGTCATTAAATCTGCAACTTCAATTCCTGCCATCTTTTTTAAATCCTGCTCAAAATCATCAAAACTTTCTAAATAGAAGATACCACCTAAAACATAAATATAATCAGGAAGATCTAATTTTTTCTCTTTAACTATTAAATCTCCTTCACTGATTATTCCTACTAACTTATCATCCTCTATTACTGGTAAACCACTAATACTATTCTCTATCATTATCTGAGCTACTTCCTTAATCTTCATTTTAGGGCCAACAGTAATCACATTTTCAGTCATAATTTCCACTGCTTTCATTTAAAAACCTCCTTCATTAACTACTTGCTTTATTGCCTGAGGTAAATACTGAACTAAATCAGAGGGCAATAAACTATATTCTGTTAACTCTTTAACTGCCAAATCGGCAGCTAAACCATGTAGATAAACTGCTGCTACTATAGCTTCAGTTACACTAGACTTTTGGGCCAATAAACCAGCAATTAACCCTGTCAAAATATCTCCACTACCACCAGTAGCTAAACCAGAATTACCAGTTTGGTTAAGATATAATCTTCCTGTTGGAGTAGCAATTACTGTTCTTACGCCTTTAAGTACTAAATAAACTTGATATTTAATGGCAAACTTTTGAGCTATTTCTAATCGATCCTCTGCTATCTTGGCAATTGATTGCCCCATTAAGCGGGCCAATTCACCTGGATGAGGAGTTAGGATAGTTGGTTTTTCTCTTTCTTTTAATAATTTCAAATTATCTAAAGCATTTAAGCCATCTGCATCAATTACTAGTGGTTTATCGACATTTTTAACTAAACTATGGATTAGATAGGATATTTCTTTATTCACTCTTAAACCTGGGCCAATAGCTAAAAGATCTCTCTTTTTTAACAAATCTTTAATCTCTGTTAGTGCCTCTTTAGCTAAAGTCCCCTGCTTATCAGATAAAGGATAAGTCATAGCCTCTGTTAACTTTTCTTCCAAAATAGGATTTAAACTAGCTGGCACTCCAACTGTTACTAAACCAGCTCCACTACGTAAACTAGCTTGGCCCGTTAAAGCTGCTGCTCCTGTCATTCCCGTAGACCCTGCTACTACCAATAATTTACCAAAGCTTCCCTTGTGACTCTTTTTCTCTCTTATAGGTAAAAAATCTGCTACTACTTGGCTAGTAATTAACTCACTATCTATCTGTTGGTCTTTAATCACTTTTTTAGGTAATCCAATATCCACTACCTCTAAATTTCCTGTATACTCTGCCCCTGGATAAAGAATTAAGCCTAATTTAGGCAAGCATAAGGTTACTGTCCTATTAGCCTCAATAGCTAAATCCCTAACCTTTCCACTAGCAGCTTCTACTCCTGAAGGAATATCAACTGCTATTACCTTAGTAGGGGCTTGATTAACTAACTCAATTACATCTGGATATAAGCCCCTTAGCTTTCCCTTAATCCCTGTCCCTAATAGGGCATCAACGATTAAGTCAGCCGCCTTCAACCTAGGCTTTAAACTAACTGCTTCTTCTTTATTATTTATCTCCTTAACTTGAGAGCCTAGATTAGATAATACATCTAAATTAATCTTAGCATCTCCGCTAACTTTCTCTTTACTTCCTAGCAATACTGTTTCTACCTTAATTCCTTTTGCTTCTAAGAACCGACTAATAACAAAGCCATCACCACCATTATTCCCTTTTCCAGCCAAAACAATTACATTAGAATCAAATTTATCCAATTGATTTAATATAACTTTTCCTACTTTCACCCCTGCCCGTTCCATTAGTACAACTCCTGGAACTCCAATTTTTTTAATTGTTTGCTGGTCAATCATTGCCATTTGCTTACCCGTTACTACTTTCACACTACCCCCCCCTACAATACAAGTAAAACCTTTATAACCACTTATATTAATATTTTATAATTTGGATTTAACTATTAACTATACACTATAAAGCTATTGCCTGAGCTACAGCATAATCACGACTATGAGAAATACTCAGCATAATCTCTTCAATTCCTTTCTTATGAGCTATCTTCTGGGCTTGATTATATAAATTAACTTCTGGCTTACCTAAATTATCATTAATAATCTCTATATCCTGCCACTTAAACTCACGAAACCCTGTCCCTAAAGCCTTAACTACCGCTTCTTTAGCAGCAAATCTCCCTGCATAATGAGACCATGGTATTTTGTACTCTTCACAATACTCTATTTCAATTTCTGTAAAAAAACGTTTTTTAAAATTGGCCCGTTTCTTGATTGCTTTCTTAATTCGTTCAATCTCTATAATATCAATTCCCAACCCCTTCACAAAATCACCTTCTATTCTTAATTAAATTCCAAAAACAATATAGTAAAGAAATGACATATACTACCCGCTAATACAAAGAGATGCCAAATAGCATGATTATATTTTAACTTTCGCCAAAGATAAAAAATTGCTCCTACTGTATATAAAGCTCCTCCAATTACTAAAAATACAATACTAGTCTCATTCATCATTAATAATAAAGGTTTGATAGCAAAAATAATCAACCAACCCATAACTACATAAAGCAAAGTAGAAAGCAGTTTATATCTTTTACTAAAAGCTACTTCCAGTATAATTCCAAATAGAGCTATCCCCCACACAATAGCAAAAATAGTCCAACCCAATTTACCACTTAAAGTTATTAGAGTTATTGGAGTGTATGTTCCTGCTATTAATAGATAAATAGATGAATGATCTAAAATTTGAAAAATATCTTTTACTTTTCCCTCAGGAAAGCTATGATAAAGCGTAGAAGCTAAATAAAGGATTACTAAAGTAGAACCATAAATAATAAAACTAGTCATGTATAATAGATTATCAGAGCGATCAGCAAAAATAATTAAAATTACTAATGCAGCAATAGCTAAACCTAATCCTACCCCATGTAAAATTGCATTAGTAATCTCCTCATTATGATTGTATTCTTTTTTATTTTCCATTTTAATGCCTCCTTCTAACTTATTTACTAATCTTGTTATTACCAATATATTACTTAAATATAAGTCTATTCTAGCAAAGCTTAAAAAATATAAAATTATATTATTAGCTAATAATATAATTTTATATTTTTTTTAGGGCATTGTAAATAATCTATTTGAATTTGATTGTGTCAAGTTTTTGTAGGTGAAAATTTAAGATTCCTCTTTCAATAAATTAAACCAGTGACTTAACAGCTCTAAACAAACCTCTTCTTATGCCTTTACTTATGCTGGGTATATTCTCATGTTTTCCCTTATATTTTTTCTTTAATCTTTTACTCACTACTTTTGATTCTATTTTTACTAAATTATCTTCTTTATATTTCTCTCTTTCCTTTTCTAATATCATCTTTTGTAAATCTTTTAATTTCCCTCCGTTAAACTTAAAAGCTCTCAATCTTGCCATCTGGTCTACTCCCTGTTTAGACCAACCCATTGGTCGTGAGCTTAGTCTATCAGACAATATATGGCTAACATGACCTTCTGCACTGCATCCAAGAGCATTATCATCCTTATAATAATTCACTATACCTTCCCAATTATTATAAATATAACTTCTGCTGCGTCTTATAGCTCTCTTCTTTGATTCTTTTTCAGCCTTGGACATTAACTCACTAAAAGTTTCTTTGACCTTAGCTCTATCTAAACTATTAATTCCTTCCCAAAGTTTAAATCTAAGCTTCTCAGCATGTGCTGTAGCTTTTAGAACATATTTATTCAAGTGATATCTATCCAATATCTGTTTGCTTTTAGGCAACCATTTTAAACCCTCTTTAATCCAAAGTGCTCCATCTCCTGCTAAATAAATCTGCTTAATACTATCTAATTTATAATTAGCATCTATATAATCCATTACTTCTAACCAAAGATCTTCAGCTTTACTATATACACCTGAAAAACAATAACTATTTTTTAATTTATTTCTACCTTGTTCTTTACTAATTCCTTCATGTACATATACCAATTTAGGAATTGAATTATTACCATTTTGCAAGGCAACATGGTCTTCATCAGCCTCTACATATAAATATTCTACTTCTTTCTTTTCACTTGGCTTATTTAATTCATCATTTTCTATTTTATCTAATTTTCTTATCTTATTCATTACTGTTTGTTTACTTATTTCTAAGCTATCTACTACTTCAGTTCCTGTTTTAGCATAGGATTCATCTGCTGCTAAATCTACTATCTCTGCTTCTAATCCTCTGTCTATTCTTTGATATTTGCCTATACCTAATTTCTTATCTGCTAGGTGTTGATATTCACCATTAAACTTTGATTTATAGTATCTCCGATTAAACTTAACTTCACCAAACTCAGTAATTAATGTTCTATCTTTCTTCTTAACTATCTCCCATTTCTCCCTGCGATTTGGACTCTCCATAATCATTTCATCTAAGCTTTCAATTAAATACTTGCACAACTCTCTTCCTAACTTATCCATATCTTTTCTAAGCGATCTTATAAAATCTGAAATGCTTTCATCATTATCCATAGCAATATTTACTAAAAATTCTTCTGTATTTTCCTTAATTTCTTCTCCAAATTGTTGTATAATTGTATCCATGAGGGGCTCCTCCTTTTTGTGTTTTGCTAGTCACTTAACACTTTATCAAAAGAGGAGTCCCTTTTCTAGTTTTTGAACTAAAACAACCTACACTTATTTTACACTATGTTGAATTTAATCTTACTAATAAAAAAGCTTGGCCCTGAGAATTTATTCTCAGGGCCAAGCTTTTTTATCTATTCTACTGTCACACTTTTAGCTAAGTTTCGTGGTTGATCAACATCACAGCCTCGCTCTACTGCTACATAATAAGCAAGCAACTGTAAAGGAACAACTGCTAAGATACTAGTTAATAACTCTTCTGTCTCTGGAATCTCAATTCGATAATCAAGATCCTCAATCTCTCTTTCACCAGCAAGAGTAACTCCAGTCACAACTCCACCACGAGCTTTAACCTCTTTTACATTACTTAATGTCTTATCTAATACAGACTCTTGAGTAGCTAATGCTACTACTGGTACTCCTTCTTCAATTAAAGCTAAAGTACCATGCTTTAATTCTCCAGCTGCATAAGACTCAGCATGAATATAAGAAATTTCTTTTAGCTTTAGAGCACCTTCAATAGCTACTGCATTATCTATACTTCGCCCAATAAAGAAACTATTTTCTTGATTAGCAAATTCAGAAGCTAATGCTTTTATCTTATCTTCATTCTCATCAATTAACTGTTGAGTCTGCTTAGGTAAAGCTTTTAATGCTGTAATCAAACGTCGACTATCCTCATCTGCTAAGAGATCTTTGGCCCGGCCAAAATAGATTGCTAACATATAAAACGCCATTAACATAGTAATGTAGGCCTTAGTAGATGCAACTGCAATCTCTGGTCCAGCTTGTAAATACAATACTTCGTCAGCTTCACGAGGAATAGTACTACCAACTACATTACAGATAGCAATTACTTTAGCACCCTTATCCTGAGCCTCTCGTAAAGCAGCTAAAGTATCAGCAGTCTCTCCTGATTGACTAACTACAATTACTAATGTTCGATCATCAATAATTGGATCTCGATACCTATATTCCGAACCAATATAAACTTCCACAGGAATCCGAGCCAACTTTTCAATTGCATATTTACCTACTAAACCAGAATTATAAGCTGTACCACAAGCAATCACTTGAATCCGGTCATACTGCTTAAGCTCATCAGCAGTTAGATTGACGTCATCTAAGGAAATATCAGTAGTATCTAACCGACCAGCAAGACATTGACTTAATGCTTCTGGCTGCTCATGAATCTCTTTTAACATAAAGTGGTCATATCCAGCCTTCTCAGCCATACCTGGATCCCAATCAACTTCAAATACTTCCTTTTCCACTGGTTTACCATCTACAGTCGATAAATCAATAGTCTCTCGGGTAATAACACCCATCTCACCATCATTTAAGATATAAACTTCATCTGTATACTCTAAAATAGCAGGAATATCAGAAGCAATATAATACTCATCATCACCTAGACCAATAATTAATGGGCTATCCTCTCTGACAACAATTAATTTATCTGGTTCTTCAGTAGAAAGAATTGCTAACGCATAAGAACCTTCTAATTTAGCCACTACCTGTCTAACAGTCTCTTCTAAATCTCCTGTATAATTTTCTTCAATTAAATGAGGAATAACCTCTGTATCAGTTTCAGATTCAAAGTGGTAACCCTTTTCTTGTAACTCCTCTTTTAACTCAACATAGTTTTCGATAATTCCATTATGAACTACCACAAACTTCCCGCTAGCACTAGTGTGTGGGTGAGCATTAGGAGTAGAGGGTTTACCATGAGTAGCCCACCGAGTATGCCCAATACCAATTGTACCTGATGGCTGTTCATCAGCTACTAATTCTTCTAAATCAGCTAACTTTCCCACTGTCTTAACAACATCAATTTCATTATCTTTAAAAAGTGCTACTCCTGCAGAATCATAACCACGATACTCTAATCTATTAAGTCCATCAACTAAGATAGAAGTAGCATCTTGTTTACCGATATAACCGACAATTCCACACATATATTGACCTCCTCTGAAATTTAAATTTACAATACTATTCTAAGCTCCTTTATCCTTGTAATTACTCACAAGTTTTAAGAGCTTAGTTTAAGAAGTTCCTTACCTCTTTAGGTTAATAGCTACTAACCTAGGGGCATCCGCCGATTGATCGATAATTCCCCTTCCTCGTCAACTCACAACTAACTGCAATTGAGAATTGAAAATTGATAATGGTTTAGAAGATTTTTAATTGTAAATTGTCCATTGTCCATTATCAATTAGTTTAATTGTGAGTCCGGGCGCTATAATTATAATTTACAGTTTACAATTTCAATTTAATTCTTTTTTAACCACCTCAGCTACATCATTAGCCAATTCTTCTAATTGATTCTTATTTTGACCTTCCACCATAATTCGAATTACGGGTTCAGTACCAGACGCTCTGACAAAAATTCGTCCTTCACCCTCTAAAGTTTTTTCTACCTCTGTAATAGCCTCTTGAATTTTCTTATTAGCTTCCCAAGCTTTGCTCTCTACTTCAACATTAACTAATAATTGAGGTAATTCTTCCATCTGTTGTCGCAACTTAGAAAGTGGTTGGCCAGTCTTTTGTACAACGTCAATTAGTTGTAAAGCAGTTAATAATCCATCACCAGTTGTATTATAATCTAAAAAGATAATATGACCTGACTTTTCTCCACCTAAATTATATCCTTTTTCCTGCATCTTAGCTAACACATAACGATCACCATTTTTAGTTACTACTACTTCTCCATCTACTTCTTCTAAAGATTGGTGTAAACCTAAATTACTATACTTAGTTGCTACAACTTTATTATCTGCTAATTTTCCTTCTTTTATCAACTGTCTACTGCAAATAGCTAAAATATAATCTCCATCAACTAATTGTCCTTTTTCATCAACTGCAATTACTCTATCTGCATCACCATCATGAGCTATACCTAAATCTGCTCCACGCTCTACTACAGCTTCCTGAACTACTTCTGGATGAGTAGAACCAGATTCTACATTAATATTTGTACCAGTTGGAGTATCATTAAGCAATACTACTTTAGCACCTAACTGGGATAAAACTTGAGGACTTACTTCACATGCAGCCCCATTAGCAGTATCAACAACAATTTTTAATCCTGCAAAACTATTATCAACTGTTGTTTGGATATAATCAATATACTCTTTTACATATCCATCTACACTTTTAGCCATTCCTACTTTATCACCAGCAAGAACAGGTAGTTCATCTAACTGATTGAAGAAGACATCTTCAATCTCATCTTCATCCTGGTCTGATAATTTGAAACCATCTTGATCAAAAAACTTGATCCCATTATCACAAGCTGGATTATGAGAAGCTGAAATCATTACTCCTGCTGCTACATCTAACTTCCTTGTTAAATAAGCAACTACTGGAGTAGGTACTACACCTACTTTAATTACATCAAAACCTAAAGAAGTAATTCCTGCTACCAAAGCAGCTTCTAGCATATCCCCAGATACCCTAGTGTCTTTACCAATTAAGACCTTAGCCTCTTTTCCATCAGTTAAATAATGTGCACCTGCTTTACCTAATTTAAAGGCTAGTTCTGCTGTAATATCTTGATTTGCTTCACCTCTAACGCCATCTGTTCCAAATAACTCTCCCATTTACTCACCTCCTAGTAATAATATATTTTTCTTATTAGATTTTGTGATATAAAATTAACAAAATCCACCTTCAATTATAACTTAAATTAATTAGATTTACAACAGCTTATTTCTAAATTATTATTATTATTTGCTATAATTAGCTAAAATATAAACTAATTTTCATAAAAAGCCACTTACTAAAAGTGGCTACTTACTCTCTTGTAATTGGTAATATTTCTTTATAATTTCTTGTCCTACATCACCTTTAGGATTGATACCTGTAATTTCTGTTAGTGTAGTTTCAATTCCTTGCTCTTCAATAGCTGTTTGAATCTCTTTAGCTGTTTTATCTTCTCCTACATCAAACAATAATCCTGCTGCAATGCACTTGCATAAATTACTAGGAAATGTTCCGTTTTCAAAAGCTCTCATCGCTGGTTTAACTAATCTATCTGTTGGCCCTAATTTGCGAATTGGATCTCGTCCTACTCTAATTACAGAATTATTTAAGGCTTTATTTTTAAATCTTTTTATTATTTTATTAATATATTGTTTGTGAGCTTCTTCATCAAAGCTATATAACTTAATTAAACTACTACCAGACTCTAATAAAGCATTTTTAACTATAGTTTCAATTTCTTGATCTTCAATAGCTTCATGAATATAATTATATCCTTTATGATATCCTAAATAAGCTGTTCCGGCATGACCAGTGTTTAAAGTGAATATTTTTCTTTCTACAAAAGCAAGTAGATTAGTAGTTAACTTCATTCCCTCAATATCAGGAATTGGCCCTTTAATTTGTGTTTTATCAACTATCCACTCACTAAATGGTTCTACTTCTACTTCTAAACCTCCATTATCTTGAGGGGGAACTATTCTATCTACTGCGGAATCAGGAAAACCAATATATTTCTCAACCTGTTTTTTTTGAGCAGTATCTAATTTTTCATAAACCTGTTCTTTTAATTCACTGGTAGCTCTAACCGCATTCTCACAGGCAATTAAATTAAGATAATCTGTATTACAGGCTTCTAATCTTTGTTCAATCCCTGCTACAACTGCTGGAGTTATAAATTTAAGATTAGACACTCCGACTGCTGTAGTTACTAAATTAGCATCTTTTATTTCTTCTGCTACTTCATTTATATTAGTTCCATTAATTGCTCTGATGTTATCTACAGTATATTCTTCTTCTGAGTCTCCACCGACTTCTTTAACCTGATAACTATCACTACTATTGATACTTGATACTAACTTTTGATCGACATCTATAAAAACAATTTCGTAACCTGACAAATTCAGTAACAATCCAATAAATCCTCTTCCGATATTTCCTGCTCCAAAATGTACTGCTTTTTTCATGGTTTATACCTCCTCAGCTAAAAGTTTTTCACAAATAATCTCTTTACTATCAGCTTTAATCATTTTTTTTGTTTCATCTTCGTCTTGACAGATAGTAGCTAAATTTTGGAGAATCTTTAAATGTTGATCTCCTTCTCCAGCAATACTAATTACTAAATAAGCCATATTTCCATCACCAAAATCTACCCCGTCCGGAAATTGGATTACTGAAACACCCGACTTATTTATATACTTCTTGGCATCAGCTGTACCATGAGGAATAGCTACCCCATTTCCCATATAAGTTGAGACTTTTTCCTCTCGCTCTTTCATTTCTTCTATATATTCACTTGGTACGTAGCCCCCATCAACTAATAATTGTCCTCCCATTTCAATTGCTTCAGTTTTATTTTCAGCTTCTGCTCCTAAAACAATTGTATCTTTAGTCAAAACTTTATCTAGCTTTTCCTTTTTTTCTTTCTTTTTTTCTTTAAAAAAGTTTAAAATCCCCATAAGTTATCCTCCTTTAGTAACTAATTTTTTGTAGTAATCATCCATTAATTTGCGCAAATAATTTCTAAATCCTTCTTTATTTCCTTTTCTTACAACTTGATAGAACTTTTGATTCTCTATAATTGAAGCACTAAAATCACTTATCAACTGTAATTCTTCCTCTAATAATTCTTGCGGGGCCAACAATACAACAATCCGATCCACTTCTTGTTTTTCTTTTTTTGAATCAGGAATTAAAATTGGTTTTTTTAAACTAATTAGTCCAATAAATGGTTGTCTAACTCCATCAGTTCGAGCATGTAACAAACTAAGTTTGATACTAGGAATTATAGTAGCTCCTTTTTCTTCTCTCTTTTTTAAGGCCTGATAAACAGACTCTGGATGAGAATCAGTAGGTAAAAAATCGGTACTAGCAGCCTGCTTGATAAGTTGGTCATAATTTTGCCCTTTCTCTAGTCTAATTATTTCAAAATTCTGAATTATTCCCATTATATCTTCTGAAATAGTAGCTACTGTAGCTAACTTATCTTCTAACTTATTTTCTTTATTATCTTGTTTTTTCTCTTTTACTTTTAAATTTATCTGGTTAATTTTAGTTCTTATCTTTTCAATCTCATCAGGCATTAAAATAGGACTTACTACAACTGTATCTTCTTGATGTTTTTCCAACGGAATAGTTGAAACTATAAAATCTATATCTTTAGGCAGCTGATTGTTTTTTAACTCTAAAGCTGACACTTCATCAACTACTTCTAAGTTTTTAATTGTCTTCTTTAATCTAGTAGCTAATATTTTAGAACTGCCAATTCCACTTGAACAAACAACTAAAACTCTAGCTTTACAATTAGAATCATCAGACTTTTCTACTGCTGCTGCTATATGCATAGTTAAAAAACCAATCTCTGCATCAGGTATAATTCTATTAATCATCTGTTCTAACTTAGAGGCAGCTTGCTTAGTAGCTGAAAAAATTGGTCTATATTCCAGTCTTAAATGTTTTAAAATTGGATTCCTAATCTCCATCCCCATTTTTAAGCGTGATAAAGCTGGTTCTAAATGGGTTACTAAGCCAGAGATTAAATTAAAATCATCAACAAGTTTAACATTTAATTCCTTTTCTACTTCTTGAACTAAAACTCGGGCCAACCTAATAACTTCTAGTTCTTCTGTATCTAAAGGTTCATCCATTAAATCAATATTTTTCCTTAGCTTAGCTCCTTTTAAATGCATTGTAATATATCCTTTTTCTTCAACTGGAACAGTTAAATCAAAAATATCTTCTAATTTATCAGCCAATTTTTCTGCCACTTCATACTCAGATGTTTCTTTTAAATCAGTTAACTTATCTTGGTCAATATAAATGGTCTCTTCCATTTGTAATCTTTTAATTGCTAAAGATAAATGAATTATTAATCCAATATAAGAACTATTAACAACATCAAAATCAATTTCTTCTAAACTTTCATTAACTGCTATTTCTAATTTTTCAAAATTATCTAAATTGATAAAGTTTAATATTTTATTTCTAGCATTGGAAGTTGCATCTTTTGGTTGTTCTTTCTCAGATTCATGGATTAAAGTCAGTATCTCGTCTTCTCCCATATTTTCATATAAAAAATCAAGTACTGCTCTCCTAAAAGCTGTTTCTGAACCTTCTAATTCAACCCCCACCCCTTGCTTTCTAACTAAAGAAAGCCCTCGCATTTCAAACCAATTAGATACTTTATTTAAATCATAACTAATCGTCGCTTCAGTCACTGCAAATTTATGAGCCAATGCTGTTAATTTATGAAATCTACCCCCCATTAAAAACTCCTGAATAATCTGAGTTTTTCTTTCTTTGGGAGTTAAGTTCATCCTATTAGATATTGGAGTTGATAATTTCTTTTCAAACTTAGCTATTAAAGCTTCCTCTCCATTGATAGTAATTCCTACTCCTGGTTTTGACTCTAAATTTAAATCTAACTCTTTTAAAAAAGTTTTTAATTTAGATAACTCCCGTTGAACTGTTCGTTTACTAATTTTTAGTTGTTGAGCTAACTCTTTAATAGTTATAAAGTCAGTTGATTTAATTAATTTATTAATGATTTTCTTTTGACGAGAGGATAAACTCTTTAATTTCATACTATATCTTCTCCCCTTTTTATACATAAAAATCTAATTCAAATAATTATATAATAAAAAGCTATGAGCTATGAATCTACCTACAACTTAAAAATCATAACCCATAGCTTAATATGAAAATTAATTATTTTTTCAATCTTTCAACAAGTTCATCATAAATTGGGTTATTCATAAAGTTTTCAATACCAATATACTCTTTACCTGGTAAAGTATCTTTTACTCTATCCATTAACTCATTATGAGCAATGATAATATCTGCATCTGCTGGGATTTCATTAACAGCATAATTGTCTACTTCGATATCTAACCCAGCATCTTGGACTTTATTTCTAAGTTGAGTAGCTGCCATTGCACTAGAGCCCATACCTGCATCACATGCAACAACTATTTTATTTACTTCTCCAGTCGTTTCTTTTAAATTTCCAGCAACAGATGAGTCTTTACCTTTTAAGTCTTCCATCTGTTTGGTAGCAGCACCTAAATTTCCTTCATCTGTTTCATTAGGTGATCTTTTTAAGATAATAGAACCAACACTAAAGGAAACAATCGCTGATAGAGTAATTCCAGATAAAACTGGGATAAAGTTTCCTGGAGGCGTCATAGCCAATTCAGCAAAAATACTTCCTGGAGAAGGAGTAGCAACTAATCCAGCTCCTGTAACAACAAAAGTAAATACTCCAGTCATTCCACCAGCAATCACTGCTAAAATCATACTTGGTTTCATTAGTACATAAGGAAAATAAATTTCATGAATCCCACCAAAGAAGTGAATAATTGTTGCTCCTGGTGCAGACTGTTTAGCATTACCTTTACCAGCAAACCAATAAGCTAATAATAATCCTAAACCTGGACCAGGATTAGTTTCTAATAAGAAGAAAATTGATTCTCCAGCTTCTTTTACCTGTTGTACACCCAATGGACTTAATATCCCATGGTTAATAGCATTATTTAAAAATAGAACTTTAGCTGGCTCAATAATAAGTGAAGCTAAAGGTAATAACCCCGCATCAACTATTGCTTGTACACCAGCTCTTAAAGTATTATTTAAGGCTTCAACTACTGGGCCAATACCTAAATAACCCAAGATAGCAATAAGCATTGAAATAATACCAGATGAAAAGTTATTAACTAACATTTCAAAACCAGATTTAACCTTCCCTTCTATCATCTTATCGAATTTACTAATCGTCCAACCACCAAGAGGTCCCATTATCATAGCCCCTAAAAACATTGGAACATTAGCTCCAACAATAACTCCCATTGTTGCCACAGCACCGACTACACCGCCTCGAGTACCAGCAACTTGTTTACCTCCAGTAAATCCAATTAATAGAGGTAATAAATACGTAATCATCGGCCCAACTAATGAAGCTAATTCCTTGTTAGGAACCCATCCTGTTGGAATAAATAAAGCCGTAATAAATCCCCAAGCAATGAAAGCTCCAATATTTGGCATTACCATCCCACTAAGAAATCTTCCAAACTTTTGGATACGTTGTCTTGTTGATACTTCTTCAGTAGTAGTTTGAATAGTTTGTTTCATTATTAATATTCCCCCTTTAGGATTTTTAAAAACGAGAAATATATTATATAACTTATGTTCTTATATCCGTTACTTACATCTTAATACCTAAAACCATTAAATACAATAATAGCATTTTAATATTATGTCCACATATACTACTGACATTTTTTAATATGAATAATAAATTGTTAAAGAACATAAAAAAATAGCTCCTAAGTAAAAACTTAGGAGCCATTAAAAATAGTTACTACTTCATTTAATACTAAGACATTCGCTGTTTTTATAAGTAATCTTTAACATTTTACCATCTTTGCGATCTATTAGCTCAAATTTTTCAATATCATCTATAGAATTATCTCCAGAATCTAATAGTTTAACCCAACCATCTTTAATACAATATATACCCTTCTTGGGTAAAAAACCTACAGAAAGACCATATGTTTTATCCGATGTTTTATTAACAACTTTTAATGCTGATGCTAACTGTTTATAATCTTCATGAATTTTATTTATCTCTTTAAGGTTTTTTGTTATCTGTTCATCATAACTTATCATTTTTTCACTCCCTTTTCAATTTTGATACTTTACACTATATTACTTGGCTCTTTTTCAACTTAATTATTCTTGATGCTCAAACCTCTTAAATAATTCCTCTTTAAGTGAAAATTCGTCCAAATTATATTTAAACTTTCCATGATTAGCCAAAGAAATAGTACCTGTCTCTTCTGAAACAACCAATGCTAAAGCATCACTTTCTTCACTAATACCTAAAGCAGCCCTATGTCTAGTACCTAAGCTAGAACTTAATCCTCTCTTCTCTGTTAAAGGTAATAGACAATTAGCAGCTATAATTCTATTCTTTTCTACTATTACTGCCCCATCATGTAAGGGAGTCTTAGGAGTAAAAATATTAATTAATAATTCTGCTGATAAAATAGCATCTACTTCTAATCCAGTATCAATTATTTCTTTTATCCCTGTATGACGTTTAAGTACTATTAAAGCTCCAGTTTGACTCTCACTTAATCTAATTATTGCAGCTACTATCTGGTCGATATTGGTCTCAACTTTATCATGTCTAGTTAAATAATCCCGACCTATCTTTTCTAAAGCCCTTCTCAATTCAGGTTGAAAAATAACTGGAATTGCTATTAAAACTATTGTTCTAATCTGTTCTAATAAATAATTAAAAATCTGAAATCCTAATTGCTGACTAATAAAGCTAATAAAAAATAAAAATAAAACACCCTTTAATAATTGAATTGCTCTAGTTCCTCTAATTAACATAACAAATTTATAAAAGATTAAACCAGTTACTACTAAATCAATTATAGTTAAAAAATTAAACTCCATCCCCTCACCCCTCTTTAGCTGACAAATCAACCTATTTTATTCTTTAAAGTACCAATTCCTTCAATCTTAACTTCAATTTGATCTTCTAAATCAACTGCTCCTACTCCAGGTGGCGTTCCGGTCAAAATTACATCACCTGGCTGTAAACTCATTACTTGAGAAATAAAACTAACTAGCTTAGGAATAGAGAAAATCATTTTTGCAGTATTAGAAGTTTGCTTTAGCTCTCCATTTTTAAATAGTTCGATCTTTAAACTATCTGGGGCAAGCTCTGTTTCAATTACTGGACCTAAAGGTGCAAATGTATCAAATGATTTGGCCCTAGTCCACTGTCCATCCTGTCGTTGCAAATCCCTAGCTGTAACATCATTAGCACAGGTATAGCCTAAAATATGTTCTTGAGCTTGATCTGGTGTTATATTCTTAATCTGATCTTTAATTACTACTGCTAATTCTGCCTCATAGTCAACTTGCTGGCTCATTTTAGGATACTTGATAATATCTTCTGGCCCAATTACCGTTGTAGCTGGCTTCAAGAATATAATTGGCTCTGTAGGTAACTCCATACCTAACTCCTGAGCATGATCCTTATAGTTTAGCCCCACACAAATAACCTTACTAGGAGAACATGGCGCTAATAACTCTACATCTGATAAGGTATAGTATTCATCTAAAACTTGATAATCTCCTGTAATTTTTCCTTCCACTTTCTGTATTCGTCTTTTCTTTAAAATACCATAACCAACCTTTTCTCCCTTCCGAAAACGTACTAATTTCATCTTGGCCCTCCTTTTAATAGATCCCCTACAGTTAAGTCTCTAAAATCACTTTCTAGTTGTTGGTGAATCGCATTATAAATCCCCCAAACCTCTTGATCATTAAAGATATGTTTAATATCTAAACCTTCTTTTAAAAGTGATACTTCACAAATTTGCTCTAAAGGTAATTCTGGAGTAGAACAAGCTGGTATATACTTTCCATCTCTAGTTAAGACTACTAACCCCTCTTCTTTTAGTCGTTCAAGTTCATCTTCAATTACTGCCGATGGTACATTAATCCGGTCTATTAATTCTTTAATTATAACTCCCGTTTCTCCTTCTTTAATAAAGTTTTTATGTAAAATAATCATAATTGCTAAAGGGAGAAGAATTCTAATCCCTAAGGTTATATCTTCAACATCTGTAAAATAATAAAGATTATTACGATGTTGAAAGACATAAGAGATTACTGCTCCTAATAAAGCAATCATCCAGATTAAATAAAGCCAGACTAAAAATAATGGTGCAGCAGCTAAAGAACCATAGATTTGATTATAAGTAACTACATGAGTAGTGTAGATAGTGTATAAATTTTTAGCCAAATAAAATAAAATTCCACTACTCACTCCTCCTACTATAGCTGCTAAAACTTCTACTTCAGTATTAGGAATCAAATAATAAGCAATGAAAAAAACTAAAAAATAAGCAATCATAGATAAAAACTGTAGAAAAATAGTATCACTTAGGGAAACACTAGCAAAGTAAATATTTCCTACTGCTAAAGCTAAACTTAAAGATAAAGTAACTAAAAAAGTTCCTAAAGTAATAAAGGTCCAAAAAGAAACAAAACGCTTGAATAAATCTCGATGCTTTTCAACCCCCCAAATCCTATTAAAAGTTCTTTCTACTCGGGCTAATAAAAAGATAACAACCATTCCTAATGAGATAAAACTAATAGCTCCTAATTGATTAATATCAATATTTTCTATCTGTTGTTGTAAATAATTAAGTACTGTTTGACCAGTTCCCGTTGCTAAGTGATTTAAAATCACATGCTTTAATTGATCAATTAAAATACTCATTTGACCAAAAAAATTAAATAAAGTTAATATATAAAATGAAAATATTAATAACGGAATAATTGATAATAATGTAGTATATACCAGACTCATAGCATTCACAAAGATATCTACTCTTTTAGATTTTTGATAAACTAGTTTTATAAATGTCATCCAATTACTTTCTTCTAGCTCTTTAACCATATAATCCCTCGCTTAAACATTCTTTTATATTAGTTTAAACTAACAAGAAAATGATTATCCTAAATCAAGTAAAAGCCTATCTGATTGATTATTAGTAATAATATTTGATTGGAGCTGATCTCTGGATTATAAGCAACCAAAAGCCTAAATACAACCTTGGCCCAATTTTTAAATTTAGCAATTCAGCCCCTCCTTCTTTTAATACTTATAATATAGTACGTCCCTGATCTTTTAACTATGAAAAAATAAAAAACTCTAATCCTAATTAAGGAATTAGAGCTTTGACTAATAAAGGTTCAATATTTATATCCTTTTTAAAACATAATTATCACCAAGGTAGTTCATTTCCAGCTAAATTATCTTTATAAAAACTTTCATATTCTTTTTGTAAAGATTTCAACATTTCTTTATTATTTGCATTTAAATTTTGTTCTAACTGATTTCTATTTCTAATACCAGGGATTACTGTCGAAACTTCAGGATAACTTAAAATGAATCTTAAAGCTTCATCAACCATATCTCTTTGATCAGATTTGATTTGTTTGATCTTATCTACTAATTGAGCTCGTCTTTCTATTACTTCTTGTGACCACCTTGCTCTAATTCCAGTGAAATTACTATTTTTATTATATTTCCCTGTTAACCAACCAGAGTCAAGGGGAACTTTAATAATCAAACCTACTCCAGCTTCTTTAGCTTTATCAAAAACCTTTCTTGGTTCTTGATAAAGAATATTAAACATTACCTCAATAACTTCCGCTTTTGTATTCTCTATCAAAGCCAACATTTCTTCACTGGTATCTACTGATGCTCCATAAGCCTTAATAATTCCTTCATCTTTTAACTTTTGTAATATTTCAAAATGAGGTGTAGAACCAGTTAAAAATTCAAAAGGTGGATTATGTAATAAGACACTATCTAAATAGTCTGTTTGTAGAGAGTTCAAGCTATTTTCCACTGATTCGCGAATTAAATTAAAGTCATAGTCCACTGTTCCATCAGAAAAATGGCCAAATTTAGTACTAATGACTACCTCTTCTCGTCTATCATTAAGAGCTTTACCTAATATTTTTTCACTATTACCCCTCGCGTAATTAGGAGCAGTATCAAAGAAATTACAGCCTAATTCAAGTGCCTGATGGACTAATTTAATTGCCTCCTTTTGACTAGCACCTTTCCAAGCTGTTGTATTACCTAACTGCCAACTTCCAAAACCAATCTCTGAAACTTCTAATCCTGTATTACCAAGTTTTCTCTTATCCATTATAACTCCTCCTTTTATAGACTACCTTACAGTATAATCCTTAACTAAAGTTGCTATTTCTTCATAATAGCTACAATTACTCCATAAAAAAGATTCTGTATAACATTTCATCTCCTCCCAATCAATATTATTTAATAAATTCTTCAACTTCTGTTCTATATAAATTTCTTGTAGCATAGCTCGTAATCTAAAGTCTAATTTGAATCTCATCTTTTCAGACAATGGTTCAACATATCCTTTTTCTTCTAAAAAATCAAATACATCCTTTGACTGCTTTTTTTCATCCCATAAATCCCAGCTACTGCTATCAACTAATTTCATCCAAGGTGTATCATTTTGAGGATAAACTAAGCCCATAGCTTGAGCATCCTTATAAGACCATAGAGTCCAAGCAACATTCTTATTTTCTAATATATCTAAAGTTGTTTTTACTAAATCCTTGCTATATTCGATTCCATAATTTCCAAAGATAGCACCTGTCTCACCACACCATAATGGCCTCTGAAATCTCTCCTTTAAATTTCCTATTAAACTTTCAAGGTCCTCTTTTATTTCTTTTTTATTTACAGAAGCAGGATAATCTTTAGTTAAAGAATAATGAGGATAAAAATGAAAAGAATAAGCAATCTGTTCATCTTGTGGCAATTTAAACTTACTAAAATCTTGAGCCCAACTATCTCCTTCTAAAAATAAGATATGATTACTATCTACTTCTCTAATTGCACTAATAACCTGGTCAAAAAAATTATTGAATATATCCGCATCAGATACAAATACAGGTTCATTAAGCAAATCATATCCAGCAATATTGGTGTTATCATTATAGTATTCAGCTATATATCTCCATAGATTTATTACCCTTTTTCGTAAAGAATTATCCTTCCAAAAATATGAGACCCCTAAATTATTGTCAGCGTGAAAATCAGGATTTTGTCCACCAGGTACTGCATGCAAGTCTAAAATTGCATAAATATCATATTTCTCGCAAAGTTTTAATACCCTATCTAAGTGTTCAAATCCCTCTCGTTTATACTCACCAGGCTGCTGATCATCTTCAAAATGTCGATAGCTAAAAGACAATCTAACCACATTAATCCCCAGTTCCTTTAAAAAAATAAAATCATCCTCTGTAATAAAGTTAGCTAAATAATTATCAAAAAACTTTTCTGCTTTCTCCTTACCATATACCTCAGAAAAAATTCTTCTTTTTTGCTGATCATTACCAGGTAAACCTGTCATAAAATGTTCCATATTCAACCAAGTTCCTAATCCAAAACCTCTTAATCTTATCTTCTCGCCTTGACGAACTAAATTTTCTCCTTTTACTTGAATGAATGAATCATTCATTATATCTCCCCTTTTATCCAACTAATGCTTTTTGAACCCATTTCTTACTTCGCCATCTAAGTAACATACATATGCCTCTAATCCATTCATCTAATAATAACCCTATCCAAATACCAGGTAGACCATATCCCAATACTACCCCAAAGAAATAACCTCCTAAAACGCCAAAGCCCCACATAGAGATTATCGCCATAACCACAGGGAAGATAACATCACCAGCGCCTCTTAAGCCATTAATCATCACTAAATTAAAATTTCTGCCAGGTTCTAAAAAAGCATCTACTGTTAAAGTAGCTGCTCCTATCATTATAATTTCTTGGTTGGTAGTATAAATCCCCATGAATTCCTTTCCAAAAAAGAATAAAATCACTCCACCTAAAACTGAAAAAATCATAGCAACTTTAAAGTTCTTAATTCCACTCGCATAGGCTTCTTCTATCTCATTAGCTCCAACTAACTGTCCTATCATAATCTGATTTGCTTGACCTACTGCCAATGAAAATAACATTGCAAATCTAATTATTGTTCCCACATAAGTTCTAGTTATATAAGCATTTTGACCAAGATTAACTAATATAATACTCATTACTACCGTCTGAGATAAACTATAAGACATATTCTCCATAGCTGCTGGAAAGCCTATCTTAACCAATTTCTTAAATACAATTAAGGGTTTTTCTGTCAAATGTGAAAACATTGTTATAGGCAATAATTTTTTTAATAAAAACACAAAAGCAACTATTGTAGCACATATCCTACTAAAGGTCGTTGCTATTGCTACCCCTTTGACTCCTAAAACAGGGACACCAAATAACCCAAAAATAAATATTGCATCACCAAATATATTTAAAATATTCATTGCTGCAGTTATCAACATACTTTCTTTTGTATAACCATGACTTCTAATAATAGCTGTTAGAGTATTTAGGATTGCTTGAAAGAATAATGCTCCCCCTACAATCGTAATATAATCAATAGCATAGTTCATCAAACCTGAACTAACTCCAATTTTAATTAATATTTCATCTCCTAAAAAAATCATAACTATACTAACTATTATTCCTATTATTAGATTTATAACAAGTGAAATGGAACTGACCTTTTCTACTTCGTTCTGCCTTTTTGCCCCTACATTCTGTGCTACTAATACTGCTGTTCCTGCAGATATTATTATGAATATTATATTTAAGTTAGCAATTATCTGATTTGATGCTCCTACTGCACCCGCAGCTTTATCATCAAATTGACTCAACATAAAAATATCTGCTACTCCAAGTAACATAAATAATAAAATTTCAATAAAAATTGGTCCTGCAAGTTGATATAAATTCTTCTTTTCTTCCATTTTACCCCTCTATTTCAATCGAATATTTAATAATTTACTTTAATCTTTTATTAGCATCCACTATATCACTAATTAATTCTAACTGTTCCTTAGAGACATTAACTTGTTCTTTGATCTTGAAATATAAATCATTATTACCATTAATTACTTCTTCCATAAATTGAGCAATTTCAGTAGATGAATTAGAAGCTTCACTAGTTTGAGCAGAAACTTCTTCACTAGAAGCAGAAATTTGTTCTGTTAATTCTTTTACTTGTTGACTAGAATCAGCCTGTTCTTCTGCAACCTGAATTACGTTATCCATCTTTTCAGTAACTGTATTTGATAATTTTTGAAGTTCTTTAAAGGAACCTATAACACTATTTTCTTTCTTACTCATCATTTTTTCTATTACCTCATTAGTTACTCCCTCTATTTCTTCAATAAAACTCTTAACTTCTTCGGTAGCTTCTTTACTTTCATCTGCTAATTCTTTTATTTCATCTGCTACTACTGCAAAACCTTCACCTGCTTTTCCAGCCCTAGCACTTTCTATTGAAGCATTTAAAGCTAAAAGATTAGTCTGTTCCGTTATTTTTATAATTTTATCTGAAATCTGATCAATCTTACTCAAGCTATCCTGTAAGTCATTTATCTTTTTAACTGTTTCTTGAACGATTCCATTCGTAGAGCTAATTCTTTGATTAGTAGTTTGCATTGTTTGATAAGTATCTTCTCCTACTTCAGCAATATCGTCTGCTTGCGAGGATAGATTTTCAATTGAACTAGATATATCTTGAATTGCAGTTGCAACCTCACTAATTGCTCCAGAGACCTCATTATTACCTTCTATTAGACTTTTAATCTTTCTAGAAGCATTGGTTATTTTATTTTCTACATCATCAGCAATTACTTTCATTTCTTCGGCTGAATCACTAACCAATTTTGCTTTATCAACAGCTTGATTAGTTTTATCTTTAATCCCTGTAGTTAAGTTATTAATTTGACGGTTGATAAATATTCCTAAACCAAAACTCATTAACATACCAACTATAGTTATTACTATTATCCTATTTCTATTTTTTTGTGATTGCTTAACAATTTTATTAATTGTTCTATCCAGTTGACCTTGAGTATAATCTTGTAATATCTTGTTTGCTTCAGTAACTGGAATATCTAAATTACTTATATCTTTTATAATTATATTGCGCATCATACTATCATTAGTTTTTTGTAAATCAGCATTTAATTTCTTAAATTTTTGATTAGAGCTTTCTAAGATATTTAATACTTGCAAAGTGTCTTCATTTTGGATATATTTTTTAAGTTTATCAATACTTTTATCTATACTATTAAAATATTCCTCATTGCTAATTTCTGCATTCCCTATAACAAAGTTTCCAGCTTCTTTCCCATAAACTATTTTAATTTTTTTAGATAATTTTCGGTATATTTGATCAGATACTTTTACAGAAGGAATTACTTTCTTATTTAAATAATCTACTTTTTGCTTCATTTGTCGATTATTATATAAAACAAAACTACCAATTAATAATATAAGAATTAATAATGAAGCTAGTCCTATTTGAAATTGCCTATTTACAGTTATTTTTGTAAAGCTCATTGCACCAAACCTTCTTTTTAGCTTCTTTATTAACTGCATATTTCCCCCTCCTTATCTTTTAAAATCCAGCTTTAATTAAATTAATGAAGTCATACTTATATATTATAGAATTTTTAATGGGAGAGAAGATTATCTTCTCTCCCATACAAATGTTCTCTAAAATAACTATTCTGCAATTTTTTCAATACTTACATTATCAAAATAAACAGTAGTAATCTTACTTTTACTACTAATAGCACCTAACTCAAAAGATAAATTAGCAATCTCATAAGCATCTGCTGGTATTTTAACTTCAAAGCTATAAGTTTTCATTGTAGAAGTAAGATTTTTAACTTCTTTTCCATAAACTGTATAGTTAGTAGGATGTAATACTTTAACATTCATATCTCTACTATTTTTTGCTCGAGCATCAAAAGTTATTTTATAAGTAACACCTGGTTTCAATTTTAACCATTGATTAAATTGTACATTCCAACTTTTACTACCAATGTCCTTTACATCTATAGCAAATTCTCCATTTTCTACAGCCAAAGAACCAACTTTACCACCCTGACCAGCCCAAACATACCAATTATCACGATGATCTTCTGTATCATTAGCTATCTCACTATCAAAAGTACCATTAACAACTTTCTCACTAGTTATACCACTACTTGCCTCTTCTTTCTTAGCTTGAGCCCATTCCTTTTCATATTCAGAATCCCATTTCTCTTCTCCTGTTATTGTATCAGAGTTTTTATCTTCATAAACTCTCATATAATCAATTTCCATAGTTTGTGGAAATTTTGTAGTCTCATCTGGATTACCTGGCCAGTGACCTCCTACAGCTATATTTAAGATGAAGAAGTAAGGGTGATCATAAACCCATTCTCTATCTCCAACTTCATCTTTACTTACTACATGATATAATGTATCATCAACGTAAAACTCTAATTCATCTTTATCCCATTCAATAGCAAATGTATGGAATTCTTCTGAAAATTTCTTTCCCTCAGGTAATTTATAGCCTGAACCAATTCCTGCTCCACCACTTACTGGACCGTGAACTGTTCCGTGAACAGTACTAGGCTTATGACCAAGATACTCCATAATATCAATTTCTCCACATTTAGGCCAACCTACTGAATCAATATCTTCTCCTAATGCCCAAATAGCAGGCCAAATCCCTTGTCCTTCTGGCAGTTTAGCTCTAAATTCAATCTTACCATAAGCCTGATTAAATTTATCATTAGTAACCATTCTAGTAGATGTATAATCATAACTACCATAAGAATCTGATCTTTTCTCTTCTTTGGCTGTAATTACTAACTTTCCATCTTCAATCTTAGCATTATCTCCATCAGTATAATACTGTAATTCTCCATTTCCCCAACCTGGGATACCTTGCTTATGTCCGTTTCCTACTTCAAAACTCCAATTATCCTTATTTATCTTATCTCCATTAAACTCATCACTCCAAACTAACTCCCAATCTTCTACTTTATTCTCATCTACTTCAGTTTTAGTTCCTTCTTTAGCCATTTTTCTTTCTCCAACCTTGACTATTCTAATATTATCCAACCAATACATACCTGAATTTAAAAACCATAACTCAAATCGAGCCTTCTCATCTGTTTCTTGAGCCATAGTAAAATTAAATTCATATGATTTCCAGTTTCCTGTTAATTTTTTAGCTGATTCTATATATCCTGTCCAACCTCTATTTCCATTTGCTCCTATTTTTAGATGAATTTTCTTGCCTGGTGATGACTTAGCATCAAATGTAACCTTATACTTGGCCCCTCTTTCTATCTTGACCGGAGCTTGAATTAATTGTACTGAATAAGGATTTTGTCCAGCATTAGTAACCATCACTTGTGCTAATCCATCTTTAATACTAACTGTTGCTTTTCCTCCACTATTTAAATGATAAATCCAACTATCTTCTGTATCCACCTTACCTTTTGCATTTGGTTCATTAGTTGATAATTTCTTATTAAAGTTACCATTGCCAAGTAAGTTACCCTTACCTGCTAATCTAACATCTAGTTTACTATTACTACTTAAATAAACATCATATGATTTAGTACCATATTGATCATTACTTACTTTAACCTTATAAACTCCATTATTAAGCTTAAATTTAGCTGTCTTCTTTTTTTGACTTACTACCTTTTTTCCATTTTGTAAAATCGTAATTTGAGCTGTTTTTACTGCACTTTCGTCATCTAATACATTAACAATTAGCTGTGAAGTTCCTGCTGGAACTCCTCCTTGTTTACATCCTACAACTGATAGTAAGATTAATGACACTAACATTACCATAGCTAAAACTTGTCTTGTCTTTAAACTCATTATTATTCCTCCTTTTAATTTTTACTTTAACAAAATATATCTTTAACACATTAAAAAATCTAATATGTTAATTATCTTTTAAATATTACGAATTTTAAAAAGATAGAATACTATACAAGGGAGGTTATCCCTTGTATAGTATTAAACTTATAACTTTACAAATCTATATATAAAATCTAAGGGGATAACTAAAAAACATCACAACTTAAATTAATTTTCTAAATTCATTTTTAATCCATATCCATAATTAAATAATGGATTGTAATTTTTATCTCCTACATTTAGCGGCAGTTGTTCTACACTACGCGGCCAAGAGACTGGTAACTTACCAGTGAAGTTATAATCGCCAAATATAACATCTGCTACTCCACCGCCTGCTGTACCTGGCAACCAAGCAGCAACAAAAACATCCCAATTCTCAATTCTTGGGCTAACAATCATCGGACGCCCAGAAACTAAAATTACTACCATAGGTTTCCCTGATTCTTCTATTCTTTGTAATTCTCTCTTATCTGAGACTGATAATTCTAAATCAGCATCATCACCTTTACCTTCTGCATAAGCCTTCTCTCCTACTACAGCTATAGCTACATCAGCTTGATTTAAGTCATTAACTATTTGACCTTTTTGGCCCTGTAACAGATTAGCAATTCCCTCTTTGATAGTAGTTCCTGTAGTAGCTTGGTTACCACTAAACCCCTGCCATTTAATTGTCCAACCACCGCATTGATGGCCTAAATTATCGGCATTAGAACCTGTAATATAAAATTTATTATCTTTAGATAAAGGTAATATTTGATTTTGATTTTTCAATAAGACTAGTGATTTTCTGACTGCTTCTCTAGCTACAGCTCTGTGTTCTTGGCTACCAATTGTATCTATTGAATCATTATCTGTTAATGCTTTTTTAAACAATCCAGCCTTGAATTTAATCTTTAAAATTCTTTTGACAGCATCATTAATTCTACTCTCTTTTACATCACCATTTTTAACTGCTGTCTTTAAATCTATCATGAACTTATGCCAATCACTAGGCTCCATAAACATATCAATCCCAGCATTAACTGACTTAACAACTTTAGCATAATGAGTTGGGGCATCTATTTCATGAATTGCTGCCCAATCTGAGATGACAAAACCATCAAACCCAAGTCCTCCCTCTTTTTGTGGAGCTTTTAAATAGTTTTGAATTAATTCCTGGTGAGCATGCATTTTAGTACCTTGATAACTATTATAAGAAATCATAATTGTTCCTACATTCTCATCAATTGCTTCCAGATAACCTTGCCCATGCAATTTTTTAAGTTTATTTAAATCAATGTTAACATTACCGCGATCGATTTGATAACCTGCATCTCCTGTTTCCCATTTAGTAGCACCATCTCCAATAAAGTGCTTAGCTGTAGCAACTACATGTCCTCTCTCTTTGCTAAGTATATCTTTTGTACCCTGCAGTCCTTTGACATAAGGTCCTGCTAATAACTTCTGTAGTTCGGCTGTTTCGCCAAAACTTTCATAACTTCTACCCCAGCGCTCATCTCTAACTACTGAAACAGCTGGAGCAAAATCCCAATCCATTCCTGTTGCAGCAGTCTCTTGAGCACTAATACGAGCAATTTTCTCTATCCACTTTTGCGCTTGTTTGGATTTATTTACTTCCATTAATCCTTTCCCCATCGCACCTAATCCTATATTATGAGGAAAAATAGTAGCTCCTTTTAAATTATTGTGGCCATGTACCGCATCTACTCCATAAATCAATGGTAACTCTAATCTACCACTAAGAGCTTCTTCCTGAAAGTTATTATACATATCAATCCAATCTTGTGGAGTATTATTACCAGGAGTTGAACCTCCACCACTTAAAATTGAACCCAAGTGGTACTTTCTAACCTGTTTGGGACTAACATGTCTTCTCTCACCTTGAGTCATTTGACCTATCTTTTCATCAAGAGTCATTAAACTAATAATTCTACTTACTCGCTTATCAATAGTTAGACTAGAATCAGTATAAAAACCTAAATCAGGAGTAATTCTTACATTATCAAGATAAACAGTTGTAGCTGCACTTCCATCAGTGATTTGTCCTAATTCAAAAGTCAGTTTAGCATCATCATAACTTTCTTCCTTCATTGTAAATCTAAATTTATAATTCTTCATCTCTGTGGTTAAATCAAAAGTCTTAACTTCGCCAATATAATCTATATACCATGGAGCTTGGTTAAGAGGCTTTCCAATAGCTACATTCATCTTTCTAGCCTTGTTAGCTCTAGCAGTAAAACTAACTGTATAAGTTACATCTTTAACCATTTTTATCCCTTTTTGATTAACTTGAGGAGTATAAGAATTATCACCAATTGACTCTATCTTAGCTTTAAGCTTACCAGCTTGATTGGTAAGTTCAATATTCCCATCACTTCCCCAACCTACAGTTTTATTAGCAAAGCTTCCATTAGTAATAATTTCTCCACTTTCTATCTTAACTTCATCCTTTTGTTCTGTTGCTGTTCCCGATTTTATTTTAATTAATTTAATATTATCTATAGTATAATCTGTTTGATTTAGAAACCACAGTTCAAATCGAGCCTGTTGGTCTGTTTCTTCTTCCATTACAAATTTGAATTGATAAGTTTGCGGAGTAGTGGTTAGATTGACATCTCGTTCTTCATATCCTACCCAACCTCTATTTCCATTAGCTCCTAGTTTAAGATGTAATTTTGCTTTTTGATCTGCGTGAGCCTCAAAACTAATCTTATAGTAAGCAGATTTTTCTAAAGTAATTGGCCCTTGTAATAATTGAACCGACCATGGATTATTTCCGGGATTATTGACCTTAACTTTAGCTTCTCCACCTTCAATTGTTACTGAACCTTGCCCATTACTATTTTGATGATAAACCCAACTGTCTCCACTATCTAATTCGCCATTTGCTTTTGGATTCGCATTGGAAATGGGAGTAGTAAAGTCCCCATTGCCAACTAGATTAGCAACCTTAATCAATTTAACAGTTAGGTTACTATCTTCTTCTAACGGAAGATTAACTGTTTTAGCTAAGTAACCTTCTTTATCTACTTCTAACTTATAATTCTTATTTTTTAGTAATTCAAATTTAACTTCTGACCCCTGTTTACTAGCTACTTTCTCTCCAGCATGTAAAACTTTAATATTAGCTGCTACTTGTTGATTATTTGTATCTCTAACTTTAATTGCTAAATTAGTTATTTGGCTCTGATCTACAGGCGCTTTACATCCTCCTAACACTAAGACACTAAGTAATAAAAAGCTTATAATCCATAATTTTTTCACTATATTCCTCCTATTTCAATTGGAGGTTCTTATCTAGGTGGCCCTAGTAATTATTAAACTTGTATCCTCTAAATTTTTAATAACTCTAAAACTTGATTGATAGCAAATGTAATTGAGAATTGAAAATTGATAATGGATAATTACTTAATAAATTAATGTCTGAATTGAATGAGCTGGACTGACTACTCTAGTAGCTTGCCCATCATTATTTTTTAGATTGAATGAAATTTCTTCATCACTTTCATTCATCACTATAACTGCAATTTTTCCATCAGGATTTTTAGCTGCTGTAACCCTTAACTGATTAGTGTCTGAATTACAAGCAATTCGTTTAGCTCCAGGACGAATATACTTACTGAAATGTCCTAAATAATAATAAGGACTTTCATAAATAATTTCATTATTTTCAGTATCAACTATAATTGGAGCATCACAATAATTTTCTACATGGTTTGGCCCGCCTTCTTCATTTAAAACCATATTCCAATCAACCCAACCTGTTGTATAATGATTTAAGTTAGAAATAATATGTCGACCATACTTTTCCCCCGTCCACCACTCGCCAAAGAAGTTATCTTCATCATAGAGTGGATTGCAACCTTCCGTAAAGACTAATTCTTTATCATAAGTTTGATAAGTATAACTTAATACTTTATCATCTTCAATAGATTTACTATCACTACTACCATACCAGTGAAAGCCTACACCCCACACCCACTGAGCAGCTTCTTCATCAGATAAAATAGTATCTACACGAGATTTCATAATATCTTTATTATGATCCCAGACCATGATTTTGATATCTTCAAGTCCGGCTTCTTTTAACGTTGGCCCTAGTACTTTAACAAAGTCTCGTTCTTCTTCATCTTGGTAAATACAATTATCCCAAGGAGTTTCAGCCATTGGCTCATTTTGAATTGTTACTCCCCACATATCTATGCCTTCTTCTCGATATTCTTTAATATATTTAGCAAAATAGTTGGCCCAAGTCTGCCAATATTCCTCTTTTAAACTTCCACCTTGATTCATTCTTTCATTAGTCTTCATCCAAGCTGGAGGACTCCAAGGTGATGCAAATAATTTAAATTCCGCTTCCTCTACATTTAAAGCATCATTAATAAAAGGAATTAAATATTCTTTATCTCGAGAGATATCAAAATCTTCTAATTCTGTATCCCCTTCAGTTTCAGTATAAGCATAATTTCCTAATGAAAAATCACAACTATTAATATGAGTCCGACATAAAGTATAGCCAATTCCTTTTTCAGGATGGAAATAAGCTTCAATTACTTCTTGTCTCTTTTCTTCTGGTATCTGGGATAAGGTATAACCTCCTGCTTCAGTAAAAGCACCACCAAAACCAGTAATCTCTTGATATTCTTCTTCTTGATTAATTTCAAGTGTTGGTAAATTATTATTATATTCTGTTGTAAATTGTAAATCTTCTTTTTCTGATAATCTATCTTCTGTATCTTTAGCAGTTTGAATTATTTTAATGTCCTTTTTTGTCATTTTAATCCTCCTTTTTTATATGGTTAACAGTTTACAGTGGATAATTTAAGGTTTTGATTCTGTTCTTGAATTTTAACTGTCAACCGTCAACTGTCTACTGTAAACTATTTATACACTCTAACCCAATCAATATACATCTTTTGAGGAAAAATTGTTGTAGCATCAGGATAACCTGGCCAATTTCCACCAACAGCTACATTTAATAGAATATAAAATGGTGCTTCAAATTCATCAAACATTGGATCTGTCATATCTTGTCTATGATATTCTACACCATCTAATCTCCAGATGATTGCATCAGCATTCCACTCTATTTCATAGACATGGTAATCCGCAGATAGATATTCTGATATAGTCTTACTTCCTCCAATATATTCATAAGCATTTGCTTCATTGGCAAAATGAACTGTTCCATGAACTGTCTTTTCTTTAGTATTACTACCGCCGATTTTCTCCATAATATCTATTTCACCACAGTACGGCCATGACGTATCACCACCGGTTTCATCAATATTTGTACCAAGCATCCAAAATGCTGGCCAAATCCCTTGGCCCTCTGGTACTTTAATTCTGGCTGCTATTTTTCCATATTGATATTCTACCTTTTCATTAGTTATCATTCTGGCTGAGGTGAAATTACCCATTTCAAGTCCTTGATCATTATATTTTGCTTCAATTACCATTGCCCCATTATTACCATCTGTATCCATTTGGATATAAGAGTTTTCAGAGCTATCAGTATAGGCCTGCCATTCATTATTAAATGTCCCTGCTGGAAGTACTTGACGAGTCCAGTTAGATGAATCTAATGTCAGTGAGTCAAATTCATCTGCCCAAGCAAGACTCCATTCCTTACCAGGATTTAAACTTATTGTTTCATTATCATCATTAATTAAAATTTCTTTAGTTTTAGTGGGGTAACCATCAGTTATTATTTCTATAGTATAGCTTCCATTACTTAAGTTAAATTGAATTGGATTTCCTTTTTGACTAGCGATTTCTTCTTGATCATCATAGACTTTGATTGTTGGTGTTGATGTTGCTTGTTCAACATTTACAGTCAAAGTATACTTTTCAATACTGCCTTCATTAACACAGGCAGTCAGAATCATAATTATTAAAAACAAAAGTAATCCAAAAAAGAGTTTCCATTTTGTTGTAAACATTTTATTATCTCCCTTAGCTGATAAGAAACAAATTAATAGTTTCATTACTGTCTAACTTGAAACAAAAAATGAATATTAATATAAATCCTAAATTATAATGAACAACTTATTAATTATTCAAAACTATATTATCTAAAATATAAATCACCTGTTATAAAGTAATAATAATTTAGTGTAACTCTAACATCAAATTCATCTGTCCAATCAAGTGATTATCCACCGTCGGACACTTAAGTGTCCGACGGTGTTGGTAGACCTAAAGTCTTTTATCTGCTTACTTTAGATATATATTGTCAAGATACATAGCTTGACCTGCCAAACCACCCTTCTTAATAATTACACCAAGCTGAGCTATAGATGAAGTATTAAGGTCAGAAGAGGATAAATCAATTGTCACAGTATTCCATTCATTTGCACTAATATCTGTCCCGACAGTATAGGAATATTCTTTTCCATTATCAGAAGAATCAACTGGTTTAAACGCAATTTTTTTCATCTTATCTGTAACATATACATCTAACTTAATTACTTCTTCACTACTAGCATCTATAGGATCGAACGTAATCCCTACACATTCTCCGGCTGTTCCGGAATATTGATACTTCGCAACATTATTTTCGCTTACGTCTATCTCAGAATAATTAATAGAGCCATACCAAAATTGATTCATAGTACCTACATTCGCTGCTGTTCCACCGGTCGCATCACTATAGACAACTGTTGCTCCACTCAAATCAGTAGGCTCTTGTGCTGGCTCTGATGGATCCTCTATTGGAGCTGCTTCTAATGTTATATATACAGTAGTGTCTTCTCCATCCATTGTTACTTGCTTGGATTTCTCTTTATAAGTAATAGCATTTGCATTCACTGTATAGTCTCCAGCTTTTAGTAATTCAAATTGAACTGATGAACCGGTTTTCTCATTCCCATCAACTTTTACGGTTCCCTCAATATCCTCTCCTAATTCATTTTGAAGACTAACTGTTAAAGTAGACGTTTTGGGCCCCATAACATCAGAACAACCTACAACCAGCAATAGTCCGGCCAATAAAATCATTATAATAGGTAATTTCTTCATTTTTCTCCTCCTTGTAATCTCTAATGATTAGACTTTTCGGTAGTCAACGGTAGTCAAGTATTACTACCTGACTACCTACCAATATCTAACTAAACTCCAAACCGATATCTCTTTCTTCTCTATTAAAAGCTTACGTTGTAAGTAGCTTTAACTGAATGAGTTGTATAACCTTCATAAGAAGCAGTTCTATCTTGCCAGCTTTCTTGACCATTATACCAAACATGGTTAGCCTCTTTTTCATTCATTACTTCACCAAAGTTATCTTCCTTATCATCAATATTCTTAAGTTGATAAGCATCATAGTGATAGTTAACATTTAAAGTAGTATTTTGACTAACCTTGTAGCTTAACCCAGCCTTAATTAGATTCTGCATAGCTTTACCTTTTAATAGGTCACTATTTTCTTGAACAATACCAAAGTCATAGCTAGCAGTTAAATCAACCTTATCATTTAACTTATGGCTACTATTGACACCAGCTCTAACTCGAGTTTCTTTAGAAAAGTTTTTATTCTTTTTAGCGTCTTCGTCATCACCAGTATAATAACTAAGTTCACCAGTTAAATCGACTGTAGTGGCCTCACTATCTAAGACAGTATAACTACCATTTACATTTACTTCATTAAATACTACACCATTTTCTTCAACAGGTCTTTTATCATTTTTATACCGATAATAAGTCTCAGCTTCCCAGGAATCACCAGAAACATTTGCTCCAACTTTACCAATAGTTACTTGATCATCAGCAAGCCTATTTAATTTACTACGAGTTTCTAGATATTGAGTGAACATTCCAGTTACCTGGGGCATTAAAGGAACCGGCACCATATAACTACCGTCTACCTTAAATCCTTTTTCATAACCAGTTCCATCATTATAATCAAATCTCTGAGTACCTGGATTAAATGTTTCATCTCCAAACCATGATTGTCTTTCATGAGAGTTACCCTGTACTGCTACATAATCTTCGCCAACATCCTTATAGGTTCCAGTCAGACTCAAACCTGGCAGTGGAGTTGACTCAACAGATAACTCAATAATATTAGTATCTTCTCTTTGCTTATCAGTTCCTACAGAGTAATCTTGAGATAACCACGGTGGAGCAACCGTATTGTGAATAGCTTCTACATCATCACCATACTTAGCAGTGATAAATTCACCTTTAACTGTTAGTATATCCATTGGCTTGAATTCACCATTTACAGCGATGTGTGTATTATCAAGATCTTTATCATAAGCAGGATTATCACTACCATCGCTCATTTTAGCGTTTTCTCCTTTTTGATCATGAGTTCTTACAATAAGAGCACCTACTTTACCCATACCTAAATCTTTTTTTAAATCTGTACCATATACCATTTGCTTTACAGGCGTATCTCTTTCACCTTGTTTCATCCAATTATCTTGATCAGTTTTATAAATAAAAAATTGAGTATTTAAACCGACTATATCACTTTTAACTAATACACCTTCACCATAAGACATCATATCTCCCCAGTTACCATCAAATTGAGCAGCAAGTACCTTATTATTAAAGTTGTAATTAAAGTTATTAGTAATAATCACCTCACCAAAATCTGGCTTAGCAGTAAGGGTTAAATTCTCTAGTTTCAGTTTAGGATTATCTTGCATTGTTGATAAATCCTGTGCAAAAGTTCTATCAGAACCTTTTAATTCTCCATCCATTTCTTCATCAAGTTTAATAAAACCAGCATCTACAGTTACTGTATCATCAACTGTAGCTTTCATATTTAGATTTAAGCCCATTTCAAATTGCTCTTCATTGCCATCACTAGTAGATTGTTTCCAATCACCTATTCCAAATACTGCTCCAGGAATACCATTCATTGAATAATTAGCTTTGCCATCTTTTTCACTAAATTCCCAGAATGTAAAGCCATAATTACCACTAATCTCTACATTAGACTCAGCCAAAACTGGTACAGCTAAGGCTAAAACTAATACTAAACTGAGTAATAAAGAAACCTTTTTCATTTATATTTCCCCCTTTAGGTTTAATCTTCAATTTATAAATATTAAATTCTTATAGGGTTATAAAATAATTTTAATATAACAACTAATCTCATAAATTTTTACCAGAGTGACTAAAAACATCTCATCTGCAGCTAAGTCTTATAATAATTTTGCTTTTAATATCTTAGCTGATCTGATATACTTAATAAATAGTCATTCCTTTCTAGGGATGGTTGGATGCCTGTAACCTAGAAGGGATGGCTCTTTCTTTTTTCATCACCTCCTTTAAGAATAATATTTAATTTATTTACTTATAAAGTTGTTAAATAGCTATTTAACAACACTTCTATCTAGTCTAAGAAGATATCTATTTGATTAATTTCTCCCTCTCTAATTTTTTTAGCTAATGAAGAAGAAATTATTGACTCTTCCACTTCAATCTCTTGACCATCTTCAGTTAATAATTTATAACCTTGAATCTCTGCTTTATTAGTACCAATAGTACTCTTTCTATTAGGATTATGATAAATCACTAGTGTATTACCTAAGAAACGATGAGCAAAACTATTAGCAGGTATCTCTACTTCTACTCTTTTAGTTTCACTAACTTGCAAAGATACTTCTTTAGTTTCTATAGTAAATAAATCAGCTTCTAAAGCTGGTTGTGGTTTATAAACTAATTTTCCATCTTCTATAGTAAATGGTTGCGGGCCAAAGGCCATTAAAGACCACATATGAAGATACTCTGCTGTAGAACCACTTAATCTAGCTATATAACCTCGGCCATGATTTTCAGCATCATCATTAAGAGTACTTAAAATAAAGGAACTATTCTCTAAAATGCTACGCCCATAAGTTTCAGGGTCCTGAAATGGAATTAAGGCTTTATCAATTGCTTGATAAAAATCATCATATAAGCCTGATTTTAATAACTCTAATAAGTATTTATACTCCATATGCAACCAAATAGATCCATTTTCTAACCAGCCTGGACTAAAGGCTCTAGCTCTGCCAATATCATAGGATTCACTAGATAAATCACCATTGACTCGATACATTCCTAGTGGCTGGTCATATAACTGACTATCATGGACAGTAGCATGTAATTGACTAGCTTCATCTTGGTCTTCTAATACTTTCATGGCTCTAACCTGTCCTTCTAAAAACTCTGGTAATCTATGTTGTTCAAACTCTGTTACCCTAATATGGTCTAAACCATCAGCAGACTTTTCACCAGTCTTTTCAAACTCCACTGGTTGATAAGAGAAATAAGTTGTAAATAATCCATTATCTTCTCGGGCCAACTTTACTGCTCGATTTAATTTAGTCTCTACTCTATCTAAAAAGCTTTTCAGATCCTTAATTGTTAACTCCTCTTCAGCACCAGCAAAACCTGCAAAGACTTTTGCTCTATATTCTTCACGAAGGGCAGTAGCTTGATCCCAATAAGCAAAACTATCCTCCTTAGCTATCCAATTATCTAAAACTTGGCTTAAAGATTCATAAAATTGATATAACTCTACAGGCAGAAGAACTGATTTAGTATCAACAATATCTATGTGAGCTAGGCTTTCTTGTAAAAACTCAACTAACCTTTTTAACTCCATTGTTTCAGCAGTACAAGAACCAAAAATCCCAGGTAAACCATTTAAAGCATCATACCAACCTGGTTTATTAGATTCCATCTCAATACCTACTCCAAATGGATCTAAAGTTGATACTTTATTAATAACTAAAGTCAATAACTTAGTCATTAGTGTTGTCTGATAAATTTCTCCTCTTCCTTGATCAGCTCGGACATAATAAGGTAGCTTATCTCGCTGCTCAATCATCTCTTTTTTAGCTTCATCTTCAACAACGGCATTAAATTGTCTTGGCCCAGCATCTGTTAAAACATACTTCTTATCCCTAGGTTGAACCTGAGCATAATTATCATAAAAAGTATAACTTTCATCTTCTAATAATAACTCTTTTAACTTTTCGGGATAAACTGCTAAATAATTCTCAATTAAATCTAAATTATAAGTCCAGTGATCAATCCAATATCCTTCGCCAAATTGAGCTTCAGTCCAAAACTCGGCATTATCAATTACTAAATCAACAAATTCAGAAATATCTAACTTAAGATCTAGCTCATGATTATCAATAAAGACTGCTATTGCTCCAGGAGTAAATGGTTCTTCTAATCTATCTGAAACCATTTCTCTATCTTTTCTAGCAACTTGACTAATGATCTCTTGCTTAGCTTGCTCATCTTCAATATAAAATTTACTTCCTTCAATTACTAATGGATTATAGCCATTAGGTTGAATTAAATTAGCAAATAGTTTTACATTATGATCTTTAACCTGCGGATTAAAAAATACATCACAACGTCGATTCTGATTAACATCCCTAAAATTACCATTCCCTTGTGAATAATAAGCAGGTTCTAGTGAAAATTCATTATAATCACGCTCTAAATCTCCATGTTTTCTAGAAAAAATGTGATAAGTAGTCTCACTTTCCTCCCCAAAATTAGTTGGAAAACCACCTCGCAATATATTATCCATAAAGGTTTGGCTACTATAAGCATCTAAAGTCTGCTCGCCACTAACTGTAAAGATATGATCAGCATAGTAATTATGTAACTGAGCAGTCTCTTCTGCTTTATTATCTAAGAAATCATCTGCTAATACTTTATTAGTTACATCAGTCATCATATCTTGATCTGCAAGATGCCCATAAGCAGAATTAATCTCTAACTCTTCTCCCTTAGCTAATCTATCTTTAGTAGCAGACATAGCTGCTGGGAATCTATTCTCTAAAATTTGTTTCCCCTTAAAATCTGTTAATTCTTGCTTATTAAATCCTACTGCATCTTCTAAACTAGTTCGATTTTCAAAGATAACTTTTGGATCTACTAATGGTTGTAATAATTTATTTTCATTATCTTCTCTAGTAAATGGAATATAAAAGTTTCCTGCCTCCATTTGACTAACTTCTGCCTCATCTTCAGCTGAAGCTCTCAAACGGTAAAATGGAGTCTTGTCTGCAAAAGCATAAACTTTTGTCCAAGCTGAAATAGTTTGGCTTACTTCTTTTAACTCTCCATTACTAATACCATAAGGAATTAACATTGGCATTCCATCTAATACTTCTATATTTTGCTGACTATCTGCAATATTCTTAACTTTAACACGACGAATTAAAGCCCCAAAGTTTTCATTAGGTAAAATAAAGTAGTTTACTTGTACCTTTAAGCCTAAATCTAAGTTTTCTTCTTCTATAGTCAATTTATAAGGAGCAATTGTCATCTTAGTAGAGATCTGGTCAGTTACTTTTCTAAAAGGTTCATAAATAGTTTCACCATTATCATTTTTAATCTTAATAAAAGTCCTAAACCCTTTAGTCTCTACATTCTGATAAGATTTATTAGCTGGATAAAACTCCATAATTGGATGTTCTTTACTTTCGATACCAAAACTAGCAAGTCCTTGGCCTCTATTAACATAAAAAGCCCATAGTGGAATACCTAATTTACCAGCTATCCCAGGTAGGAAACTAGCAAAAGTAGGTTTATTCTGATAATCATCTATTACAAAATAGCCTTCTTTAGTTAATGAGAAATCCTGTTTCATTATTCCCCTCCTTAAAATTTACAAATAGTTAAAAAATTATAATTATTAATCCCATAGTGAATTAGTCAATTCAACTAGTTTTTCTTGCTGTTCTACTGTCAATTCTTTTTCTGGAGAATTTGCTAAACAAGTATCTTCATTCTCAACAATTAAGACTACAGCATCCTGACTAAGAGTATGTGTATGCCAGACAGAACGTTTGATATTATATAATTTCAATGGTTCCATATTCTTAGCATGAATATCAATAATTTCTTCCTCTCCTTCGCCAAGAAATAAGATACATTCTCCCTCTAATAATACAAAAACTTCATCAGTTTGATCATGCTTTTGCATTTTATTAATTTTCTGTGGCAATAATTCATCACAATACTTTAAAATTGCCACTCTCCACTCTCCATAATCAATTAATGGTTTATATCCTTCAGCAGTATATTCTTTAATCTCTAATAAATCTGAGTTTGGAGTCATACTTAGCCTCCCTTATTTGATTTTACTTATTATTCCATCTTTCTTTTAACAAGTGAGCGGCCGATTTAGGTTGACGCTGCCTAGTAAATACTCCTTTTTTATTCCCCAGCACTCTAGTAACGCCTTGTTTAGTAGCAAAATCAGCAAAGTTCCAGACATGTTCTCCAATAACAAAATCTAATTTATCAAAAATATTATGATAGCGCTTTAATAACTCACACTGATATTCTTCACTAAACATTACTGGAGGATCTTGATGAAAACCTGCAATTGTATCTGCACCATACTCAGACATAATTAATGGCTTTTTAAAGTGTTCACGCCAATTTCTTAATTCTTTTTCTGCCTGTAATTCAATAACTTCTAATTAACCAGGATCTGTATACCAAGAATAATATTTGTTTAAACAAATAACATCGAAAAACTGAGCTACATTTGATCTATCTGGCTCAGTATTTTATATCCTCCAGAACCCTTCTTATCATCATAAATTTTAACTTCTTCTGATTGTCGGCATTCACTTGTCCTAGGATATAGCATCTTAACACCTCTTCTATCTTAAGAAGTTAAGATTCCTTCTATTCTCTTTAAGTCTTCATTACTAAATTCTAGATTATTTATCGTTTTAACATTCTCTTCAATTTGACTTACTTTACTAGCTCCTACTAAAACCGAAGTTACAGTTTCTTGTCTTAGTACCCAAGCTAAAGCCATCTGGGCCAAACTCTGACCTCTCTTCTTAGCTAATTCATTCAATTTCTGAGTCTTTATTAACTTCTCTTCTGTTATATCATTCGCAGTTAAAAATTCATTAGAACTAGCTGCCCTAGAATCATCTGGTATTTGAGATAAATATTTATCAGTTAATAATCCCTGAGATAAAGGAGAAAATACTGTTGATCCTAAACCTTCATCTTTTAACACATCTAATAATTCATCCTCAACCCAGCGATTAAACATAGAATAGGAAACTTGGTTGACTATAAAAGGAGTTCCTAAATCTTTTAATATTTTTACTGCCTCTCTTGTCTGCTGCGCATCATAATTAGAGATCCCCACATAAAGAGCCTTTCCTTGTTGAACAATTGTATCTAAAGCTTTCATTGTTTCTTCAAGTGGTGTCTTAGGATCAGGGCGGTGATGATAGAATATATCTACATAATCAACCCCTAACCGCTTAAGGCTTTGATCTAAACTAGCAGTTAAATATTTTTTAGACCCACCATCTCCATAAGGGCCTGACCACATTCCATAACCTGCCTTAGTAGAGATAATCAGTTGATCTCGGTAGTTAGCTAAATCAGTCTTTAATATCTTTCCTAACGTTTCTTCTGCCGAACCAGGAGGGGACCCATAATTATTAGCTAAATCAAAATGAGTTATCCCCAAATCAAAAGCTTTTCTAATCATAGCTCTACTATTTTCAAAATCATCTATACCACCAAAATTATGCCATAATCCTAAAGAAATAGCTGGTAGTTGTAATCCACTTTCTCCACAATAGTTATATTTCATTTTTTGGTATCGATTATCATCTGGTAAATAATTCATTTTTCCCTCCTATTAATTCTATCCTAATTTTACTTCTAGTTGATGTTCTTTATCTTTATCTAGCTTAGAAATTAACTCTCTATCTATAACAGCAGCTCCATCTTCTAAATTAAAATCAATCTCTTCATTATTAATAGTAATCGTCTTAATTTTATAGTCATTAACCTCAACAAATTCACTATTCTCATAAGTAATATTAAGATTTCTGTCAGCAAAGATAGTTGTGATGTTAGCTCTTCCATTCTTATCAAACTGGGATTTAACTAGTTTAGGATCCAACATTAAATCTCCCACTATCCCTTGTACTCCATAAACTTGGTTGACCATTGTTAATAGTAACCAACTAGCTGAACCAGTCAGGTAGTGGTATAGACCTCGACCGCGTGAGTCAATATATTCAGGGATACCAGGATATGTTCTACTAGTCTCAAAATCTTTGCAATGTTCATAAATTGAATTTATAACTTCAAATCCATTCTTAGAGAAATCACGTTTATAAAGAGCATTACTATACATTACAGCCATATGACTAAACATAGCCCCATTTTCTTTCTCTCCAAAGGCAAATCCAAAGGCTCTACCCATATTTAGCTTCACTTCATTAAATTCAGTATTTAATCGATACCCACCAACACTTTCATCCTTTAAATAATGATCAGCCGCATCGGTAATCTTTTCTATTTGCTCTTTAGTAGCTACTCCACTCATAATACTAAAAACTTGCCCAGTTAAAGTCATCCTTACTCCAGAAGAATGATCTCCTTCCAACCTCTGAGCATCATTATCATAATAACCATTATACCATTTATAACCTTCCTTATTTTCAATCCATTCATTAGATCTAATATGATTAATAATCCAGTTTCCCTTACGTTCCAAATCCAAAATAAGATCTTCAATACTAACTTCAACTTTCTCACCAGATATAACCGATTCACAACTAGTAAAATAATTATCGAGTAACTTATGTTTTTCAGTAACAGAATCATAATCTACCTTATCATTTAAAGTATCTAATAATAATTTCATTTCTCTAGCTATCTCTAACTTATCTATTTCTAATTTCTCCTGTAAACTACGCAGTAAATCAGCTAGTTCTAACATATTTCTTCCGTATAATCCTGTAAAAGCTACAGTTTCTCCCTTATCTTCTGCCATATCTAATCCATCATTCCAATCTCCACCCTCTAATCTTAGATTATTATGTTCTCCAACATTAAAGAATAGAGTTAAATGCTGAACTAGTATATGCTCTAAAACAGTCCCAGAATAGACATTACCATCTTCATCTAATAATTTATTTCCATCCTCTGAACTCCAACTTTCATCTGTCTTCTCAGAACGATAAATTTGAGCATCCCTAAAGTAATTTTGCTCTTCTAATAGAAATTCTAAATCTCCACTACGATCAATATATAACTTAGTAGTTAAAAACGGCCAAGCTCCGTGGTCCATCCAAACTCTACTAATATCATTTCGATCAGCTATAAACTCCCCTGGTTTAGAACCGATGATTGTAGCATTACTACCATCAATTCTAACTCCTGCAAAATTATTAAATAATATATCTCGCACTGGTTCAGGTTCCATTAGTAATAAGGCTAAACAATCTTGCCATAAATCTCTCCAACCTCTGCCACCACGACCATAGTCATGATGAGGCAAAAATGAACAACCATAGATCCTTCTTAAGGTTGGCTGTAAAGTAACCCACTTCATCCAAGAATCAAATTCTTCATCACTAGAATCAAATTGAACTTTATTTATTTTACTTTGCCAAAAGTCTTTATTTGCTTCTAAATAAGCATTGAAACCTTGTGTACTACAATATTTAGCTGCTAGATCTTCTTCATATTCATCCTCTTCAATTACAATAGCTAAAATATATGATTTTTCTTCACCAGGTTTTAAAGTAACATCTTCAAATCGTAAAGCTCCTACAGCTTCAAAACCTTCAAATTTTTCCCCTGACTCACAATAATCATTTGCATTAGATATGACAGATTCAGGCCAGGCTAAGGATCCACCTTCACCAACAAAATCTTCTAAAATAGGAAAAAATCCTACTGGACTCTTTCCGTCACCATCTCTACCTAAAACCTTATAAGAGACAGCATTTAACTTATGACCACGTTCATCAAAAGATAAAGTAGGTTTCACTTCTACTCCATTATCAACTGTTTCTATTCTATTTAATAAAGAGGTTACATGGCGATGATCCCTTAAATTATCTGCTGACCGACCATATATTGGAATAGCTGCAGTTGGTGATACTTCCCTAGCCTTATTTCCTGTATTAGTAATTTTAACTTTCATTAATTCTACAGTATCATCATTACTAGGAACAAAATTAGTTACCTCTGATTTTAAATTTAATTTGTTATTTTCTCTAGTAATCTTATGCCATAACATTCCAGCCTCAAGCGTTACTTCTTCTGAATTATCATTATCAAATTTATACACTTCCTGTTTGGCAGAATAACCTGTAGCAGACCATGCTTCTTCTTTATCTACTACCACCCAAAAATTACGACTAGATTTCTTATTATGTAAATCTATAGCTGAAACCGGCTCCATAGCAAAAGTATTTTGACCAGTTTTTATATCCCCGTGTAATGATGGAGTTATAGCTGACATCATTTCAGCTTCATTAGCTAATGGAAAATAAAGAGAATTTATTTTATCAGGATCTTTTAAACTAAACTCTTCATTTCCTTCTACAAATTCCCAACTTTTTTTGGACATATTCTTTCTCCTTTCTATATATTTGGCTTATTTTGTATTATCATTTTTCTTAAAAAATATTTTATATAAAATTAATCAATTCCTATACTATTTTCTTCAATCACTTGCTGATACCAATAGGCACTATCTTTTAAAGTCCTTTTTTGAGTATTATAATCTACATATATTAATCCAAAACGTTTACTATATCCATAAGCCCACTCAAAATTATCCATTAGTGACCAAACATAATAACCACGTACTGGTACTCCATCCTGAATAGCTCTATAAACACTCTTAAAATGTTCTTTTAAATAATTAATCCTTCGTTGGTCATTCACCTGCCCAGCAATGATTTGGTCATCAAAAGCAGCTCCATTTTCCGTAATATATAGTGGCTTATTAGTATATTCCTGATTTAATTTAGTTAATAAATCATACAAACCATCAGGATATATCTCCCAATTCATAGCTGTATAATCACTTTCAGCAGGTTTTATACTTTCAATTCCATAAAATTTAGAATTTGGATTATAATTAATTAAAGCCCGACTATAATAATTAATCCCCAAAAAATCTATTTCTTGACTAATTAAATCCATATCCCCAGCTTGAATATCAATTTTTCCAAACTGATTTTCATAAATTTGGGCCAACTTTTTTGGATAGCTACCTTTGAAAACTGGATCTAAAAACCAGCCATTAATATACTCTTCCATTAATTGAGCAGCCTCTTGATCTTTATCAGTCTCCGAATACGAATAAACCGATGTAAGATTTAGAGTAATCCCTATATCTCCTGTTAAATCTAACTCTCTAAATTTTTTCACCACTAAACCATGAGATACTAATAAGTTATGGGCTACCTGTAAAGCTTGCTTTCTATCCTTAATTCCAGGTGCATGCTCCCCTTCAGCATAACCTAAAAATGATACTACCCAAGGTTCATTATGGGTAATCCATTGCGAAACCTTAGCACCTAATTCATCAAATAAAACTTCAGCATACTTAACAAAATATTTTATTGTGTCCCGATTGGCCCAGCCACCTTCTTCCTGTAAAGCCTGCGGTAAGTCCCAATGATATAAAGTAATTACTGGTTCAATCCCAGCTTCTAAAAGCTGATCAACTAACTCTTTATAAAAATTTAACCCTTTCTGATTTATTTCTCCTTTACCATTAGGTAGTATTCTAGGCCAAGAAATAGAAAAGCGATAACTATCAAGCCCAATTTCCTTCATTAACTCTATATCTTCTTTATATCTATGATAATGATCACAAGCCACATCACCTGTATCATTATTATTTATCTTCCCTAAAGTATGACTAAAAATATCCCAAATTGACTCCCCTTTACCATCTTCATCATAAGCGCCTTCTATCTGGTAGGAGGAAGTTGCCGAACCCCAAACAAAATCTAGCGGAAACTGTAGTTTAGTCATTTGAACCTTTCCTTTCCTAACTAACTTATCTTTAGTTAACTAATTTATCCTTTAGTGGCACCAGCAGTTATACCAGAAATAAATTGTTTTGAGGCTAAAACAAATGCAATTACAATTGGAGCAATTGCTAAGGCGGTTCCTACCATTTGGGCCCCCCAGTTCTGGTCTATCTTTCCTTGCAACTTAGAAAGTGCTACTGGAATAGTGTACATAGATTTTTCCTGTAAAATTAATAATGGTTGCATATATCTATTCCAAGAAGCAAGAAAAGTTAAAATCCCTAAAGTTCCTAAACCAGGCAAACTTAACGGTAAAGCAATTTTATAAAAAATTTCAAACTCTCCACAGCCATCTATTCTAGCAGCATCAATAAGACTATCTGGAATATTATCCATAAACTGTTTCATTAAGAAAATACCAAATGGATTTGCTATACCCGGAATTATTAAAGGCCAAAATGTATTAATCCATCCAAATTCTCTCATCATAATAAACCAAGGAATAACCCCTAACAACATAGGAACCATCATTGTTCCTATCATCGCAAAAAATAATTTATCCTTCCCTTTAAAATCATATTTGGCAAAACCATAACCTCCCAAAGAACAGAAAAATAATGTAAGAGCTGTAGTAGTAACAGCCACAAAAACACTATTGAAAACATTTGTATAAAAGGGCATTTTACTTAATAACGTATTTAAGTTTGCAAAAAAAGCATCACCAAACCATAATGGTGGAGGATAATTAAATATTTCTGCTCGTGTTTTAGTAGCTAGCACTAACATATAGAAAAAAGGAAATAAAGTTATTGCTACTCCAGATAATAAAACAGTATACAACAATATTTTTTTGCTAACACTCATAACTTTTTCTTTTGTTGTAACCTCTATTTTATTATCTTCTTCCTGCTTTGTTGATATATTCATCTTCTCTCCTCCTTTTAAATATCTTGACTAAAGAATTTATTATTAATTATTGATAAAATAATTATTATAGCACAAAGAATATAAGCCATTGCACTTCCTAAACCAAATTGAGTCCATTCAAAGCCTGTCTTATATAAATACATTGCTGTAGTTAAACCTGATTGTCCTGGTCCACCTGAACCTCCCGTCAAAATCATTGGTTCAGCAAATATACGTAAGTTACCAATAATAGACATTGTTACTCCAAAGAAAATAACCGGTCGCAATAAAGGTAATGTAATATTAAAAAATTGATCTCGTAAACTAGCACCATCTACTTTAGCAGCTTCATATAAACTATTAGGAATTTTTTGAATTCCAGCATAGTATATAATCATATTCCAACCTGTAAATTTCCAAGTAACCAAACTAGCTATAGCTACTTTTAACCATTCAGGATCACTTAACCACCCAATAGGTAACTTAACACCCATTAAATTAAATAATACCTCGATAGGTGGAAAACTAGATATTGATTGTAAAATGGCATTTAATATACCATAATTCTTTCCTAATAAAGTCATAAAAATTAAAGAAACAGCCACCGAAGAAGTTATATAGGGTAAAAAATAAGATGATCTAAAAAATTCTTTAAACTTTACTACACCAGAGTTTAATATAAAGGCTAAAAACAAAGCTATAATATGTTGAGGAATTGTTGTTAATACAAAGATAATCAAAGTATTAGATATAGATTTCCAAAACCAAGGGTCAGTTAATGCAAAAATATAGTTTTCTAATCCAACAAATTGCATTGGAGATAATCCATTCCATTGATGAAAACTTAAGAATAATGAAAATAAAATTGGAAACGCCCCAAAAATAGCAAACAGTATATAAAAAGGCGAAACAAATAAATAAGGTGCTACTTTCTTACTAAGTCTCATTCTTTATTCCCTCCTCAATTAATAAATTATAATGAGCTATGAGAAAATTATTATCTTATTATATTTTCTAACTCATAACTCATTACTTATAACTTAATTATTTATTTAAATTACCTAACTCGTCTTTCAATTAGTTTTTTAGCATCTTTTAATGCTTTTACTGGATCTTTACCATTTTCTAAAACTGCTGATAAAGCATTACCTACAATTTGCTCAGCAATCATATCATTCTTATTTGTCACAACAGTTGGTATCTTCCTAGCTGCCTTAACCCACATTTTTCTAGCTTTTTGTCCTCCTAAATACTCAACTGGTTTATCCATAATAGGATGATCAAAAGCAGGCTTCCAAGCTGGGAAGGTATCAGCTACCTTAAAGTTTTGAACTTGAATATCTGTATTTGTAGAATAAAACTTAATAAACTTCCAAGCTGCTTCTTTATGCTTTGCATCTAATGGAATTCCAGCAAAAGAACCACCATTTTGAGCGTACATTCCATTAGGTAAATTAGTTGCTCTCCATTCACCTTTATCTTTAGGAGCAATCCAACCTTTTAAATGTCCACCTAACCAAGCTCCTGTTGGTTCCATTAATACAGTTCCATTTTTCAATGCTGCAACCCATTCACCACTCCAAGCTGGCACACCAGCATCTAGACCTAAATCTCTTATCTTTTTAGCAATCTTCATACCCTTTACAAATCTTTCCGCAGTAACTATACAGTTACCCTCTTCATCAAAATATCGATTCTCACCACTTCTAGCAAATATATTGAAAATATTTGCTGCATCAGCTATTAACCATCTATCATTACTTCCATCACCATCTGTATCTTTAGCAAATTTCTTTCCTGCTTCAATCCAGTCTTGCATAGTCTGCATATCTGCTCTAGTATATCCTAATTTATTAAGAGGATCTTTACGATAATAAACAGTTGCTGGAGCAGTATCTGTAGGTACAGCGATTAATTTACCAGCAGTAGTTTTAGCATGGCTATAAGCATAATCAACATAATTTTCTTTGTATTGATCTGCATTGTAAGGAGCCTTAGATAAATCTACAAAACCACCTTTAGCAGCAAAATTACCAACATAAGAAACTTCAATAAAAGCTACATCAGGAACATCCCCACCAGCTGCTATTTTAGTTATTAATGTCTTATGATGGTCAGCAAAAGCTGTTTTAGAAACTTTTACATTAATATTTGGATACTTCTCCTCAAATTGATCAATGACACCACCTTTTGCTTTTAAAGCTTCATCTGCCCAAGTAGCAACCTCGATTGTCACCTTACCAGATTTTTTTTCTTCTTTAGCTTCATCATCACCAAAAATCCACCAAGCATTACTAGTATCTGCAACAAAGAATAATGAACCTGCTAATAAAACTAAAGTTAATGCCATTGATATAATTTTTTTGTTATTCATTTAACTGCCTCCTTATTAATTTAATTTACTCCTATATAGTAACTTTTGGTTACTATATAATCTTTACTAACTTATTGACTTATCTACAATTATTATAAATAATTCATCTCTTAATTGTAGGGGTATAGGACTATACCACTGATCTAGAAAATAAAAGCTTTCTCTAAACTTATATTCTTATCACTTTAATAGCTAGCTACAAGGAATTATACGTTACGGAAAGTTATAGACTTATAAGGAGTTTTAATACCAGGTTATTAACTTGGTAAAGTGGTAGTTCATACCTTTTATTATGAGAGATTATATATGTTATCGAAGTTATAAACTTATAAGTGGCTTTAGCACTAAGTTATCTACTTATTAAAATTGTAATTACAATGACTTCTTTTTTATCCAAGCCATTGTGGTGTGCAGGTCTAGACCATTATTCAACCAAAAATCACTTGTTATTTAAATTATAACACTCAATACTATCATTGTCAACATTTTTCCTTATCTTGTTCTTCAAGGAGATAAGACTCATACTTCCTAAAAAAAGGATAATATATTATTCCAGACAAAAATGCTAATAACATCACTAAAATAAAAGCATTCCAATCTAAAGTAGAAATCAAAGCACCAATTGGTGCTGGCATAACCCAAGGCACTCTAATAAATGCTTTCCCTACCCAACCCCATTTAGTAGCAAAATAAGCAATTACACCAATAAAAGGTTGAATAAAAACAAAAGGAATAAACATTATTTTATTTGCTACAAGAGGAGAAGCAAAAATAATTGATTCATCAATATTAAATAAACCAGGCCACAAACTAATTTCTCCTATCTCTCTTAACTGTTTTACTTTACTCTTTCTACACAAAAAAGATAATACTAATGTTGCGCCTGACCCTCCAATTAACATATAAAAATTCCAAAAGGGCATTGTGAAAATATAAGCCATTTGTTCACCTGCAAGATACGAATTGGCATTTAGCAACCAATGCTGTTCCAAAAAAGGCCTCAAAATTGCACCTACAGTTATTACTCCATGAGTTCCTGTAAACCATAATAATTGGGCCAACATTCCAAAGAAAAAGACTCCAAGAGGACTATCAATCAAGTTACTAATAGGAGAAAAAAACTTTATGACTAACGTAGGCAATAAGATGCCAAAACTATGTTGTAATACAAAAGTTATAATATAAAAAAATATAATAGCAATACAATTAGGAATTAAAGAAAATAAAAAATTAATAGTAGTCTTAGGAATAGCCTCTGGAAATTGAATATTCACTTCTATATTATTTATAAATCTAATTATTTCTACTGTTAAAGTTGCTACTATAATTGCTGTAAATAAATTACCATTAATTAAATATTTCAAGTGCAGAGTAGCATCTTTAAATGGGATAAGAACTAACAAATAATTTATTAATGCGATTGCAGCCACAAACAATTGATTCAATTTATATTCTAATGACAAATTATAGCTGACTGATAAAACTACAAAAACCCCAAACATCCCTAAAGTTATTTCAAGAATATTAAGAAGTAAATTATTATCTATAATAGCCAAATTAACAGGCAAACTATTTAAGATCAATGCCAAACTACCTATAAAAGTTATAGGTATAATATCAATTAATCCTTTTCTAATAGCCTTAATATGGCGCTGATTAGATATCTTAGTCATAATTGGAACTATACTTGTCCTTAAAAAATCATTAATCTCTAAATTCATTTTAGTTCCCCCTCTTTTAATAATTATAATATACCAAATAAAACAAATAAAGGTATATTAATAAATTATTTTGTTACTTAAAGGGGTATAACTTTTAACTAATTAATCAAAGCTATAGCTTGGTCTAAAACTGTTGCTCCATCCAATTTACCATAGGGCAGTGGGTCAATCACTTCTAATGGAATTCTATACTCATTGGCTACTTCTTGTAAACTTTCCTTTTTATATCCAACTTGTGGCCCTAATAAAACTACATCATATTTTTTTATAATTTCTGTAACATTATCGACCGTATTAGCCTCAACAACAATATCAATATTTTTTTCTTGGGCTGTTTGTTTCATCTTTTCTGCTAACATACTTGTACTCATTCCACAAACACAAGCCAATAAAATTTTCATATTTTCCCTCCTATAAATCAGACAATGTCGTGTGTATACTATACTTATCTCCCCTATAAAAATTAAAACTAAATTCTACTCGAGTATTACCAGAAAAAGTTACTCTAGTATTTTTTAAAATTGGTTGGTCAACCTTTCCTCCAAGTAACTCAGTTATATGTTTATCAGCTAATATAGCTTCAATTTCTTGATTTGCTTTATTTGGTTTATATCCTTCTGCAGTTAAAGTCTGATAAATAGAACCTTGAGATAAATCAATTTCCTTTAGCTTAGGACAAATATAATAAGGGATGTAAGATTTTTCGAATCCAATTGGATTTCCATCAGCTAATCGCAATCTCGATGTTAAAATCACTTCTTCTCCTTCTTCAATCTTCAAATTCTCTGCAATCTCATAATTAGCTGGAATAGTTTTTTGTTCTATTACTTTACTAGAAGGAGTCATGTTTTTCATTTCAATATGCTCATTGAATCCTATTAATCCTGGAAAAGAATCTAATTTAGAATCAGAAACAAAAGTTCCCTGTCCTCTTCTTCTTTCTAAAATACCCTTCTCTACTAAATTGCCAATAGCTTTTCTAATAGTCATTCTACTTAAATTAACTTTTTCACTAAATTTCCTTTCTGAAGGAATCTTATCTCCTACTTTATATTTCCCATTCTCAATCTTCTCTCGAATCAAATTTTCTAATTGATAATACAATGGTATCGGACTGTCTTCATCTAATCTAATCTTATTCATTTTACATCCTCCTTACAGATAAACTCCTCTTCCTAAAAACAAGGGATCAAGGAGTATAGGTCTATACCTATTTAATAGAAGTTCATATTAAATTATACCATAGGTTATTAATGATTACAAAAGAAGCTAGAGGAGTCTTTATGAATATTCAATATACTGTTTATTCTAAAGTTTCTAAAAACAAAAAGCCTATCCGGAAACTAGATAGGCTTTTCTTTACTGCTATTTTATTAATTATTGTTTCTTTAATCTTACTCCATACTCTATGCTATCTATTCTAGGCTTTCTAAAAACAGAAAGCCTATCATGAACTAGTTAATATTTCGTTCTAGTGATTCTTTATTATTTATTGTTTCTTTAATCTTACTCCATACTCTATGCTATCTATTCTAGGCTTTCTAAAAATAGAAAGCCTATCATGAACTAATTAATATTTCGTTCTAGTGATTCTTTATTATTTATTGTTTCTTTAATCTTACTCCATACTCTATGCTATCTACTAGAGCCTGCCAGCTGGCTTCAATGATATTTGTTGAAGCCCCTACTGTACCCCAAGTATTATGTCCATCACCAGATTCAATTAGTACTCTTACTTTAGCCTCTGTACCATCATTACCATCTAAAACTCTTACCTTATAATCAATTAAATGTATTTCTTTTAAACAAGGATAGAATCTAACTAAAGCCTTCCTTAAAGCACTATCAAGGGCGTTTACTGGACCATTACCCTCAGCAGCAGTATGTACTCGCTGCCCATCTATTCTAACTTTAATTGTAGCTTCCGAAACAGGGGCCAACTCCCCTCGCTTCTCAGTAATGATCCTAACTCCTTCTAACTCAAATAATTTATTATAAGTTCCAGTAGCTTTAGCTATTAACAATTCAAATGAAGCTTCAGCCCCTTCAAAATGATAGCCTTGGTGTTCTAATTCCTTAATCTGCTCTAACACTTGACGTAAGTCAGTAGTTTCCTGATTTAGTTTAATTCCTAATTCTTCTGCTTTATAAATCAAATTACTCTTGCCAGATAACTCAGAAACTAATACATTACGTTTATTACCTACTAATTCTGGTTCAATATGCTCATAAGTCTCTGGTTCTTTTAAGATAGCACTAACATGAATCCCACCTTTATGAGCAAAAGCACTATCCCCAACATACGGTTGATGAGTTGGTGGAGTTAAATTAGCTACTTCACTAGCATAACGTGATACTTCTGTTAAATACTTTAACTGCTTATCGTCAATTTCAAGATTATAGTTATATTTTAATTTTAAATTGGGTATGATAGAAGATAGATTAGCATTCCCACAACGTTCACCATATCCATTAAGAGTACCTTGAATCTGTTTTACACCAGATTCAACAGCTATTAGAGAGTTAGCAACAGCTACATCGGAATCATTATGAGCATGAATTCCTAATGGAGTTGTTAGCTGACTCTCAATCTGTTTAATGATACTTCTTATTTCAAAAGGCATACTCCCTCCATTAGTATCACAAAGAACTAAACTATCAGCCCCACCCCGTTGGGCAGCTTGTAAAACCTTTAGCGCATAATCAGCATCGGCTTTATACCCATCGAAGAAGTGTTCAGCATCAAAATGAACTTCTAGTCCTTCTTCCTTTAAATAAGATACTGAACTTTCTACCATTCTTAAATTTTCTTCTAGGCTCGTCTCTAAAGCATCAGTTACATGAAGATTCCACGCCTTACCAAAGATAGTTGCTACCTCTACTCCAGAATCTAAAATAGCATTTAAGTTTTTATCCTCATGAGGAGTAAGATTGGCCCGGCGAGTACTACCAAAAGCCGTTACTTTAGCATTTTTTAATTCTAAATCTTGTACTCGCTTAAAATACTCTATATCTTTGGGATTAGAACCGGGCCAACCCCCTTCAATATAATTAACTCCTAGTTTATCTAACTGCTTAGTTATATTTATTTTATCTTCAGTAGAATAAGAAATTCCTTCTTGTTGACTTCCATCACGCAAAGTAGTGTCATAAATCTTTAACATTTACTCCACCTCTATTCTAATAGACTACACAGATGATCTCCTACTTGATCTGTAGTTAGGCTACCACCCATATCAGGAGTAGTCTGATCATTTTGTAAAGATAATTTCACTGCTTTTTCTACTTTAGCCGCTTCTTTAGAATAACCTAAGATTTCTACCATCATACTAGCTGCTAGAACTGCTGCTAGTGGATTAGCTTTATTCTCTCCTGCAATATCTGGAGCAGAGCCATGAACTGGTTCAAACATAGAAACTCCCTCTGGATTAATATTACCTGATACAGCTAAGCCCATGCCTCCTTGAATTTCAGCACCTAAATCAGTAATAATATCACCAAACATATTACAGGTTACTACTACATCAAAATCTTCTGGATTACGTACCAGCTTCATTGTCATAGCATCTACTAACATATGATCTTGGTCAACACTTTTATATTCTTTTCCTAACTCTACAAAGACTCTTTGCCATAAATCATGAGCATAAGTTAACACATTACTTTTATCACATAAAGTCAACTTCTGTTCTTGACTTTGGTTTTTAGCATACTCATAAGCATAACGAGTTACTCTTTCTACTCCTTTATAAGTATTAACCATCTCTTGAGTAGCTACTTCATCTTCAGTATCCTTCTTTAAAAAACCTCCTACTCCAGAGTATAGACCTTCTGTATTCTCTCGTACAATCATCATATCAATATCTGCAGGACTTTTATCTTTAAGTGGAGTAAATCTAGAATCATATAATCTAATTGGACGTAAATTAATATACTGATCAAAAGAAAATCTTAAGTCAAGTAAGATCCCATGTTCTAGAACACCAGGTTCAACTCGTGGATCTCCTACTGCCCCTAAATAAATAGCATCAAAATTAGCTAGTTCTTCTTTAACCTCATCTGTTACTAACTCGCCTGTTTTTAAATAGTGTTCTGCTCCTAAAGGAAATTCCTTAAATTCAAAATCTAAATCGCTAATCTCTTCTAACTTCTTTAAAACCTTTACCCCTTGACTTACAACTTCTGGGCCAATTCCATCACCAGGTATTACTGCTATTCTTTTTGTCATCACTACTCACTACTCCTTTTTTAATTTACAATTTAGAATTGACAATTAAACATCATTAAAATATTCCCAAGTAATTCTGAAATAAAATAATATCAATGTAGAATATAACTATCAGGTCTGAAAAACTTTTATCACATAGTGGTTCATGTTATTTAAATCTAATAGTTTTAAAATTTAATCAACCTCAGATTCAAACTTAATCTTTATATAAAAAATTAATTAAGTTTAACTATGGCTTTGATTTTTCAATTATCAATTGTACATTGTCCATTGTTAATTGCTTTTTAATTGTTAATTCGCTCTTTAACGTAATTTACAAGTCCATCTTTAGCCATAATCTCTTGCATAAATTCAGGAAAAGCTTCCGCTTGATATTCTTCAGCCTTAGTTAAATTCTTAATAGTTCCTGATTCAACATCTACTTCTATCTGGTCTCCCTCTGCAATTGCTTCTACTGCTGTAGGACATTCTAAAATTGGCAATCCTATATTAATAGAATTTCGATAAAAAATCCGAGCAAATGAATTAGCAATCACACAAGAGACACCTGCTGCTTTAATAGCTAGTGGAGCGTGTTCACGAGAACTGCCGCAACCAAAGTTATCTTGGGCTACAATTAAATCTCCTTGCTCCATCTTATCAACAAAATCTTCATCTAAGTCTTCTAGACAATGTTTAGCCAACTCTTCTGGCTGAGACGTATTTAAATAACGAGCTGGAATAATAACATCCGTATCTATATCGTCTCCATACTTCCAGGCCTTTCCTTGGATATCCATATTTCTTTTCCTCCCTTAATACTTCAATATTTTTGCAATTGTTTTCTTATACTTACTTCTTACTTATATAATATAAAGTCCTCCTTGGAGTTTTACAAAACCTCCTTAGGACTAACAATTTTTCCTTTAATAGCTGAAGCCGCTGCTACTGCTGGATTAGATAAATACACTTCACTTTCTGGATGACCCATTCGACCAACAAAATTACGATTAGTTGTAGCAATTGCTCTTTCTCCTTTAGCTAAAATACCCATATGACCACCTAAACATGGCCCACACGTTGGGGTACTAACTGCTGCTCCAGCATCTAAGAAGATATCTATTAATCCTTCTTTCATTGCTTGACGATAAATCTCTTGTGTTCCAGGGAAGATAATTAATCTTAAATGTTCTGCTTTCTTTTTACCTTCTAATATTTCAGCAGCAACCCTTAAGTCTTCCAATCGCCCGTTAGTACAGGAACCAATTACAGCTTGATCTATTGCAATATCTTCTACTTCACTAATTCCTTTTGTATTTTCAGGCAAGTGAGGAAAAGCAACTTGCGGTTCAATTTCACTTACATCATACTCAATTACTTGATCATAATTAGCATCTTCATCACTTTTATAAACTGTATAATCTCTTTGTGCTCTATCCTTAACATACTCTAACGTCTTTTTATCTGGTTCAATTAAGCCACACTTACCTCCAGCTTCAATAGCCATATTAGACATTGTCATTCGATTAGCCATTGAAAAGTCTTCTATTACTTCTCCACTAAATTCCATAGCTTTATAGAGAGCACCGTCAACACCAATATCACCTATAGTATATAAAATTAAATCTTTACCACTGACCCAATCTTGTAGGTCTCCATTATAAACAAACTTAATTGTTTCTGGCACTTTAAACCAAGCTTCTCCACTAGCCATTCCTGCTGCCATATCAGTACTACCTACTCCAGTACCTAAAGCACCTAAAGCACCATAAGTACAAGTATGAGAATCAGCCCCAATAATAATATCCCCTGGTAAAGCTAATCCTTTTTCTGGTAATAGACAATGTTCAATTCCCATCTCACCTATTTCAAAATAATTAGTAATTTCTTTATTATGGGCAAAGTTTCTAATCATCTTACATTGTTCTGCAGAATTAATATCTTTATTAGGTGCAAAATGGTCTGGAACAATTGCCACCCGATCCTTATCAAATACCTCATTTACCCCGATTTTATTAAATTCTTTAACTGCTACTGGTGTAGTTACATCATTTCCTAATACCAAATCAACTTTAGCATTTACCAACTCACCTGGCTTAACTTTATCTTTACCAGCATGGGCTGCTAATATTTTCTCTACCATCGTCATTCCCATAGCTACTTCCTCCTCGACTTCATTTATTTATAATTTATAATTATCAATTCTATAAGTCCGCCGCAACTTTATTAATGGCATTGTTATAAGCCTTAGCACTAGCCTCAATTACATCAGTACTAACTCCTCGACCAATATATAAATTATTTTCATATTCTAACTTAACAATTACTTCACCTAAAGCATCTTTACCCTTGGTTACAGAATCTATCTTATAATTAACTAATTTACAATCTAAACCTGTAATCCGATTAATTGCTTCATAAACAGCATCAATTGGCCCACCTTCAGAGCAAGCTGATTCATTAATCTTTTCTCCTTCATTTTCTATCTGAACAGTAGCTGTAGCTAATCCAGAACTACTTGTTACCTGTAATAAATCAACTTGGTAAATTTCAGTTACTTGACTGATCTCATCTTCCATAATTGCTTCTAAATCAAGACTAGTAAATTCCTTCTTCTTATCAGCTAGATCCTTAAAACGTTTAAAAGCAGAATTTAACTCTTCTTCTTTTAATTTATAACCTAACTCTTCCATTTTATCTTTAAAAGCATGCCGACCTGAATGTTTACCTAATACAATCTTGTTTTCCTTTAAACCAATCGTTTGAGCATCCATAATCTCATAAGTTGTACGCTCTTTAATTACTCCATCTTGATGAATACCAGATTCATGAGCAAAAGCATTCTTACCTACAATTGCTTTATTAGGTTGAATAGGCATCCCAGTTAAATGACTAACTAATCTACTGGTACGAGCAATCTCTTTAAGCTTAAGAGTAGTCTGATTAGTAAAATAATCATGGCGGGTATTTAAAGTTAAAGCAATCTCTTCTAAAGCTGTATTTCCGGCTCGCTCTCCTACTCCATTAACTGCACACTCTACCTGCTGTGCCCCATTTTCAACAGCTGCTAAAGAATTGGCTACTGCTAATCCAAGGTCATTATGACAATGAACACTAATTATAGCATCATCTATATTAGAAACATTATTTTTTATATAACTAATTAATCCACCAAACTCTTCTGGGGTGGCATAACCAACAGTATCAGGTATATTAATAGTTGTTGCCCCAGCTTCAATTACTGCTTCAAAAATATCACATAAAAAATCCTTATCACTACGAAAAGCATCTTCAGCAGAAAATTCAACATCAGCAGTATAAGACTTAGCATATTTAACTGCTTTAACAGCAGCATCTAATACTTCATTTGGATCCTTTTGTAATTTATATTCCATATGCACTGGTGATGTAGCAATAAAGGTGTGAATCCTTGGTTTTTTTGCTTCTTGTAAAGCTTCCCAAGCTCGGTCAATATCTCCTTTAGTAGCTCTAGCCAACCCAGCAATAACTGGACCTGAGACCTCTTGAGCTATTTCTTTCACTGCTTTAAAATCACCTGGAGAAGCAATAGGGAAACCAGCTTCAATGATATCTACTTCCAACTTAGCTAATTGCTTTGCAATCTCTACCTTTTCTTTCACACTTAAACTAACCCCAGGAGACTGTTCTCCATCACGTAAGGTCGTATCAAAGATTTTAACTGGCATCTGCTCCACTCCTTCTTTTTGGCTATTAGTTATCAGCCATGAGCTATGAGTAAAACTCACAACCCACAGCTTAAAACTAACTTATTCTTCAATCCAGTTCATCTTACTTCTTAACTTCTCTCCAACTTGCTCAATCTGATGATTAGCATCAATTTCTTTGCGCTTAGAGTAAGCTGGACGTCCTACTTGATTTTCAAGTAACCACTGTTTTGCAAATTCCCCTGTTTGAATATCTTTTAGTAACTTCTGCATAGCTTCTCTAGATTTATCATTAATTACTTGCTTACCAGCAATTAAATCACCATACTCAGCAGTATCAGAAATAGAATCTCTCATTGTAGCAATACCGCCTTCATACATTAAATCTACAATCAGCTTTAATTCATGTAAGCATTCAAAATAAGCAATTTCTGGTTGGTAACCAGCATCTACTAATGTCTCAAAACCAGCTCTAACTAACTCACTAGCTCCTCCACATAATACAGCCTGCTCACCAAATAAATCAGTCTCTGTTTCTTCTTTAAAGCTAGTTTCAATTACACCAGCTCGAGTTCCACCAACACCTTTAGCATGAGCTAAGGCCTTTTCTTTAGCATCTCCTGTAGCATCTTGATAAATTGCAATTAAGCATGGTACACCAGAGCCATCCTCATAAACTCTTCTTACTAAGTGCCCTGGCCCTTTAGGAGCAACCATATAAACATCTACATCTGTTGGAGGAAGAATTTGTTCAAAATGGATATTAAATCCATGAGAGAAAACCAAAGCATTTCCTGCTTCTAAATTAGGTTCAATATCATTATAATAAACTTTTTTCTGTACCTCATCAGGTAGTAAGACTTGAATTACATCAGCTTGTTTAGCAGCTTCTGCCGCTGAAACTGGTTTAAAACCATCGGCAACTGCTTGCTCATAACTCGCTCCGCCTTTTCTCTGACCAACAATTACATCTAGACCAGCCTCTCTCATATTCTGTGCTTGAGCGTGTCCTTGACTACCATAACCAATGACTGCTACCTTTTTACCTTCTAAATACTTTAAATCTGCATCTTCATTATAATACATTTTTACCATTCTACTCATCTCCTCTATTAGTTTTAGTGTACAGTGAACAGCTGACAGTTAACAGTTAAAACCAAATTCTAAATAACTGAACACCATCAAACTGTTTCACAATTTAAATTATCAATTTAATACCATAATTCCAATAGTATTAGTCTTCAAGATTAAGGTCTAAATCAAGATACTGTTAACTATTAATTACTTCTTACCTCGCCCCATAGCTATCTTCCCAGTTCTAACTAATTCTTTAATTCCAAATGGATTTAATAACTTCTCAATAGCATTAATCTTACTTTCATCTCCAGTAATTTCAATCATGATTGAATTAGTAGCTACATCAACTATTTTACCTCTAAAACTATCAACAATCTGTATAATCTCTGATCTGGTATTAGAATCAGCCTGCACTTTAATTAAAGCTAAGCCACGGTCTACTGTTTCATCATTAGTTATATCGCTAACTTTATAGACTATCACCAATTTATTAAGCTGTTTAGTTACTTGTTCTAATTCCCTCTTATCACCAGCAACTACTAATGTAATCCGAGAAGTAGTATCATCTTCAGTTCGACTTACAGATAAACTATCAATATTAAACCCACGTCTACTAAACAAACCAGCAATCCGGGCCAAAACTCCCGACTCATTAGCTACTAATACTGAAACAGTATGCCTCATTCTACATCCTCCTTTAAAACCATCTTATCTAGGCTACCACCAGGTGGTACCATAGGAAATACATTCTCTTCTTCTTCAATAATAAAGTCTAATAAATAAGGCTCAGACGTATTAATTGCTTCTTCTAGAGCTGGTCTAATCTCATCAACTTCAGTAACTCGCTTAGCCTTAATACCAAAACTTTCAGCTAACTTAACAAAGTCGGGCTTCATCTCAGGACAATCCTCGCTAGGAGAAGAACAGCCCGGTGGACAATCAGCTTGTTGCTTTAGACAAACAGCAGAGTATCTTTTATCATAAAACATTTCTTGCCACTGTCTAACCATCCCTAAATACTGATTATTAAAGACTACAATATTAACTGGTAATTCATTCTTAGCAACTGTAGCTAATTCTTGCAGGTTCATTTGAAAACTTCCATCACCTGCCAAAGCAAAAACTATATCATCCTTATTGCCAGCTTGCACTCCTATAGCAGCAGGAAAACCATAACCCATTGTTCCTAAGCCGCCAGATGAAGCAAAACTACGAGGTTTACTAAATTGATAAAATTGAGCAGCCCACATCTGATGTTGCCCTACTTCTGTAGTTATTAGGGCCTCTCCATTAGTTAGACTATCAATTTCTTCAATAATTTGATGGGGCAATAATTTATTACTCTCCTCTACTCTATTATCATCTAATTTTCTCCACTCAGCAATTTGCTTGGCCCACTCTTTATTCTCTCTTGCTTCTATTAGTGGATTTAATTCTTTTAGTACTCTTCTCGCATCTCCAACAATTGGAATATCAATTTCTACTCTCTTCCCTACTTCAGCTGGATCAATATCAATATGAATAATCTTAGCCTCAGCTGCAAAAGTATCTAACTTACCTGTTACTCGATCATCAAAACGAGCTCCAATTGTAATTAATAAATCAGTATTGGAAACCGCTAGGTTAGCTTCAGTCGTACCATGCATTCCTAACATACCTAAACTTAAATCATCTCGCTCATTAACAGCTCCTAAACCATTTAAAGTAGTAGTTACTGGAATCGAAGCCTTTTTAGATAATTCTCTTAGTTTATCACTAGCTTCTGAAAGAATCACACCTCCACCAGCATAAATCACTGGGTTTTTAGCTTCATTAATAGCCTTAGCTGCTTCTTCAACTTGTAATTCATGCCCTTGATAATTAGGTTTATAACCAGGTAGATTAACTTCTGTAGGATAATTAAATTCTGCTTTAGAATTTAAAATATCTTTAGGAATATCAATTAATACTGGTCCTGGTCGACCAGTTTGGGCTAAATGAAAAGCTTCCTTAATTATTCTCGGTAGCTCTTTTACATCCTGCACCAAATAATTATGCTTAGTAATTGGTACTGTAATTCCAGTAATATCAGCTTCTTGAAAAGCATCTGTTCCTATCATAGAACTAGGTACCTGACCAGTAAAGGCTACAATAGGTACAGAATCCATATAAGCTGTAGCTAAACCTGTAACTAAGTTTGTACCTCCTGGCCCTGAGGTGGCAATACAAACCCCAACCTTACCAGTTGTGCGAGCATATCCATCAGCAGCATGGACACCACCCTGTTCATGATGAGGCATTATATGCTCAAAGTCAGCATCATATAACTGATCATAAATAGGCAATACCGCTCCTCCTGGATATCCAAAAATAGTCTCTACATTTTCACGATAAAGAGACTCAACAAACATTTTAGCACCAGTCATTTCTGCCATTTTTTTCACTCCTTTTACTTCTCTACTTCTCATTTAGTGTATTATATAAAAATAAAAGCCCTGAGTAGCAACTCAGAGCTCAAGACCGGATAGAGGAAATTAGGTACACTCTCCCCTAGGTAATTAATCTATTCCAATCTACTCCTTACTACTCTTTGAATAATCAATTCTTATCTACTATATTATCTATTCTAATAAAAAAACCTCTCATCTCAATCAACAGTTGAATACTGTTAACTGGGACGAGAGGTCTCCTCACGTGTTACCACCCAAATTCACTACTATCTTACGATAATAGTCTCAATAAGTACTCACATATTATAAGTACGGACACTTTCATTATGACCGTACGGGCCCAGTATATTAAGCCATAACATGCTTCATACTCCAGCATATGATAACGGATGCTGTTCTTCCTAGGCCTTTGCCTAGGTTGCCGGCATAGCTTACTTAAAATTAACTTTCAGCTTGCAACTCCAAGGAGATTTTCAGCAGAGTTTTTTATTCTGGCTCTCACCTAATCCAGTTCGCTGTAAATAAAGTCATCTACTTACTTTGCCCTTTCAACGCTTTTAAATTTATACTTAATTGATTTGTTACTACTAAGTATAAATAATATTACTTGCGTTGTCAATACTTTTCTAAAAGTTAATTTCTTTTAACTATACAGTTTAAGGGTGAGAGAAATAACTGATTTAGACTTCGGTTCTCAGCTAGCCCGATTCTCTGTAATCTAATTCATTATTTCAGTCCCTATCATAACTTTTGAAGTTATATCGTTTGATAAATAGTATATGTAACTTCTTCTTAATTGTCAAGAAAATTTAGTAGTAATTTCTACCTTATTGTTGTAAACCTAAAATATTAATGGTTGACAATATTAAATTTATTTTCTATAATATCAAGCAGGAGGGATAAAAGTGGGAAACAACAAGTTATTAATTTAAATTCTACTGAATTAAAAAAATGGAAAGAAAGTTTTGATCTGCATTTTAACTGGAAAGAAAAATTATCTCCAATGGTTGCTTCTACCTTAGCTTTATCAACTTTATCAGAAGATATAGATACTGGATATTATTTAGCCAAACAAATATTTAATATTACAGAAATTCCACAATTAAATCAAAACTTAATACTAACTAGCCGATTAAAGAAAGCTAAAGCTATGACAAATATGAGTTATGTTAAATGTCAAGTAAAAGTAAACAGGAAGAATAAAGAATTAATCAATATAACATCTACCTTAATTAAAACTAAAAAGAAAAAATCACAACAAGGAGAACCTTTTTTCGCTAAATCCCAATCTTGGAGAAAGATTAATACTACTCAAATTTATAAATTTAGTCAGTATAGTTCTGATCCTAATCAAATTCATTTAACACAAGATCCAGTAATTCAGGGGATGTTACTGTTATTAACTTTAGAAGATCATTTAGCAAGTCATAACAAACTATTTAAACAAGCAACTATTACTTATTCAAAACCAATTAAAAGTAACAACCAAATTAATTTATCATGGGCCAAGGAAAATGAATTATTAGGTATTGTAAATAATCAAATTTGTTTCAAATTAACTATCAAGGAGGAATTCTAAATGTTTAAAAAATTAACTACTCAAGATATGGTTTATGCTGCAATATTCGCAGCTTTAATTAGTGTACTATCCTATATTTCAATCCCTATCCCCTTCAGTCCAGTTCCCGTAACAGGCCAATCACTTGCTGTTATGCTGGCAGGAGCTATTTTAACAACTAGACAAGCGGGTCTAAGTATGGGGATCTTTTTACTATTAGGAGCAATTGGTATCCCTGTTTTCTCACAAGGCAGAGGTGGCATTGGAGTCTTTATGGGGCCTAGTGGAGGTTATCTAATTGGATATCTAGTTGGTGCTATAGTAATTAGTCTGATTATTCAAGATAAGAAATCCTATCTACATATTGGTCTAGCTAATATCATTGGGGGGATTCTTGTTGTTCATCTATTAGGTATTATCTGGCTAAATATCATTACTGATATGGGACTACAGAAATCACTTATGGCAGGTAGTCTACCTTTTATCCCTGGTGATTTATTAAAAGCAACACTTGCTACTATAATTAGTGTTCCTATTATAAAGCGCCTTAAAGGAAGTCTCTAATGAAAGATGTATTTATTATAGGAGGGCTAAGATCTCCTATTGGTAAAACTAATGGACAACTTAAAGATTTCTTGCCAGAAAAACTAGCTGCTAATATCTTAAACCAGACTATAAACAAATATAATTTAACAGCAAATAAAATAGATGAAGTCATATTAGGTAATGCTGTAGGATTAGGCGGGTTGGCCCGCCTTTCTTTATTAGAAGCAGGTTGGCCCGTTAGAATCCCTGGTACTACTATTGATTTTCAGTGTGGTTCAGGTCTTAGTGCTATCAATCTAGGGGCCAACTTAATCCGAAGTGGACAAGCCGAGCTTATTGTAGCTGGTGGAGTAGAAAGTACAAGTCTAGAACCACGTCGTCAATTGAATCCTAATGACCCTCGGTTTACTAGAGAGGATAATTATCTCGACAGAGCTATCTTCTCTTCTTCCTCTTTAGGTGATCCAGATATGGGCCAAGCTGCCGAAAAAGTAGCCCAACTAAAGGATATATCACGACAAGCTATGGATCAGTGGGCACTAAGAAGCCACCAGAAAGCAACTAAGACTAAACAAAAAGGACTACTAGATGAAATCATAGCACCTATCAAAAAAGATAACCAAAAGATAGACAGTGACGAATCTATTCGCCCTAATATATCACTTAAACTACTAGAAAGAATGCCACCAGCCTTTGTAACAGAAGGGAGAGTAACCGCTGGTAATGCCTGTCTGACCCATGATGGAGCAGCAGTAATCATTCTAGCCTCTAAAGAAGCAGTTAAAGAATATAATCTAACTCCAGAAGCTAAATTTATTCAAGGAGCTACAGTAGGAGTTAACCCTAACTTGTCTCCTTTAGGGCCAATTCCAGCTATTAAGAAACTACTTCAAGAAAAAAATATTTCTATCACTAAGATTGATGCTTTAGAAATCAACGAAGCCTTTGCTGTCAAAATCCTAGCTTGTTTACAAGAGCTTAACATAACAAAAAATAAGGTTAATATTTTAGGAGGAGCCTTAGCTTATGGTCATCCTTATGGTGCTTCAGGAGCTATTATACTTCTGCATTTACTACAAGCACTAAAGGAAGTTCAAGGGGAGTTAGGAATCACTTCTCTCGGTGTTGCAGGTGGCCAAGGAATAGCTACATTGATTAGGAGAGCCACTTAAATATATATTATCTTACTTCAGTGAAACCTAATTGATATAAAGTGCCACTGCTATCAGTTATCTACTTTGTGCTATGAGCTAATTCAAAATCTTTACAGTCAAAACCTAACCCTTATAAAAAACATTACAAAGGTTTAGATTATATTTATGATTTTGACTTTGAATTGGCTCACGACTCACAGCTCATAGCTCATGACTATTAATAAAAGAAAGAAAGGAGCTTAACATGTTAATCCACGAGACCATTAAACAACAAGCCCAGCAAGATCCAACTAAAACTGTTTTGATTAATGGAGAAGAAAAAATTTCTTATCAAGAATTAAATCAGCAAATAACTACTATTGCCTCTAAATTAGCCACTTTAACAAATTTACAGGATAAAATAATCATTAAGCTAGCTAATCCAATCGAAGAACTTGTCTATTTCTTAGGGGCATCTAAAGCTGGACTGGCTTCAGTACTAGTTGCTACTGACCTACCAGAGAAAAATTATCAAAATATTATTCAGCGTATTAATCCTAAATTGATTATCAACCAAGACTTCACCTTGCCACAACAAATGTCTAATAAGTTACCAACTGTTGAAGATAAACACCTCTTTCTAGGTGCTCTAAGCTCAGGAAGTACAGGACAACCTAAGATTATCTGGCGTAATCATAGAAGCTGGGTCAGTGCTTTTGCTCACCAGAGTCGACTCTTTAATCTAGATAGTAGTGCTAGATTACTGTTAGTTGGCCCTCTAGTCTATACCGGTAATTTAAATAGTGCTATTCATTTAATCTATGAAGGTGGAACTATAGTCTTTGCAGAATCTAATTTTCCCAATAGCTGGCTAAAAGATATAGTTGAATATAATATCAGTGCTCTCTTTATGGTTCCAGCCCACTATAGAATTCTAATTAAGCGCCTTAAAGAACCACTCCAACGGATAAAATCTCTAGTGGGTACAGGAGCCAAATTAGATACTGCTACAGTTAAAAAACTCCAAAATTACTTCCCTAAAGCCCAAATCTGCCAGTATTATGGAGCTAGTGAATTAGGGCATGTCAGTTATGCTCTAGCAAAAGATATGATTGAAAAACCAGACACTGTAGGGCGCATCTTTCCTGAAGTTACAGCTTGGACTGAAGATAATTTAGTCTGGGTTAAAAGTCCTTATCTAGCAACTGATTATCAACCTCAAGCCACAGCTAATGATTTAGGGAAGATTAATGAAGATAACTATCTATACCTTTTTGGCCGAGCAGATGATATCATTAACCAAGGTGGTGTTAAAATAAACCTTAATCAGATTAAAGAAACACTTACTAACTATTCTAAAATAGATCAAGCTGCCGTTATCAGCCTTGATAATCAACTAAAGGGCAAAGAAGTAGCAGTAGCAATAGTTACAGATGATACCACCTTAACTAAACAAGAAGTTAGAGACTTCTGCCAGACTAATCTAGCTAAGGATAAACAGCCACAGAAAATTTTGTTTCTAGAAAAAATGCCAAGAACTAAAGTTGGCAAAATTGATCGCAATAAATTAAGTAAATTATTTAGAAAATTGCCTTAGAGCCTTACCTTCTAAATAAGCAAACTTTCTACCTTGATATGTATCTCGCTCTTCCATCTCTTCTAAAATAAAGTTATTAACTTCTGAATAATTATAACCCCAATTAACAAATAAAGTCCCTTCTTGAGGGGCCTTACCTAATAATCGTTGAACTCCTATCTTAGGGTCAAGATATTCTAAAAAAGTTATGACACGATCAAGATACTCTTCTAACGAAATCATCTCCAACTCTCCTTTTTGATATTCTGCCCCTAACTCAGTATCTTCTCTTAAGTATAAAGCATGGAGTTTAACATTATCAACTTCTAAAGCTGAAACTACCTTTGCACTTTCAATTGTATCTAATTTATTATCACCTGGCAGATTTAAGATTAGATGGACTCCAGTATCTACCTCATACTTCTTAGCTAAATTGACAGCAGCAATAAATTCTGCTAAACTATGGCCTCGATTTATCTCTTTTAAAGTATGGTAATTTACGCTTTGTAGTCCTAACTCAAGATTCAATTTAACTTCCGGAGCATTATTTTCAATTAAATCTACAATACCCTCTATATACTCTTGATTGATACAATCAGGCCGGGTGGCAAGAGCAATCTCTACTATATCTTCTACCTCTAAGGCTTGAGCTATATTATCTAGTAATTCATTTAAAGGTAAGTAGGTATTAGTGAAATTCTGAAAATAAGCAATAAACTGTTGGGCATTATACTTTTTAGCGATTGGCTCCTTGATCTCTAGCAGCTGTTCTTTAACTGGAGTTGGGCTAGCTTCTTCAAAACTGGCCCCTTCCTCACCACAATAGCTACATCCTCCTGCACCTAAAAATCCATCTCGATTAGGACAGGTCAACGGTAGATTAACAGGTAATTTATAAGTTTTAGCTCCATACTTATCCTTTAAATAATTAGAATACTTATAGTATTTAGTCATAATATCTCTCCCTGAATTAATAATAGACAGTTAAAAACACAACCTAAATAAAACCTAATATATAAAAAGTTCTTAGCTTTTGAATTTTAATTAGTTCGTTTCTTAATTGCTAACACCTGAGGAGGTTCTTTCTTCTGATTGATAAATTTATAATGCAATACATTATAAGCCTTTTCATCAAGCTCTATAGCATAATCAAATAGTACCTGTCGTTCTTCTCTACCACCTTCATGACCTAGATAGATAACAAGTACTAATACTCCCCCTGCTTTTAGTAAATCTAACCCTTCTTTTACCGCTTGTAAGGTAGTCTCTGCTTGGGTTATAACTTTTTTATTTCCGCCTGGCAGATACCCTAAATTAAATAAAATACCATCTACAGACTGGTTTATGTAATTTGACATATTCTGATGTCCATCATTAATCAATTTTACTTGCTCTTTAAGACTAGCTTTTTCTAATCTCTCCTTAGCTCTTTTAATTGCTTCCTCTTGTACATCAAAGCCCCAGATAGTTCCTGACCTGCCAACTAATTCAGCCATAAATTTAGTATCATAACCATTGCCTACTGTAGCATCAATTAGCTTGGCCCCTTTAGCTATCTGTTCACTCAATAACTGATGGGAAAAATCTACTCCTTGCTTAAAATCTTGTTGCACTTTCTATTCCTCCCTATAAAATCTACTTTAACTAATAAGTATGATTATCTGATTCTAAAAATATTATCGGCCTATATTGCTAATTCTTTTATATCACCAATAATTCCTTGAATAAAAATAGAAACTTTTTTAGATAACCTACAATTAGAAATGGTACTGATATTAATATCAGTACCATTTTCTAGGTCTATTTTAATATTATCTAAATAGTGCTAACCTAGTGTAACCTCTACCTGATGCTCTTCTCCATCATCTAAATCAGGTAACTTATTACCTTCAATTGCTTCACCATCAAGCTTAATCTCTTTAACACCTTGATTTACATGAACACTATTATCAACAGTAATCTGATAAGTTGTATTTCTAAACTTACGTTTCATTGTGTATCCATCCCATTCAGCAGGAATGCATGGATCTACAATTAATCCATCATAGTCTGCTCTAACACCTAAAATCCAGTTAGTAGCAACTCGTTGTAGCCATTGAGAAGAACCTGTATACCAAGTCCATCCTCCTCGACCAAACATCGGTGATAATGGCCCATCAGAGTTACCTGGTGTTACATATGGTTCAGCCATATATTCATCTGGATTATCAAAACGGTTAGGAGGACAGATACGTCGATAAGCTTCATAAGCCAATTCACCTTCCCCCGCTGCAGCATAAGCCCAGACAGACCAAGTTGCAGCATGAGTATAGACTCCTCCATTTTCACGTAGTCCTGGTGCATACCTTGTAACATAACCAATATCTGTACGCGGCTCTGTAAAGGCCGGATAATTCAATAATGTTCCATAATCTTCTAATAGATACTCATTGATTGAATCAATAACTGTTTCAGTTCTCTCTTCATCAGCAATACCACTCATAATAGCCCAGATATTAGGCATTAAGAAGATCTTACCTTCTTCATTTTCCTTAGAACCTACTTTTAATCCTGCATCTGTTGTTGCTTGCAGATACCATTCTCCATCCCATCCATACTCATTGACAGCCTCCTTCATATTCTCTTTTACTGTCTTCATCTTGTCAGCAAACTTGTTATCATCTCTTGCCTCAGCCAGTGGGATAAATGATTCTAGAATCATATATAAGAACTCTCCCACCCAAAAACTTTCTCCTTTCATATCAGGTCCAATAGCACTTAATCCATCATTCCAGTCATGGTGCCCCATTAACGGTACTCCACGAGGTGAGAATCTACTAAAGGACATTTCAATAGCCCGTTTACAGTGCTCATAAACATCTGCTTCGCCACCATCAAGAAATTCTACTACTTCATCTAAAACAGTGTAGTCATTTGTTTCTTTTAAGTAAGCATCTAAGATAAATGGTAACCATAATAAATCATCAGAACATTTTGTTCGTGGGCCTCCACCACCAATTGTAAACCACCAGTGATAGACATCCCCTTCTTGGAACTGTTGTTCAGCATGGGCAATAATCTGCTTTCTAGCTAGTTCTGGTTTACTAGTTAAGAATATTTGTGAATCCTGTAGTTGATCACGATATCCATAGCCAGCACTTGTCTGGTAATAAGCTGATTTGGCCCATAATCTACATGAAATAGCCTGATATTTTAACCAGTAGTTGGTCATAAAGTTCAGTGCATCATCAGGAGTATCTACTTTTTCAGCATCAATTAATTCTGACCAGAACTCTTGTACTTCTTTAAAGGCTTCTTTAGCACCTTCTACGGAAGTGTATTCCTGAATAAGCTTATCTGCATCTTCTGGTTCATTATTTACTCCTTCTATCTCATCCTTACCTTTTGCTGCAGAACCAATTGTATAAACAACAGTCTTTTCTTCTCCTGGCTCTAATGTTACATCAACTTGTAATGCTGCTGCTGCATCTCCAAATCTTCCTTGATTCTCTGCTAATTTATCTGCTTCTAATCCCTCTGGAGTAGCCTCATCAGAATACATTCCTACAAATGTTTCTTTATCACAGTCAAAAGATTTTACATCTTGACTGACTGCATGAAATCCTACATAATCCCAGTCTACATTATTAGCTAATCCTTTTTTATCTGGAAAGCCCCATAAATATTTTTCTAATTTAACAGCCTTCATATCTTGATCATACTCAGTATCCATAAAGATTTTATGGAATTCACGATGTTCATCTGGATGTTTGCCAGCTTCCCATTCAAAATAAGAGGTTAAATCTAATTTTCTTACCCTATCTGATTCATTTGTAACTGTCACTTCAAGTATTTCTACTGGATCATTAGGAGTAACAAATACTTTCATACTACTTTTAATCCCATTAACTTTCTGATTAAAGACTGAGTAACCAATGCCATGGCGTACTTCATACTCATCATAATCAGTTTGTACTGGATTCCAAGCAGCTGACCAGTATTCTTCACTCTCTACATCTCTAATGTACATATACTTACCCCAGTTATCCTTAATAGTATCCTGGTATAAACGAGTTAAACGATTCTGCCCTGCATTTCCTCTCCATGAGCAACCTCCACCAGTCTGAGAGACCATAAATGAATAATCACCATTACTGATAATGTTGGCCCATGGTCTTGGTGTTTTAGGGTCTGTAATTACATATTCACGACCATCTTCTGTAAAATATCCATACTTATTTTCAAACTTCTTCTCTTCTACCATGAATATCACTCCTTATTTTCTTGATATATTATTACATTGATTTATTATCATCAAAAACAAGCCCTCCAGCTTCCTTATATGGAGGTTGAGGTGCCATCTCTATCTGATAATCATTTTTTGAAATACAACTACCTTCTTGATCAAATAACTTTAACTTGACCTTATAATCTCCAGCTTCTATATCATCTGGCACTTCATATCGAAACGTTTCAAAATTAATAACAGTATCAGAAGCTATATCCACTTGCCCCTCTTTGATAGAAATTACCTCATCACTATCATTCTTCTCCAAACTAACTTTATAATTACATTCATTAAATTCTTTGTGATAATCATTAATAGCATATAATCCTAACTCTATCTCTTTGCCACCAATCCATCTTTCTCGTTCTAACTTAGCAGCAACCAATACAGGCTGAAAAACAGTCTGTAAAGTATAATAGCCTGCTTTAGGTTCTCGATTATAATCTACTACTGCCCAAGTGATAGAGGGCCAACATTCAACAAGCATAAAGTGGTATATACTACCTAGATTATTGTACTTCTCTAATCTATAATTCTCAATCGCATACTTAAGCAATTCAGCTTGATAATTCTGGGAATTATCTATAAATTCTTCTAGACTATCTCCTAGCTCAATCTGAGCAATATTAAAGGTTTCATCATACTGAAAATCATGATACATCATATTCTCCCAGTCAGGAGGCCATTCAGCACCACATATTTCTTGAGCAATTGGTAAATTAGGCATTGCTTGAGCACCAAATTCTGTAACTAAAGGCTTACAAGGAGTAGTCATGAATTCTTCCTTCTTAGTTATATACCAACCTGGATAAGGATGTTCTCTAAAATCAGAACTTGGATGTACATATCTCGCCGACTCTAGACTAGAAACTGTATTATATAATAATGGATCTAACTCTTCTGTATTGACACTAGGCTCATTATGGCAGCACCAGATACCGATAGAAGGATGGTTATAAAATTCATTTATCATATCCTTAATCTGGCTAACTGCTTCTGTTGCAAATCCATCTCCAGAATCATAACTCCATTGCAGAGGGAAATCCTGCCAAACTAATATTCCAGCTTCATCACAGGCTGTATAAAATTCATCTCGTGTCACATGGGCATGAACCCGAATTGAGTTAAGGTTAGCCCCCTTCATTAAATCAATATCTTCTGTGATCTTCTCTTGAGTATATTCACTCAACCACTGAGTAGGAATAATATTACTTCCTCTCAAAAAAATACGACGATTATTTAGAGTCCATTCTCCATTATCAGGATTATAATCTACTTCTCTGATTCCAGCCTTAAATTCTTCTTTATGAATTATCTCTTCTTTTTTTACTAACTCTACTTCACAAGTATATAAATAAGGTTCACCTTGGTCCCAAGTCCACCATAACTTTGGCTCTGCAAAAGAAATAATAGCATTCTTTTCTTCTCTACCTTGAGCAAGGCTAATATCTTGTTCATATCTTTCTCCATCTACCTTAATTACTAAAGTATAGTCTCCTGGTTCAGAAGAATAGATAGTAGAAGCAATATTTACCTTGGCCCGATTATCAGGTAGTACAGTTGGATTCCATTTTACATCTTGAATGAAATTAGTTGGTCGAATATCTATATATACATCATTCCAGATACCACCTGTATTCTTATCTTGACCATAATTAGGGTCCCATCCACCTGGACGGGCATCATGATGATTAAGGACTCCTTTAATTAATTTCTTTTTATTAGGCCATACTTCTTCAGTATCCTCTTTTGGAGAATTAACAACTACTTTTAAAGTATTCTTACCATCTTTTAATCTTTCTGTTACATCAAATTCAAAAGGTTGAAAATAACCTTCATGATCTCCAATACACTCTCCATTTAAGAATACCTGGGCAAAATAATCTACTCCTTCAAATCTTAAAAAAGCTAATTTTTCTTCTACCTCTTCTAAATCAACTTCAAAAACACGCTTGAATTCTATTTTACCTGCAAAGTTACTAACATCTGCTAACTCCCAATTAGTTGGAAGCTCCATAGTTCCACTAACTGGCAAATCATCTGTTTCTTCTTTAATTGACCCCTCTTCATAAATACAAGTATGGGCCAAGGGCTGATAATCCCAAACTCCTGTTAAGTCTATTATCACTTTATTCACCTCACTAAGACTATTTATTATTTCTAAACCTTATTTCTACTCTCTCACCAGTTCTACCTACAACCTTTATTTGATAGCCAGCTTCTAATTCTACCACCTGATTATTAATAGTTTCTACTGGCTCCCAATTATCAGTCTCTATGACTAGCTCACCTTCATCAGCTGATAACACAACAGATAAAATTACATACTTATCTTCTTTAGTTAGACTGTCAATCTCTATGGTACTATATTTTAATTCTATATCTTCTGCTAGCTTATAATCTACTGGTAACATTAATCCTGTCCTAGCTAGAACAGTTATTTCTTGACCTGCAAATAATTTATCTCCTTGATAGTCTATAACTGTCTCTTTGTCTATCTCATCATAATTATTAATAAAGATAAATTTATTTTGCTCATCTTTACGGATACTAATTGCCAAACTATCATCACTAGAAGAGATGATTGGGGCAATTCCCAATCTTTCAGCTAAAGAAGATATCAAATCTAGCTTATAATCATAATCATGTTCCATTCCTAAACCTAACATTAAAACTTTACCAGCACCATAATCCTTTAAAAATCCAGCATACTCTTCTTCAGTTTTATCTCCAGCCCAAGCAATAGGGTCACCAGGACACTCTTCTAGGATCATTCTATAATTTACAAATATAGAATCCATATCTAATACATTTACTCGTTCAAAACCTTCAGCTACATCCCAATCAGTTATCTCTAAAGCATCGGCAAGTATTCTACAATCTTCTCCTTGTAAATTATAAATTGGAACTGTAGGATAAAGTACTAATTTTCCTCCATTCTCTACATAATCCAATAACTTATGTTGAATTCCTGCTGCCATCCATTTTGTAGAGAACATCCATAGACTTGGGACTTCTTCTACATCAATCTCATCTTCCTGTAACAGATCATAAGCAGAAAAAGGTATATTAGCAGCAGTCAATAATCTTGCTATACCATCAAATTGAAAGTGATCACGTTGATTAGTTAATTTATCAATCATCTCTTGAGTAGACTGATTAGAAAACTCAGTCATATAATAATCTGGATAAAAACCAAGATAAGTACTTACTTCTTTTCGAGTATCTAATAAGTTCTCTCCAAAGGTCTGCATCATATTACCTAAATGCTGAACCTTATAATACTGGGGTCTAAACTCTCCTTCTAAATCAATAGGTGCTTGCCAGTCATGTCTTCTTCCAAAGAGTCCAATTTCTTCATAGTTTTCTCCAGAAACAAACATATAATAATTAATTGCATTCATTCCATGGGCTATACAGGTTCTAGCACTTAAATCAATATCAGTTGGTTGTAATTTAGGACGATCTGATAATCTTCCACTTTGAAACTCAGCTGAGAAATATGGCTGGTCATTAGGCTGAATCGCCTTTGTAAACTCTCCAGCTAAAATCAGATCATGAAAGTTATTATAATTGATATTTCCAATATAGAAATCACCAGCAAAGACTATATCATCGTCTATTGTCTCATATAATTGAGATAGCCCTATTTGATAATCAAACCCTCTACTACAAGTAGAAATATCCTTAAAGCCATGAATATTAACTATATAAGGAATATTAATGCCATAGTTTTGACTATACTCCTTTAAGGTATTAATATATTGACCAATATACTCTCGCATAAATTGGCCCCAGTCCCAATGTAGATACTTTTTCTTATCATCAGATAAATTAGGCATTTCTTCTACAGTAAACTCTTTAAAATTTGAAATATTGATATCATAAGTCTTACTTAAAGTATCTACATCTTTATAATTCTCTTTTAGGTACTCTACAAAATAATCTAATGTAACCTCATTATAATCTGAACTATTACTTACCCACTGTAGCATTCCAGTCTCATTATCCAACTGGAACATATAAACTGTTCCTTCTTCTGTTATCTGATAAGGAGCAATAATCTGACAGACTTCTTGATACCACCTTTTAGCCTTCTCTAAATAAACCGGATGCAAATAAGAGACTACATTAGTCGGGTGCTTACTTCCATCTTCTGTTTTAGCTATAACCTCAGGATAATTCTGAATTAACCAATCAGGAATCCCCTCATTTTTAATCTCTGACATTACATAAGGTCCTGGACGAACAATACAATAAACATCTTTTTCCTTTAGAAGTTGTAGAAAAGACTCTAAATCTCTTTCAGGCCTTGTTTTTCCTGTTAGATCAACCCTTCCTTCTTCCATTTCATGCCAATACCACGGTACATACGTACTAACTAAATTACATCCTGCTTCTTTTATCTTATCAACTCTATCTGCCCACTCTGCTTTAGGGCAGCGAAAATAATGGAATTCGCCACCATAAATATATTCTTTTTTGCCATTTATAATAAAAGATTGATCTTTTATTTCTACTCCCATATTTAATCCCCTACCTTATTTATTTTCTTTTAGTTGTTGTAATTTCTCCTCTGCTTTATTAACTATTTTTTGTTGAAGAGTAAAAATATCTGTTACCATTTGATAGGACTCTTTAGCTTTTTCAATTTGGCCTTTTTGAGCATATAAATCTCCAACACGCATTAAAATTTGTGGTAAATATTTATTATTCATCCTAAAATAAGTTTTAAAAGCTCTTTGGCCCATTGCTATATTCATCTTTTGATTTATTATTCTACTAACCTTCTTTTTAGCTGTAATATATAAACTAGGTTTAGGGAAAGCAGATGAGCTTTTCCAAGATTTTATTATTTGTTGGAATCCTCCTTTAAAGATATAACCTGAGTTATCTTTATTTAATACCCGCTCTCCTTTTAAAGCCTTAATATAATCCCCTTGCTCAAAATTAGCCATAGCTTGATCATAAAATCTTTGTGTTCTATTATAAGTCTCAACCCAGACCCAGCTGTAGGATACAGCTATAATAAGTAGCAATATGATAAATTTATTATATTTTTTTAACATTTCTTACTACCTCCTATTATTTCAAACCAACTCCAGTAAATGCTTTAACAAAGTTTTTCTGTAAGAAGAAAAAGACAATAACTACTGGAATGGAAATTAAAGTAGTAGCTGCCCATAATTGTTCAATATTCTTACCGGGAATTGAAGTCTGAAATCTATATAATGCCAACTGCAGTGTCATTAATGATTCGTTACGTATATATAAAAGTGGTCGTATGAAATCATTCCAACTTCCCATAAAAGTTAAGATTGTAACAGTAGCTAATCCAGGCTTAACCATTGGCAAAGCTACTTTCCAAAACACCTGCCATTCATTAGCTCCATCAATTCTAGCTGCTTCTAAATAAGCATCATCAAGCTGCCTCATAAATTGCATTACTAAGAATATATTATAGCCACTAAGCATAACAGGAAAAATCATTACCCGATAAGTATTAATCCAACCCCAATTATACATCATCATATATTTAGGAACTAATAATAAGACGGGAGGTAACATCATTGAACCTAATGCAGATCGAAATAAAATCTTTTTCCCTGGAACATCTGTCTTTATAATTCCATAAGCTACCATAGCAGAACAAAGAACATTTAAAAAAGTAACACTACAAGCAATAAATGTTGAATTAAAAAATAACCTTGGTATATTCAAAGATTTAAAGACCCCAATATAGCCTTGTAAAGATAACTGTTTAGGCAGTGCATTAGGAGCATGTAAGATTCTTGTTCCTTCTTTAAAAGAATTCATTATCATAAAGAAAAAAGGATACATAACTACAAAAGAACCTAAAATTAATACTAGATACAGACCGGTCTTTTTTCCTATTTTCTTTTGTTTAGGGGTCAAGTTTAATTTATTTTCTAATTTAGACTCAATCCTCATTTAGATTACCTCCTTTTCATCATTACCTTGAGTTACTCGCATTTCTAACATTGTTAGTGCATAAATTATTGCAGCTAATAAAATTCCAATTGCTGATGCATCACCCATTTGCATATCATCAAATGCTTTACTATATAAATACAGGACAGGTGTTAAAGCTGCATGATAAGGGCCACCGTTTAGATCAAAATTCATAAATACTTCTGTGAACATCTGTAAACCATTGATAATATTCATAGTCAAAACAAAAACAATTTGTGGCTTTAATAATGGCAAAGTAATAGAAACAAATTGTTTAAACCAACTAGCACCATCAATTTCAGCTGCTTCATACAATTGTTGGTCAATAGAAGACAATCCCCCTAAGAAGATAACCATTTGGACTCCAAACCATTTCCAACTATTAAACAAAGCTAAAACAGGCATAGGAAGCCATTTGCTAAATTTCCAGAATACTGGCTCTTTAATTATATCCCACTTTAGCAGAAAAGCTTGAATTGGCCCTTCAGGCCCAGATATAAATTTAAAAACAATCATTGCTACTGTTATAGAGGTAATTACCGGTAAAAAGTACACTGTTCTAAAAATTGCAGCTCCAGTAGTTATTCGCTTTAAAAATACTGCAAATGATAACCCCAATACTAAAGATAATATAATAAATATTGTTTGATTATAAACTATATTAAACATAGCTTGCCAAAATAATGGATCGCTAGCTGCTTCTATCCAATTACCAAATCCTACAAAAGAAGCCTTGGCTGGAGTTAGTAGATTTAAATTGAGAAAACTATTTCTAAAAGCAAGAAACATAGGATAAGCTAAAAATAGTGTAAAATATATGATCCATGGTAAAACAAAAAAACAACCCCATATCTGCTTTTTGGATAAATTTTTAAATTTCATAACTTTATTCATCCCTTTCAAATATTAAAACTACTTGAGTTATTTTACCTGCCCCCTTTTTCAAAAAAGAAGGCAGATAATTTTTAACTTTAATTATTTTTTAAGTAGCTCTCTTGCTTTTTTAGCTGCTTTTTCTACAGCCTTTTCTGGTGAAATCTTTTCTTTAATAACTGTTTTAATATACATCTGTTGAAGAATATTTGCTACATCACCTAATTCAGCTACTGGCTCGTTAGTTAAAGTATGCTTTAACTGTTCTACAAAAGGTTTAGTTTCAGGTTGATTAAAGTAAGGTACATCTTGTAAAGACTTAAGTGTAGGTAACTGACCAAGGGCTTTACAGGCTTTTAAGTTTATATCTTTTTTCATAAGAAACTTGACTAATTCCCAGGCTAGACGTTCTTTTTCTGGGTTACTTCTAAAGATCATAATAGATCGGCCATCAAGTGTAGACCAATGAGTATCACCTTTTTCCAATACTGGGATAGGAGCAACACCTACATCTTCACCGATCTTCATTGGCTCTCCTTTAGCTTCATCTAAATTAGCCATCCAACCATAACCAAATTGTAACCACATACCTATATTCCGAGAGAAGAAGTTCGTCTTCATAGTAGGAGGAGCATACTGTTGAGCTTCTCTAGCAAATTCATAGAACTTATCCATATTTGCTTCTTCTTTATCAAATACAATATCTGTTCCATAATTATTAAATAATTGATATTGACCATCATTCATATTGTAATAAATCTGAGTTAACATAGTCCAATACCAACCACCCCAAGATAAAGCTTCATTCCAAAAAACTGTTCCATATATTTCAGAACCATCTTTACGATTAGGTAAATTATTTATCTTCTTAGCTGCTTTTAAAAATTCAGCAAAAGTCTCTGGTGGGTCTTCAGGGTCTAGACCTGCTTCTCTAAATAACTCCTTATTATAAATCATAAGTTGAGTGGTTACATTCCATGGAACATAATACAAGCCATTATAATTTCTTGTAATGTATCGATCAGAAATGCGATCAAACACTTTTTCAGAATCTTTAAACTTTTCTAAATTAACAATCTTACCCGATTTAGCATACATAGCTGGTTGATATCCAAAGGTTCCTGTATAAACATCGGGTTCATCCCCAGCAGAAATTCTAGTCTTTAAATTTTTATCATTACTGACTGTTAGCTCAACATTTGGATATTTCTTTTCAAATTTTGGAATAACATTCTTCTTCATGAATGACATATAATCTCCAGCTGGGACCATTAACTCAAGTTTACCACTAAAATCTTCTGGATTTTTAGTCTGTTGTTGAGTAGTTTCTTCCTGATTACCTTCATCATCACTAAAGATCCACCATGCCTTAGCATTATTATTAATAATCATCATAGACCCAACCAATAAAAATAATACTAAAGAAATTGAAATAACTTTTTTATTTAACATAATATTCCTCCTTTATAAGTAGTGAAGCTTTTTTATTTCACTCCCCTTTAACTTCTTTATTAGTCACCTCCTTAAATACATTATATATATTCAAAATTAATTAACCCCCACATGATTCTCTAACTACTAAATCAGTTGAGATAGTTATTGACTTCCCAGCAAAGTTTTCTTCTAATCCTTCAAATACCATTTGAGTTGCTAATTTTCCTAATTGATATTTAGGATGACTTATAGTAGTTAGTGAAGGTCTAATATATGAAGCTAAGTTAATATCATCAAATCCTACCACTGCTATATCATCTGGTACTTTAATATTCCCTTCTTGTAAAGCTTGAATAGCACCAATTGCCATCTCATCATTAGCAGCAAAAATAGCTTCTGGTAAATTTGCTGATTTTTTATTAACTAATAGCTCTTTTATTGCTTTGTAACCACTTTCTTCTGTAAAACATCCTTCAATAAACCAATCTGGTTGATAAGAAATACCCTTATCTAATAAAGCTTTTTTGTAACCTTTAAATCGATTCTTGTTATCATAAGAATCAGTTGCTCCACTTAAATAAGCAATCTTTTCTATCCCTAATTTAGTCAAGTGAGAAACTGCTTTATAAGCACCTTTAATATTATCAATCAAGACATTACATATGTGCTCTGATTCTAATTCCCTATCTAATACTACCGTTGGTAATTGATTTTTAGCTACTTGAATTATTAATTCATCTGAAATACTTGGGGCCAAGATTATTGCTCCATCCACCCTCTTTTCCTTTAAAAAAGTATAAGCTGTACTATCTACCCCACCAGCAGCATCACAAGCAACTAAATCATATTCATTAGAAGAAGTAACTTCTTGTACTCCCTTAATCAACTCACTGTAATACGGTCCTCCTAGATCATTTAAAAACAATCCTATTGTTTCTGTCTTCTGCTTTTTAAGATTCCGTGCTGTCCCATTAGGTTGATAGTTTAACTCTTTAGCAAGTTCTATAACCTTTTTTTTAGTTTTGTCACTTATTTTAGAACTATCATTTAAAGCATACGATACAGTAGAAACAGCCAAATCTGCTTTTTGGGCTATATCCTTAATTGTAGTCATCATTCTCACCTTCCACTTATAATCTTTTTGAAACGTTTCAATAAAAATTATAAAAAATAAGCCCCATACTATTTTAAGGAGACATAAAGTCTGCCTAAATAACATGGGGCTTATTAAAATTATATACTTATACCACTTGTAATATTTAAATTATATTTATTATGGAGATTGTATTTTTATTGTTTTGAAACGTTTCACCTGTTTGTTATTCATATTGTAAATGATATTATATCTTTTGTCAAGTGAATAACCAAAAAAACTTTAAAACCCGAGGTATTTAGCCTCGGGTTAAGAGTCATTCAAAAACTGCTCCTGTACTAGCTGAACTAACTAATTTAGCATATCTTGATAGATATCCTGTCTTAATCTTAGGTTCAGGCTGTTCCCAATTTTCTAATCTTTCTGTAATCTCTTCTTCACTTAATTTAACATTTAATTTTCCATTAGGAATATCTATTTCAATTATATCTCCTTCTTCTACAATAGCAATTGGCCCACCTTCCATAGCTTCAGGAGAGATATGACCAATAGAAGCTCCACGAGTAGCTCCAGAGAAACGTCCATCAGTAATAAGGGCTACTTCTTTATCTAATCCCGCTCCTGCTACAGCAGACGTAGGCGTTAACATCTCTCTCATGCCTGGACCTCCTTTGGGCCCTTCATACTTAATAACTACTACATCTCCAGACTTAATATCTCCATTATGAATAGCCTCTACTGTTTCTTCTTCAGAATTAAATATTCTGGCTGGCCCTTCGTGAACTAACATCTCATCAGCTACTGCTGCTTGTTTAACTACTGCACCATCAGGAGCAATATTCCCCTGTAAGAATGATAAACCACCAGTCTTATGATAAGCAGTCTCAAAATCACGAATTACCTCTGTATCTAATACTTCAACTCCTGCTAGATTCTCTTGAAGTGTCTTTCCTGTTACAGTAATTAAATCTTCTTTTAAAACTCCTTCATCACTTAAAACTTTCATTACTGCTGGAACTCCTCCTGCCTCATGTAAGTCCTGAATATGATATTTACCAGCTGGACTTAAACTACATAGATGAGGAACCTCTTCTTTAACCTCATTAATTAATTCTAAATCAAGTTTGATTCCTGCCTCGTGAGCAATAGCAGGTAAATGAAGTGCTGTATTAGTAGAGCATCCTAAGGCCATATCTACCTTAAGTGCATTACTAAAATTCTCTTCTGTTAGAATATCTAACGGTTTAATATCCTTATCTAACATTTCTAGCACTTGAGATCCGGCTCTTTTAGCCAACCTTAATCTATCAGCATAAACAGCAGGAATTGTCCCATTCCCTGGTAATCCTAAACCTAAAACTTCTGTTAGACAGTTCATAGAATTTGCTGTAAACATCCCAGCACAAGAACCACAACTTGGGCAAGCACTATTTTCTATTTCCAATAATTCTTCTTGAGACATTTGATCTGTTTTTTGAGCAGCTACACCTTCAAATACTGTTTTCAAGTCAATATTTTCACCTTTATGGCGTCCTGCTAACATTGGCCCACCACTGACTACTACAGTTGGTATATTTAATCTAGCAGCTGCCATTAACATCCCGGGAACAATCTTATCACAATTAGGAATTAAAACTAATCCATCCAAAGCATGAGCACGAGCTACTGTCTCTACTGAATCAGCAATTAACTCCCTACTAGCTAATGAATAGTGCATTCCTTGATGGCCCATAGCAATCCCATCACAGACACCAATCGAACCAAATTCTACTGGAGTTCCACCCGCCATTCTAATGCCATCTTTAACAGATTGAGCTACTTTATCTAAATCAACATGTCCTGGAATCAATTCATTAACTGAATTACAAACACCAATCAATGGCTTATCTAACTCTTCATCAGTCATACCTAGTGCTTTAAATAAAGAACGTTGTGGAGCATTATTAACTTTGGTTGTTACCTGATCACTTCTCATCTTCTCTCCTCCTTATTTTTAATACTTAAAAATATTGTAACAGAAAATCAATCAACAAGCAATTTACATTTTATAAATTAACATTTCTTTGCAGGAAAAAAATTACATTAGTAGAATTAAATTATATAAGAAACTTATTTGGAGGCATTAAAATGACAGAAGAAAAAACAAATTCAAAAGAGAAAATGACTATAATTGATCTAATCAAGCTACAGTTAATCTGGTATTTAACTAATTTCTTAATTATATTCTGCCAAAATTATATTCAATTTGAACTTCCTTATTTTAATGACCTATATCAGATTATATTTAAAGTCATCGGACGTAGCTTCTTTATCTCTTTTTTACTCTACTGGACTACTATATATAACTTATCATTTGAGGAATTGGGGATTAAGTTTAAAAATTTTTTAGAGGATTTTGAAATTGGACTAGAGTTTAGTCTCTTTTTATTGCTAGGAATAATAATTATCAACCTCTCTATATCTGAAAAGATTATTCATCCTTTAGTTAAAATATCAAACCTAACAGAATTGACCTTAAGTTTATTTTACTTTGGAATAGTAGTAATTAGCTATTTAATTCCTGCCTTTAGTAAAGAATTACTTTATCGTGGCTTGCTTTTTTATTATTTTAAGGATAAGCTAGGGGCCAAGCTCGGATTTATAGTAAGTAACCTATATTATGTAGTTAGTTATTTAGATTTACGACCAGGTAGTATCATTATTCATTTATTGGTAGGTATTATCACTACTTATCTCTATTATAAAACAGAGTCATTAATTGCTTCTACAATCTTTCAAACTATTTATCAAGCCAGTTTAATTGTTTATCTTTTTTCATTCTCTAATTGGCCCTTTTAACTATTAATACTCACACCAAATTAAAGAGATAGCATTTGACTATCTAGATGAAAAGATTAAGAAATATTGATAGACTCAGCCTTATTTATACCTTGTCACCTCAAACCTCATTAACTCTACATCATCAGTAGTCTGTATTCCAGCCTTTCTTTTAGCAACCTCTACCTGCTTTTGGGCAGTATCAATTCCATCTAAATTAGGTAATAGCAATCCTGTAGCATTACCCTTCTTTACAATAACTCCATATTGATCTGGGTCGAGTTCTTTAATATTATCTACTACTTCTGGTTCTTCTAATACATCTACTGTATAAGTTAATTGCTTTAGTTCTTTAGGATCAATAGCATCAAATCTAGGGTCTTTAAATCCAGCACTAATAGCATTTCTAATAATTTCTTTAGCTAAATTTGCTTCGGCTGGTCTAGTAGTTCCAATACATCCTCTTAAGTTCTGATCCTTTTTAATCGATACAAAAACCCCAGCCCGATCTGCTAACTTAGGGTCTAGCTCAGATGGAGGTTCTATAGCCTCTTGTTTATAAGCATATTCCTCTACTGCTTGCCGGGCTAATTTGACTAGTTTACTTTCATTTTCTCTAATCTGCTCTAATTTATTTTTCTTTCTTGCTTCTAGCTTTTCTAAAAATCCTGGTTGATTACTCTTGCCTTCAACTCGATAACTAGCTACTGCATAACCAACTCCAAAGGGCCCCTCATAAGATAAAACACCACCAGATAACTCTAAAGCATCTAATACTCCTAACATAATGGTAATTGGTCGTAAACCACACTCTCCAGCTTTCTCAATTAAAGATTCATCTAAATTCATAATCTGTTCTACAGCTAAATCATCTAGATACTGGACTATAGATTCATCAAACTCTTGTCCGCGCGGATTATAACCTGCTGGGGCATTAGGAATTAATCGATGAGATAAATCACCACTAGCAATTACAGCTACCTTATAATCAGATTGTTGAGCTAATAATTGAATAGTCTTACCAAACTTATATAAATCATCATCAGATAGCATTCCCATATTAATTGGTACTAAAGGGCAATCGATTCCTGCTTGATTAAGATAGTATAAAGGAACCATTACCCCATGATCTAACTTTAAATCAATATCGAACTTTTTAGCTGCTCTACTATCAATCCGGGCCAACTGAATATCCTGATTATAACAAGCCCGAGCAATTTCTTCTATAAATTCCTCTCCTAATTTATAACTTAATTTTACTTCACTAGTATCAAAATCACTCAAATCTCCTTCAATTGGATCTTGATTTAAAATACTAATAGCATCTGAAAAGACTGGGCCGTGCGGGCTAATAGTAACTATCAAATCAGGATCAGCTTCTTTTACATCTACAGCCAACTGCTTCATACTAGTTACCGTATCTTCAATTTTTTCTAAATCATTACCACCAACTTCAGGTACTGCTATTGGAGGATGAGGTGCTAAACCAGCAAATATAATTCCCGACATTTTATCACTCCTTTATTATTATAAAATTCTCTTGCCTAAAGCAGAAGCAATTAATTCTACTGCTAACTCTGCTGTTTGATTACCTTGATCTAAAATAGGATTTACCTCTACTAAATCCAAAGAAGCGACTATATTAGCTTCTGCTATCATCTCTAAAGCCAAATGTGCTTCACGATAGGTAAGTCCTCCTTTAACTGGGGTTCCTACTCCAGGAGCCTCTAATGGATCTAATACATCAAGATCAAAACTAATATGTACTCCAGCAGTCTGAGAGCCAATAATCCTAATCGCTTGGCTCATCACTTTATAAATACCTAGCCTATCTATATCATCCATGGTAAATACAGTTACCTCTGACTCCTTTAATAATTGTCGTTCTTCTTTATCTAAATCTCTAACTCCTACTATTACTGTATTTTTCTCTTTAACTTTAGGGGTAATCCCACCGCATTCTACTAATTCTTTAACTCCTCTACCTACGATTGTTGCTAAAGGCATACCATGGATATTACCACTTTCACTAGTCTTTAGGGTATTAAAATCACCATGAGCATCAAACCAAATTAATCCCATTTCTTTAACTTGGGCCATTCCAGCTACACTACCTATAGTAATGCTATGATCCCCACCTAAAATAACAGGTAGTTTATCTTGTTTAGCAATTTTACTAACTATTAGGGCCAATTCTTGACAAACATCAATTACCTGAGATAAAAACTTAGCTTCTTCCTTATTAGCTTCATTATTAATAACAGGAACCCTAATATCACCTAAATCATCAACCACTAAATCCATATCTTCTAAACTACTAACTAAATTAGCATATCTGATTGCACTAGGACCCATATCAACCCCTCTACGATTTGCTCCAAAATCTGTTGGTACTCCTAATACTTTAACCTCCACTTTTAATCCTCCCGATAAACTTTTTTAACATATGGAGAAGTCATTGCTTGTAATAAAGCAGCATAATTTAATCTAAATTCTATTTTAGAACCTAACTTAATATCTGAATTATTTATCACATCTATAATTAAATGGTCACTACTTGCTCCTTCTATAGTTATTCCCTTAGTTAAAGAAGTTAATCCTTGAGGATAAATATCCTGCCTGCCAACTGCTAAAATAGCCCTCTTTCTAATTCCTTTATCGACTACTTCTTTAATCTGGTCAAAAGCATTCTCAGTTACTTCATCTTCAATAGCAGTTGACTTTTCTTTTAACTCAATAACTTCTGCTGTTAATTTAAAAGCATCTAAACTAATGTTAGCAAAAGATTCACCACTTGGCACTTCCCTACCCAATAAAATAGTCTCCCCGATTCTAAATTGATTACTTACTGGAGAATAATTATCCTTTAGTAACAATGGCAAAGAACTACTATTTCCCCCTGACACAATTGGTAATTTTAAATCAAATCTTTCTCTAGCCTCTTGTACCAATTTATTTAGTTCGGCCATCTTTTCTTGCGTCGGTAAAACTCCTCTAAAACAAGCCAGATTAGTGCCTAAACCTATTAATTTAATGTTGCCTAATTGTTTTACTTTATGTATTGTTTCCATTAAATCAGAAGGTAGCATGCCCTCTCTTCTATCTCCTAGATCAACCAATAAGATTACCTGATGTATGCTATTAGACTCTTGAGCTGCTTTATTTAAAGCTTGAACTACCTCTAACTCAGAATTAAGGCTAATGTCAGCGTACTTAACTACTTTATCTACCTCACTAAGCATAGGAATTCTAAGTAATAATAAAGGTATATCTAAATAATTTAACTGCGCTAGATTAGATAACCTAGAATCAGCTAAACCAGAGACTCCACCATCTATCATTGCTTCGGCAACTTTTAAATCACCACAAACTCCTTTAGTAACCCCCCAAATATCAATCTTATCTTTACTTGCTAAATCAATTATTTGTGCTGTGTTTTCTTGTAACAAAGTTAAATTTATTTCTATTTCTGCCCCCATAAGATCTCCCCCTACAAAGAATCATATTATAGCCTTCCCAAATTAGTAGTATAATAAACTAAAAAAAGGAAGAGCATATACTCTTCCTTGAGATAAATAATAAATAATTTGATTATCTTTTAGAGAATTGTGGAGACTTACGAGCTTTTTTACGACCATACTTCTTACGCTCTTTCATTCTTGGATCTCGAGTTAAGAAGCCAGCTTTTTTAAGAACATCTCTATGTCCTTTATCTACCTTTAATAGTGCACGAGAAACACCATGTCTAATAGCTCCAGCTTGTCCAGAAACTCCCCCACCATCAACATTAATTTTAACATCAAAAGTACCTATTGTGTTTGTAATCTCTAGTGGTTGTTTTACAATTTGCTCTAAACTATCTCTACCAAAATACTGGTCTAAAGACTTACCGTTTACAGTAATTTTACCATCACCAGGAAGTAATCTAACTCGTGCAGTTGATGTCTTTCTACTTCCAGTTCCTAAATATTCAACCTCAGCTGCCATTTATAATTTCCTCCTCTCGATTATAATTCTAGTTCTTTAGGTTGTTGAGCTTGATGTGGATGCTCAGTTCCAGCATAAACTTTTAATTTCTTAAGCATTTTACGTCCTAACTTATTGCTAGGTAACATTCCTTTTACAGCTTTTCTAATAGCTTCCTCTGGCTTATCATTTAATAACTCATCATAAGCAGTTTCCTTTAATCCACCAGGGTAACCAGAGTGCTTACGGTATAATTTCTGCTCCAATTTGTTTCCAGTCAAATGTACCTTATCAGCATTAATTACTACTACAAAATCACCAGTATCCATATTAGGCGTATAAATAGGCTTATGCTTTCCTCTTAAAATTGTAGCAATCTCAGTAGAAACACGTCCTAACGTTTTACCAGCAAGATCAACTACATACCATTTCCTATCAATATCTTCAGGACTAGGCATATAAGTACTCATCATTCTTCCCTCCTAAGTATTTATTTAACTATTTTTAAATCTATAATCCGGGGCTAAATTAAAACCAGAAAATTCTAGATTCAACAAATCCTCTGGTGTGGCTGACAGACTCACAAACTAATTTTATGATACTAAACGGTTACTGTCAAGTCATATTCAAAATAAGTTTTATCTTAATAGTATATTTCTTCTAAAAATAATCCATATCCAGGAGCAGTTGGTCCAGCGGCTTTTCTATCTTTAGCAGCTAAAATCTCCTTCAATTGAGCAGGGGCCAACTTACCATACCCCACATAAATTAAAGTTCCTACAATAGTTCTTACCATCTTATATAAAAAGCCATCCCCATAAATGCTAAATGTAATTAAGTTATCCTTTTGTTCCATACTTAAATTGTGAATAGTTCGAATAGGACTACTAGCATTACAACCAGCTGCTCTAAAAGAACTAAAATCATGTTTACCTTCTAGGTATGGTAAAGCATCTTTAATAGCATCTAAATCAAGGTGATGATAAACATGATAAGCATAATTGCGCAAAAAAGGAGATGGAAATTGGTCATAATAAACTTGATAATAATACTTCTTACCCTGAGAATGATATCGTGCATGAAATTTAGCATCAACTTCAGTCGTATCTAAAATTACAATATCATTGGGCAATCTAGTATTTAATGCTAAAGAAAATTTTCCAGTAGGAATAGAACAATCTAAATAGCAATTAAAGACCTGACCTTCTGCATGAACATCAGCATCAGTTCTACTAGCACCTATAATATCTACTTCTTGTTTAATTACTTGCTTTATAGTACTTTCTAATCTTCCTTGTACAGTAGCTACATGAGTTTGATGAGGTTGTCTTTGAAAACCATGATAATTAGTTCCATCATATGCTATAACACATTTTAAATTTCTCATTTAATCCACTCCATTAAATGGTTATAGAAAGACCCCCACTGCAGTTAGATAAATAAAACCAACCCCTAAAGTCAAATAATCTTTTATTTCTAACTGTAAAATCTTCATCCGACTGCGATTTTCTCCACCTCGATAACATCTAGCCTCCATAGCTAACGCTAAATCATCAGCTCTCCGAAATGCACTTACAAATAAAGGTACTAACAAAGGAATTAAATTTTTAGCCCTTTGAATTAAGTTACCTCCTTCAAAGTCTGCTCCTCTAGCTTTTTGAGCTTTCATAATCTTTTTAGCTTCTTCTAATAAAGTAGGAATAAATCTTAAAGCAATTGTCATCATCATCGCTAATTCATGAGCAGGTAATCCAAACCTTTTAAAAGGATTTAATAATTCCTCTAATCCATCAGTTAATTCTAAAGGAGAAGTAGTTAAAGTTAACAATGAAGTATATAACACTAAAAAAACTAATCTTAAAGCCATAAAAGAACCTAAACGTAATCCATGTTCTTCAATTCGTAAAAACCTCCATTGCCATAACACTTGGCCCCCTCTAGTCATAAATAAATGAATCCCAAAAGTAAATAAAATAATAAATAATAAAGGCCTTATACTTCTTAATAGATATTTAATTTGTAATTTAGATAGAAGTATTGTTACTAATACAAAAATTGACAATACTAAATACCCTTTAAAGGTATCCAAAAAAAAGATAGATATAACAAAGAAAAGAATTACTAATATCTTAGTCCTGGGGTCAAGTCTGTGAACCATTGAGTCTTTCTCTATATACTGACCAATCATAATATCATCTAGCATAGTTTACCCTCGCAATGCCTTTAATATTTCTCTCTTAGCCTCTTCAACAGTAAATATATCAGACTTTATAGTAAACCCTTTAGCTTTAAGTTGCTGTAAAATAGCTGTTACTTGCGGAACACCTAAGTTGCTATCCTTTAAAAATTGATCCTGTTCAAAAACATACTCAGGTTTTCCTTGTAACACAAGCTCTCCATCTTTTAAAACTAAAACTTTATCTGCTAACTGGGCTATCTCTTCCATTCGATGAGAAATCAAAATAATAGTTAAAGAAAATTCTTGTTGTAACTTCATAATCTCCTTTAATAAATCCCTTCTAGCTTTAGGGTCTAAGCCAGCAGTTGGCTCATCTAAAATTAACACCTCAGGCTCCATTGCTAAAACACCAGCAATAGCTACTCTTCTTTGTTGTCCACCTGAGAGTCTAAAAGGAGATTTATCCTTAAAGGACTCATAATCTAAACTAACTAACTCTAAAGCTTTCTTAACTCTCTTTTTTATTTCCTCTTCTTCTATTCCTAAGTTTTTAGGGCCAAATGCTATATCAGAAAAAACTGTTTCCTCAAATAACTGATGTTCAGGATATTGAAATACTAACCCAACCTTTCTTCTAACTTCATTTAAGTCATCACTAGCAACTATATCTTGACCATCAATTATAATTTGGCCCTCGGTAGGTTCTACTAAACCATTTAAAGTCTGTACTAAAGTTGACTTGCCAGACCCAGTATGTCCCACTAAACCAACAAATTCTCCTTTAGCTACAGTAAAATTTATATCCTTTAAAGTATATTCTTTAGGCTTAGAATCTGGATTATAATTATGACTTAAATCATCTACTTCAATAAACATAATTCATTCACCAACCTATCAACCTCATAAATATCAGATGAAATATCTACCCCAGCTTGTTTTAACCTTACAGCTAATTCTGTTACTTGGGGCAGATCTAAATTATACTCTTTAATTTTATCTAATTGACCAAAAATTTCAGCAGGCCTTCCTTGTAAAGCTACTTTCCCCTGATCCATTACAATAATCCGATCTGCTTGAATTGCCTCACTCATAAAATGAGTAATATGAATCAATGTCATATCTAAATTCTGGTTTAAATCATGTAAAGTAGACATTACATTCTTGCGCCCAACTGGATCTAACATTGCTGTAGGCTCATCTAATACTAAGCACTGAGGTTGCATTGCTAAAATGCCAGCAATAGCTACTCTTTGTTTTTGACCCCCTGATAAATTATGAGGAGCATGACGTCTAAACTCTTCCATTCCTACTGCTGTTAAGGCTTCTTTAACCCTTGTCTTAATTACCTGAGACTCTAAACCTAAATTCTCAGGTCCAAATGCTACATCTTCTTCTACAATATTAGCAACTAATTGATTATCAGGATTTTGAAATACCATCCCTACCCGTTGTCTAATACCCCAGATTTCTTCTTTATCTTTAGTTTCCAGACCAGCTACTTTTACTACTCCTTGTTTAGGAACTAATAACCCATTTAACATCTTTGCAAAAGTTGATTTTCCTGACCCATTATGTCCAACAATAGCTACAAATTCACCCGTTTCGACCTCTAAATCAACTCCTGCTAAAACCCAATCATCTTCTTGTCCATATTTATAATACAAATCATCAACTTCAATTAATGGCATCATCTCACCATCCTGATATAAAAAAACAGCCATTTATACCGGACTAATTATTGTCCAGTACCAAATAACTGGTCATGGCTGTTTAGAAATTATTAAGTTCTATATTTTACAAGATAAAGATTAACCTAGTCTTACTCTACTAATTCTAAAATAGCCATTGGAGATCCGTCTCCTCTCCTTGGCCCTAACTTAATAACTCGTGTATATCCACCAGTTCTAGTATCAAATTGGGAAGCAAGATCATCAAATAAAATTTCTACACTTTCTTGATCTTGCAACTTACTCATAACTTGCCTTCTAGCATGTTGAGTACCCTTTTTTGCTTTAGTGATTAACTTTTCAGCAATTCTAGCTACTTCCTTAGCTTTAGGCTCAGTTGTTTCAACACGCCCATTCTTAAATAAAGAATTAGCTAAGTTTACAAATAGTGCTTTTCGTGTCGCACCCTCACGTCCTAGCTTACGTTGTGCCATATATCCCACCTCCTATATCCTACAATATTCTATTATAGTTCAGGTTGCTTTAAAGTTAAATCAAGTTCAGCTAATTTAGCTTTAATTTCCTGTAATGATTTCTTACCTAAATTTCTAATCTGCATTAATTCATTTTCAGTAGTAGTTGTTAATTCCTCAACAGTATCTACTCCAGCTCGCTTCAAGCAATTAGAAGATCTAACAGATAAATCTAACTCTTCAATAGTAGTTTCTAAAATTTCATTCTTTTCTTCTTCTTCTTTTTCGACCATAATATCAACTTCATTAATCTCTTCATTAAGATTAATTAATAGGTCTAAGTGTTCATCCAATACTTTAGCTGCTAGACTAATAGCGTCTTCTGGATTAATACTACCATCAGTATATAACTCCAAAGTTAGTTCATCTAAATTACTTCTATCTCCTACCCGTGTATCACTTACATCAAAATTAACTCTATTAATTGGAGAAAAAGAAGAATCAACAGCAATTTCTCCTATTACATTTTCTTCTGACTTGTTTTCTTCAGCTACAACATAACCTCGAACTTGTTCAACTGTTGCTTCTAAATTAAACTCAGCTTCATCAGATAATGTAGCAATCTCTAACTCTGGATTAAGAATCTCAACATTACCACTAACTTGAAAGTCGCCCCCGGTAACTTTTCCTGCTTTATCTTTTGTAACTCGAATTGTTTGAGGTTCCTCATCATCCATTTTAATAACCAATTCTTTTAAGTTCAAAATAATATCAGCTACATCTTCTACTACTCCAGGTACAGTAGAAAACTCATGATGTACACCATCAATCTTAATTGAAGTTATAGCTGCACCAGGAATAGAAGATAACATAATTCTACGTAATGAATTACCAAGAGTGACTCCATAACCTCTCTCTAAGGGAGTAATAACAAATTTTCCATAAGTCTCATCTGCTTCAACACGTTCTATATTTGGCTTCTCAATCTCAATCATTAACATTTCTCCCCCTTTTCTATTAATCAGACTGCTGAGGGTAATAAGATAGTCTTACCAAACCAATAATTAATTTTATCTAGAGTAAAACTCTACAATTAACTGTTCTTGAATTGGTAAATCAATTTCATCTCTTACAGGCTCAGTTAACACTGTTCCTTCTAACTTATTAAAATCAACCTGTAACCATGAAGGTAACTCTTTCTCTTCGTTATACTCTGCAATTTCTTTCATCCGCTTCATACTTTTACTATCTTCTGCAACCTCAATCTTATCATCTGTCTTAACTCGATAAGATGGAATATCTAATCTGCTACCATTTACTAAGATATGGCCATGTCTTACAAATTGTCGAGCTTCATTTCTAGATGTAGCAAACCCTAATCTATAAACAACATTATCTAATCTTCTTTCTAACAATTGTAAGAAATTCTCACCAGTAATTCCTGGCTCATGTTCCGCCTCTTCAAAATAACGTCTGAATTGATTTTCTAATACCCCATATGCTCTTCTAACCTTTTGTTTCTCTCTTAACTGTACACCATACTCAGATAATTTTCCTCTACGTCCCTGACCATGTTCACCCGGTGCGTAAGGTCGACGTTCAATAGCACACTTATCAGAATGACATCTCTCACCTTTTAAGAATAATTTCTCGCCTTCACGTCGACAAAGTTTACAAACCGGTCCTGTATATCTTGCCATATTTCTTACACCTCCAAAATGTAATATCTCTTTAGATTATTATACTCTTCGACGTTTTGGTGGCCGACAACCATTATGTGGAATAGGAGTTACGTCTTGAATAGCAGTAACTTCAATTCCTGCAGCTTGTAAAGCTCTAATAGCAGATTCTCTACCAGAACCAGGCCCTTTAACAAATACTTCTACTTCTTTTAGACCATATTCTGATGCATCTTTAGCTGCCTCATCAGCTGCTTGCTGTGCAGCATAAGGAGTTCCTTTTCTAGATCCTTCAAAACCTAGATTACCTGCACTTGACCAAGCAATTGTATTTCCATTTTTATCAGTTAAAGTAACAATTGTATTATTAAAAGTAGACCGAATATGTGCTTGACCTTTTTCTACTCGCTTTTTTCTCTTTTTCCGAGCCATTAGTATCCCTCCTTTGCTAGTTTATTTATTGAACACTCTTTTTAGGGCCTTTTCTAGTTCGAGCATTAGTTCGAGTTCTTTGTCCACGAACTGGTAACCCTTTTCTATGTCTAACCCCTCGGTAAGAACCAATATCTTTTAGTCGCTTAATATCACTTCTCTTTTGACGACGCAACTCACCTTCGACTACATATTCTTCGTCAATTACATTACGTAATTTAGCAACTTGATCCTCAGTTAACTCATGCACTCTAGTATTTGGATCAATTTTTGTCTGCTCTAAAATATCCTGAGCAGAAGAACGTCCAATTCCATAAATATAAGTCAATCCAATTTTTATTTGCTTATCTTTTGGTAAATCTACACCTTCAATCCGTGCCATATCTTTACACCTCCTATAATAATTTATAATTAAAACATTTAATTGTTAATTCATCTCTAACCTTGTCGTTGCTTATGCTTAGGATTCTCACAAATTACATAAACTCTTCCTTTTCGTCTAACTACTTTACACTTATCACAAATAGGTTTTACTGATGGGCGAACTTTCATACTACCCCTCCCCCTTTAAAAATTTTAGGACTCATGACGATAAGTGATTCGACCACGTTCTAAATCATAAGGAGATAATTCAACAGTCACTTTATCACCAGGCAAAATCTTAATAAAGTTCATTCTCATTTTACCTGAAACATGAGCTAATACTTCATGCCCATTTTTATCTAATTCCACTTTAAACTTAGCATTAGGTAAAGTTTCAGTTACAGTTCCTTCAACCTCAATAGGCTCCTCTTTTTTAGACATTAACTCTTTTAAACCTCCTCTATGAAGCTTGAATTAATTTTATCATAATTTATACTACCTCAATATAAAATTATATCACACAACAAACATTTTATGCAATTTTAACTAATTATGCAATGTAAAATTAAATTTGAGTTAAAATTTGAGGACCTGACTCTGTAACAGCAACAGTATGCTCAAAATGAGCTGATAGCTTACTATCTCTAGTTACCACAGTCCAATCATCATCTAAAGTTTTAACCTTGTGGGTACCAACATTTACCATAGGTTCAATGGCTAAAACCATGCCTTCTTTTAACCTTGGCCCTCTACCTGGAGAACCAAAATTAGGTATCTGTGGGTCTTCATGCATTTTCCTACCTACACCATGCCCTACAAACCTTCGCACTACCGAATAACCATTTTGCTCTACACATTGCTGAACAGCATGTGAGATATCTGAAATTCTATTTCCTACCTTAACCTGCTCAATTCCTTTAAATAATGATTTTTCGGTAACTTCTAATAAATTTTGAGCAGTAGTAGATATATCACCAACGGGCAATGTTCTAGCAGCATCCCCATAATAACCATCAACAATAGTTCCTATATCTAATCCAATAATATCTCCTGACTCTAAAGTGCGTGAATTAGGAATGCCATGCACAACTTGTTCATTAATTGCTACACAAACAGTGCCAGGAAATCCCCTATATCCTTTAAAAGCAGGTTTAGCTCCGTGATCCAAAATAAACTCTTCAGCTAACTGATCAATCTCCTGCGTTGTAATTCCAGGTTTAATTTTTTCAGCTAGCATATTATGAGTTTTAGCTACCAATTGACCAGCTCTTTGCATAATTTCAAGTTCTCGCTTTGATTTTCTAATAATCATTTAACTTAACTCCTCTAAAACTTCAGAAATATCAGCAAAAACATTATCAAGTGACTGTTCTCCATTAATAGAAGTCAACAAATCTCGTTCTTGATAATACTTAATTAAAGGAGCAGTCTGATTATTATAAACATCAAGCCTTTCTTTGATAGTTGCTGGAGTATCATCATCTCGCTGATACAAATCACCACCACATTCATCACAAATCCTTGCTTCAGAAGGTGGATTGTATTCTAGATGAAAAGTTGCTCCACACTCTTGGCAAACTCTTCGTCCAGACAGACGATTAATGACTTCCTCTTCACTAACTTGAATATTTAAGACTACATCTAAATCAAAATCTAAAGCAGATAAAGCTTCTGCTTGCTCTATTGTTCTAGGAAAACCGTCCAAGATAAATCCATCCTGACAATCACCATTATTCAATCTTTCTTCTACAATTCCGACTACAATTTCATCAGGTACTAATTTACCCTGGTCAATATATTCTTTAGCTTTTACTCCTAAAGCAGTCTTATTATTGATTGCTCGACGAAATATATCGCCTGTAGCAATATGAGGAAGGTTATAAGCTGCTTCTATACGAGCAGCTTGAGTTCCTTTCCCTGCCCCTGGAGGACCAAGTAATACTAAACGCATTGCTATCACTCCTTATAAATTACTCCATGAAGCTTTCATAATGTCGAGATAATAAGTAAGTCTCGATCTGTTTCATGGTTCTTAAAGCAACACCGATCACAATTAATAAGGCAGTTCCTCCAAATCGTGCTTGAATACCTGTTAATCCCATAATAAAGTTTGGTAATACAGCAACTATAGCTAAAAAGATAGCTCCAGCCAATGTAATTCTAGTTAAAACTTTATCTAAATATTCAGCAGTAGGTCTTCCAGGACGACGACCAGGGATAAAACCACCTCTTTGCTTCATATTATCCGCAATTTCAATTGGATTAAATTGGATAGCCGTATAAAAATAAGTAAAGAACATAATTAAGACCGCATATAAGATTATATATAATGCAGAACCTGGACTTAAAGCCTGAGCTATAGCTTGAGCCCAATCTTGTTGAATAAATCTTGCAATAGTAGCTGGGAATAATAACACAGATGAGGCAAAAATTACTGGAATTACTCCAGCCTGATTTACTTTCATAGGTATATGGGTAGATTGACCTCCATAAACTTTGTTTCCTACTACTCGCTTAGAATACCGAACCGGTATCTTTCTTTGCCCTTCCTGAATATAAATTACTGCTGCGATTACTAAGACGGCAATTGCTAGGAAGATTAACACATTAAAGATGCTAATGGTTCCTGCTTGTAATCCTTTAATAGTTGTAATAACTGCTGTTGGAAATCGGGAAATAATTGATGCGAAAATAATTATTGAAATTCCATTTCCAATACCTTTATCTGTAATTTGTTCACCTAACCACATCAAAAAGATTGTTCCAGCTGTCAAAGTAATAACAATAGTGGCTAAATTAAAGAATGAAGGATTGGCTATTGCACCATAATTCTTAATCATTATTGTAATACCAGTTCCCTGGATTAATCCTAAAACAACTGTAGCATACCGTGTATAACGATTAATTATCTTTTTACCTTCTTGTCCCTGTTTAGAGAGTTCTTCTAATTTAGGAATTACAATTGTTAATAATTGTAATATGATTGAAGATGTAATATAAGGACTGATACTCATTGCAAAAATAGTAAATCTTTTTAGTGCTCCACCAGCAAACATATTTAAAAATCCTAGAACACCTGAACCTTCAAAAAGTTTACCTAAAACTTCTGCATCTATTCCAGGTACTGGAATATGAGCTCCAATCCTATAAACCACTATCATAGCTAGAACAAAGAATAGTTTATTTCGCAATTCTTCAATTTTTAAAGCATTCCCCAACGCTGATAACATTTTATTAGATCACCTCAGCCTTTCCCCCAGCAGCTTCAATTTTCTTAACTGCAGATTTACTGTATTTATGAGCTTTTACAGTTAAAGACTTCTCTAACTCTCCATCACCTAAGATCTTAACACCATCTTTTTCTTTACTAATTAATCCAGTATCTTTTAAATCCTCTACAGTAACATTAGAGTCTTCTTCAAAACGATTCAAATCCTCAACATTAACTACAGCGTGTTCTTTCTTAAATCTATCATTAGAGAAACCACGCTTAGGAAAACGTTTAAAATAAGGAGTCTGTCCACCTTCAAAAGTAACTCTTACTCCTCCTCCAGAACGAGAGTTCTGTCCGTTGTGACCTCGACCACTAGTCTTACCTTTTCCAGAACCAGTTCCTCTTCCTACACGCTTCTTTTTCTTTTTAGAACCTTCAGCTGGTTGTAAATCATGTAAGTCTAATCCCATTTTTGTCACCTCCTTGAGAAATTAGTAAGCTACTAACCTAATAATTCTTCTACTGATTTACCTCTTAATTTAGCAACTTCTTTAATATCTTTTAATTCATCTAAACCTTGAATTGCAGCTCGAATCATATTAATTGGATTATCAGTACCTAAAGACTTTGTTAAGATATCCTTAATCCCTGCTAACTCAATAACAGCACGAACAGGACCTCCAGCAATTACTCCAGTACCTTCAGCAGCAGGCTTTAAAAGAACACGTCCTGCACCAAAAACACCAGTAATTTCATGTGGAATAGTTGTCTCTTTTAGAGGCACTTCAATTAATTCATCCTTAGCTGCTTCAATACCTTTTCTAATAGCAGCTGGTACTTCATTAGCTTTTCCAATTGCAGCACCAACATGACCATTACCGTCTCCTACAACTACTAAAGCACTAAAACTAAAGCGACGACCACCTTTAACTACTTTAGATACACGACTAATGTCTACAACACGTTCATCTAAGTCTAAATTACTTGGATCAATCATATTTGCTTTCTTGTTCATCTTCATCCCTCCTTCTCTCTAAAATTCTAGTCCACCTTCACGAGCTGCATCTGCTAATGCTTTAATTCGTCCATGATACTTATAACCACTACGATCAAAAACAACCTTTTTGATTCCTGCATCTAGAGCACGTTTAGCAAGGTTTTCCCCTACAACTTTAGCAGCTTCAACATTTCCTCCATTTTCAATCTTCTCTCTAATCTCGGTATCGACTGTAGAAGCTGATACTAATGTTTTCTCTCTAAAGTCATCGATCACTTGTGCATATATATGGTTTAAACTCTTGTGTACACTTATTCGAGGTTGCGTTGGAGTTCCTTTCACAGTCTTACGAACTCTTTTATGTCTTCTCTTCCTAGCTTCCTCTTTACTTAACTTACTCATAACTATCCCTCCTTTTCCAACATAATAAACAATTATTTATTAAGCAGTCTTACCTTCTTTTCGTCTAATTCTTTCATCAGCATATTTAATACCTTTACCGTTATAAGGTTCTGGCTTTCTAACGGCACGAATATTAGCAGCTACCTGTCCTACTAATTGTTTGTCAATACCCTTTACAGTAATCTCACTTCCATCCACTTCAAAACTAATCCCCTCTTCAGGTTCGATAACTACAGGATGCGAGTAACCAACTTGCAATTCTAACTTACTACCTTTTTTTAGCGCTCTATAACCTACACCATTAAGCTCTAACTTCTTTTGATAACCTTCAGTTACACCTTCAATCATATTAATAATGGAACTACGTGTTAGACCATGTAAAGCTTTATCTTGGTTAGAGTCACTAATCCTAGAAATAACTAATTCATCATCAATTTCAATATTTAATCTAGGACTAAATTCTTCTGTTAGTTCACCCTTAGGTCCTTTTACAGTAATAATACTACCATCCAAAGATACTTCTACTTTTTCTGGGATTTCAACAGGTAAATGTCCAACCCGAGACATATACGACACCTCCTTAGTTTTTAGAGTTTATTAATTACCAAATATAACAAAGCACTTCTCCACCGATTCCATTTTTTCGTGCTTGTTTATCAGTCATTACACCTTGAGAAGTAGAAATAATTGCAATACCTAATCCACCTAATACTTTAGGTAACTCCTCTTTATCAGCATAGACTCTTAATCCTGGTTTACTAATTCTTTTTAAACCAGTGATTACTTTTTCACCATTAGGACCATACTTTAATTTAAGATCTATAGTCCCTTGAGCAGTATCATTCTTTCTTTTATAATCTACTGTAAAACCTTCCTCAGTTAATACCTGAGCAATCTCTTCTTTTACATTAGAAGCTGGAATACTGACCTGCTTACTATGGTTTTGATTAGCATTTCTAATTCTTGTTAACATATCAGCAATAGGATCATTTACTACAGACATTTAAATACTTACCCCCTTTCAAATATCAAACATTTATTTTACCAACTAGATTTTTTAACTCCTGGTAACTTACCTTCATGAGCTAACTCTCTAAAACAAATTCTACATAATTCAAATCTTCTAATTACTCCACGCGGGCGTCCACATCGTCGGCATCTTCTTTCTTCACGAGTCTCATATTTAGACTTCTTTTTGGCCTTTTCAACCTTAGACTTTTTAGCCACTATTTTACCTCCTTACTTATTTTTTAAAAGGCATACCCATTAACGCTAACATTTCTTTTGCTTCTTCATCACTCTCTGCACTAGTTACAAGAACAATATCCATCCCTAAAATAGTACTTACTTCATCAACTTTTAGTTCTGGAAAGACAGTGTAATCATTTAAACCTAAAGAATAATTACCTCGCCCATCAAAGGAATTAGCAGAAATACCTCTAAAATCACGTACACGTGGTAGGGCAACATTAACTAATTTGTATAAGAACTCATACATTTTATTACCTCTTAATGTAACTTTACATCCTACTGGCATTCCCTTTCTGATTTTAAAGTTAGCTATAGACTTTTGAGCTCTGGTAACTACTGGTTCTTGACCAGTAACTGACTCTAAACTTTCAACAGCTTCATCTAATAAGTTAGCATTTTCAGATACATCACCAAGTCCCATATTTACAACAACCTTTTTCAATTTAGGAACTTCCATCACATTATCATAGTCAAACTTCTCCATCAATGAGGATACTATCTCTTCATTATATCTTTCTTCTAGTACTGACATATTAATACCTCCTTTCCGACAATTAATCTACGATTTCATCGCAATTTTTACAATAACGCACCTTTTCTCCACTATCTAAAACTTTCTTTCCAGTTCTTGTAGCTTCATTACAGTCTTGACAGACTAACATTACATTAGAACTATGGATTGGTGCTTCTCGTTCTATAATCCCACCTTGTGGATTATCTTGTGTCGGCTGAGCATGTTTTTTAATAATATTAACTCCTTCAACAACTACCCGACTCTCTGTAGGAATAACCTTTAGGATTTCTCCTTGCCGTCCCTTATCTTTCCCAGCAATAACTCTTACTTCATCACCTTTCTTTACATGTAACTTAGGCTTAGACATACTGTAACCTCCTTCCTTAAAACAGCTTTAATTATAAAACTTCAGGAGCTAAAGAAATGATCCGACCATATCTCTTATCTCGTAATTCACGAGCAATTGGCCCAAAAACACGAGTCCCAACTGGTGCATCATTATTATCAACTAACACAGCAGCATTTTCATCAAAACTAATATAAGAACCATCATCTCTCTTTACTTTACGTTTAGTCCTTACAATTACAGCTTTTACAACTTCACCTTTGCTAACCATACCATCAGGAATTGCTTCCTTTACTGTAGCAATAATCACATCTCCTAGCGAAGCATAACGCTTTCCAGAACCACCTAGCACTTTAACACATAATAACTCTCTAGCACCTGAGTTATCTGCTACTTTTAATTTAGATTCCGTTTGGATCATTGTAGAATCCCTCCTTCCAATCAAACAATTTAAATTATTTAGCTTTTCGAATTATTTCAGCTACCTTCCAATTTTTATTCTTACTAATTGGACGAGTCTCTGTAATTCTTACCTTATCCCCTTCGTTACACTCATTGTTTTCATCATGTGCTTTAAACTTAGAAGTTCTCTTTATCACACGTTTATATAATGGATGTTGCTTCTTTCTCTCAACAGCTACTACAACTGTTTTATCCATTTTATCACTAACTACCATTCCAATTTCTTCTTTCTTTTGCTTTTCAGCCATGCTGCACCCCCCTTATAATTAACCTTGGTTAATGCCTAATTGACGTTCATTCATAATTGTCTTAACTCGAGCAATTGTCTTCTTAACATCCTTAATTCGACTTGGATTATCTAATTGCATTGTAGCATTTTGAAAACGCAAATTAAATAATTCTTCTTTTAGTTCATCTAGCTTCTGGTCTAATTCAGCATCAGTTAAATTGCGTAATTCTTTAGCTTTCATCTTGCTCACCGTCCATTTCTTCCCGTTTTACAAATTTAGTCTTAATAGGCAACTTATGTGCTGCTAATCGCATAGCCTCACGTGCAAATTCCTCTTTCACACCACCAATTTCAAACATTACACGACCTGGCTTTACAACAGCAACCCATTCTTCTGTAGCTCCCTTACCACTACCCATTCGAGTTTCAGCAGGTTTAGCAGTAACTGGCTTATCAGGGAAGATGTTAACCCAGATCTTACCATCACGCTTAACGTGACGCGTAATGGCTATCCTGGCAGCTTCAATTTGACGATTTGTAATCCAAGCTGGCTCTAAAGCTTGTAATCCATAATCACCAAAGTTAACTTTAGTCCCACGAGTTGCTTTACCTTTCATTCGTCCACGATGTTGTTTTCTATGCTTGATACGCTTTGGTATTAACATTACCTTAGTGCCTCCCTTCTAATTAATCTTCATCATTATTAACATCAGGTAGTATTTCACCTTTATTAATCCAAACCTTAACTCCGATTTTACCATAAGTTGTATATGCTTCTGTAAATCCATAATCAATATCAGCACGTAAAGTGTGTAATGGTACGCTACCTTCACTATATCCTTCAGTTCGTGCCATATCAGCACCACCTAAACGTCCAGCACACTCTATCTTAAATCCTTCTACATCTCTTTGGCGCATTGCCCGATTAAGTGCTTGCTTCATAGCTCGTCTGAAAGATACTCTGTTTACTAATTGACGAGCAATATTTTCTGCTACTAATTGAGCATCTTGATCTGGACGCTTAACTTCTACTACATTTACTTGAACTTTTTTATCCGTAATAGCTTCTAACTCACTTCTTAAAGTTGTTACTTCAGATCCACCCTTACCAATTACCATTCCTGGTCTAGCAGCATGAACATCAATTTTAATTCTATCTGCTGCTCTTTCAATTACAATTCGAGAAATTCCTGCTTCATACATTTTTTCTTTAATATGCTCTCTAACTTCTAAATCTTCATGTAATAAATCAGCATACTCATCCTTTTCAGCGTACCATTTAGCATCCCAATCTTTTATAACTCCAACTCTTAGTCCATGTGGATTAATTTTTTGTCCCATCTCATTATCCCTCCTTTTCTACTACTTTAATAGTAATATGACTTGTTCTTTTATTAATAGGACTTGCCTGTCCCATAGCTCTTGGCTTATACCGCTTCATTGTTGGCCCTTCATCTACATAAGCCTCAGAAACACGAAGCTCATCAGCAATCATCCCATGATTATGCTCAGCATTTGCAACAGCAGAATTAAGAACTTTTTCTATTATTCCTGCTGCTTTTTTAGGCGTATTCTTTAGAATTCCAATAGCTTCACCAATCTCTTTATCCCGCACTAAATCAATCACTAATCTTGCTTTACGTGGGGAAATCCGTACTTCTTTTGCAATAGCTTTAGCTTCCACAACTTAACCCCCCTTTACTATTAAATCTAGTTTCTACTTTAATGTTGTAGATCTTTCAGTATGTTCCCCGTGCCCTCTAAAGATTCTAGTTGGTGCAAACTCACCTAACTTATGTCCAACCATTTCTTCAGTAATGAAAATTGGAACATGTTTGCGTCCATCATGCACAGCAATAGTGTGACCTACCATTTGTGGATAAATAGTAGAACTTCTAGACCATGTTTTAATAACTTCCTTTTCGCCTTTCTCATTCATCTCTTTAATTTTCTTCAATAATTTCTTTTTTATAAAAGGTCTTTTACGCGCCACTAGTTAGCCTCCCTTCATTTCTTTATTTTAATTAGTCTTATTTACGGGATTTTTTCTGATGTCGACTCTTAACAATTAATCTATCTGATTTCTTCTTCTTCCGTGTCTTCTTACCAATAGTAGGTTCACCCCAAGGAGTTACTGGGTGTCTACCAGCAGGCTTTCTTCCTTCTCCACCACCATGTGGATGGTCATGTGGGTTCATAGAGACACCGCGAACACTAGGTCTTCGACCCAACCAACGACTCTTACCTGCTTTACCAATAGTAATATTCTCATGGTCCACATTTCCAATTTGACCTACAGTAGCTTTACAATTAATATTAATTAATCTACCTTCTCCAGAAGGTAATTCAACATGAGCAAAGTCACCTTCTTTAGCCATTACCTGGGCTTGAGCTCCAGCAGCGCGCACTAACTGACCACCTTTTCCAGGCTTAAGCTCAATATTGTGTACAACAGTACCTACCGGAATATTCTTTAACGGTAATGCATTCCCTGGTTTAATATCGGCCTCAGAATTTGACACAACATTATCTCCTACTTTCAATCCTCTAGGAGCAAGGATATATCTCTTTTCACCATCAGCATAATTTAATAAAGCAATTCGAGCAGAACGATTTGGATCATATTCAATTGTTGCTACTTTTGCCGGAACTCCAACTTTATCTCGTTTGAAATCAATAACTCTATACTTTCTTTTATGACCGCCTCCACGGTGGCGAGTAGTAATTCTACCATTATTATTACGTCCACCAGTCTTTTTCAACGGCTCTAATAGAGATTTTTCTGGCTTATCAGTTGTAATCTCTTCAAAAGTACTAACAGTCATATACCTTCTTGATGGAGTAGTCGGCTTAAACTTCTTAATTGCCATTCTTATTCCCTCCTTTTTCTAAAAATTATACACCTTCAAAAATATCTATTCTATCATCTTCAGATAACTTAACTCTAGCTTTCTTCCACTCAGAAGTTCTTCCTTCATGATAACCTCTTCGTCTCTTTTTACCAGGCATTCTACAGGTAGTCACCTTTTTAACTTTAACATCAAATGCTTGTTGTACAGCCTGCTTAATCTCAGACTTATTGGCTTTTATAGCTACCTTAAAAGTATACCAGTTTTGTTCTTCCATATCCTCCATACTCTTTTCAGAAATATGAGGTGCAATAATAACATCTCTTAAATCTTTCATTATACTGCCAGCACCTCCTCAACTTGATTAATAGCGCCTTTAGTAATCAATACTTTATCACTATTTAATACATCATAAACATTCACTTGGTTAGAAGTAACTACTTTAACTCCTGGGATATTACTAGCTGATTTATAGATATTATTATCCCTAACATTAAGCACAATTAATACTTTCTTGTCAGCTGCTTTAAAATTATCTAACACTGACACCATTTGCTTAGTTTTTGGTTGCTCAAAATCAAATTCATCTACGACAGATAAACTGTTTTCTGCAACCTTAGCACTTAATGCAGATTTAACTGCTAACTTCTTTACTTTTTTAGGAACATTCTTCTCATAACTACGTGGTTGTGGGCCAAAAGTAGTTCCTCCGCCAACCCAAATAGGTGAACGAATACTTCCGTGACGAGCTCGACCGGTACCCTTTTGTCTCCAAGGCTTACGGCCACCTCCTCTTACTTGCCCACGTGTCTTAGTTTTAGCAGTACCTGCTCTTTTAGCTGCTAATTGAGCCGTAACTGCTTCATGAACAACATTTTCATTTATTTCTACATCAAAGATTTCATCATTTAGGTCAACATTACCTACTGTTTGACCCTCAGTATCATATAAAGGTAATTCTGGCATCATTTTTCCTCCTTCCTAAAACTACTTTACTGCCTTTTCGATAGTTAATAATCCTTTTTTAGGTCCTGGAACAGAACCTTTAACTAATAATACATCCTTTTCAAGATCGACTTTAACAACTTCTAAATTTTGAACTGTCACTTTTTCTCGTCCCATATGACCGGCCATTTTTTTACCTTTGAACACTCTTGCCGGATCAGCACTCTGTCCTATAGAACCAGGTAATCTGTAATTTCTAGAACCGTGAGTTTTTGGCCCAGTAGAAAAATTCCATCTCTTTACTGTACCAGCAAATCCTTTACCTTTAGAAGTACCAGTTACATCAATCTTATCACCAGCACTAAAAGTATCAACTTTAACCTCATCACCTGTCTCTAATTCTTCTACACCATCAAGTCTAAACTCTTTAATATACTTTTTAGGCTCAATTCCATATTTCTCAAAGTGACCTGTTACTGGTTTATTCACCCTAAAAGCTTTAGCATCCTCAAATCCTAATTGAACAGCACTATATCCATCAACCTCTTCAGTTTTTTTCTGAATCACAGGACAAGGCCCTGCTTTAACAACTGTTACCGGTATAACTTCTCCGTCATCATTGAAGACCTGTGTCATACCAATTTTTTTTCCTAAAATGCCTTTCATTTAACTACACCTCCTCAAACTAAAACCATATTATAATTTAATTTCAATGTCGACACCTGCAGGTAAATCTAACCTCATCAATGAATCAATAGTCTTAGGTGTCGGTTCTTTAATATCAATTAATCGTTTATGAGTTCTGATCTCAAATTGTTCTCTCGACTTACTATTAACATGTGGAGAACGTAAAATAGTAAATACTTCCTTTTTAGTTGGTAATGGAACAGGACCTGAAACTCCAGCTCCAGTTTTATTAGCTGTCTTTACAATCTTCTCTGCAGAATTATCCAATAATTGATGTTCATAACCTTTTAATTTGATTCTGATTTTATCTCTACCTTGTTCCGCCATTTATCTTCACCCCCGATTAACATTAATTAGACAGAAAAAAGATGAGGAGAAGATAAGCTCCTCATTCCTTTTTTCGCCCTGTCACTATTCAATGATTTCAGTAACAACACCGGCTCCTACTGTCTTTCCACCTTCACGAATCGCAAATCTTAATCCTTCTTCCATTGCTATCGGAGAAATTAACTCTGCATCCATCTCAATATTATCTCCAGGCATTACCATATCTACGCCTTCTGGTAAGTTAATTGTCCCTGTCACATCTGTTGTTCTAAAATAAAATTGTGGCTTATATCCATCAAAGAATGGAGTATGTCGTCCACCTTCATCTTTACTTAGTACATAAACCTCTGCTTTGAATTTAGTATGTGGTGTAATAGAACCTGGCTCGGCTAATACTTGTCCACGCTCTACATCCTCTTTATCAATACCTCTTAATAAAGCACCAACATTATCTCCTGCTTGAGAAAATTCCATTTCTTTTCTAAACATCTCAAGTCCTGTGATTACTGTATCTTCTGTCTCTTTAATTCCTACTATCTCTGCTTCATCTCCTACTTCTACTCTTCCTCTCTCTACACGTCCTGTCGCTACTGTTCCACGACCTGTGATTGTAAAGATATCTTCAATTGGCATTAAGAATTCTTTATCTGTATCTCTTTCTGGAGTAGGAATCTGCTCATCTACTGCATCCATTAATTCATTAATAGCATCTGCCCATTCTCCTGTTGGCTCTTCTAACGCCTTTAAAGCAGATCCTGTAACTATTTCTGCTTCGTCTCCATTAAAGTCATATTCGTTAAGTAATTCTCTTACTTCCATTTCTACTAACTCTACTAACTCTTCGTCATCTACCATGTCTGCTTTATTTAAGAATACTACAATTTCTGGTACCCCTACCTGACGAGCTAATAATAAGTGCTCTCTTGTTTGTGGCATTGGCCCGTCCGCTGCAGATACAATTAAGATTGCTCCATCCATCTGAGCTGCACCTGTAATCATATTCTTTACATAGTCTGCGTGACCTGGGCAATCAACGTGAGCATAATGTCTGTTAGCAGTTTCATATTCTACGTGAGATGTTGCAATTGTAATTCCTCTTTCTTGTTCCTCTGGTGCATTATCAATCTCACCAAATTCTACTGACCCTTCTTCTCCTGCTGCTAATACTTTTGTAATTGCAGCTGTTGTTGTTGTCTTACCATGGTCTACGTGTCCAATTGTACCAATATTAACATGGGGTTTACTTCTCTCAAACTTTTCTTTTGCCATCTTTATTCCCTCCTATTATTTAGCTTTTTCTTTAATTTCTTTAGCTATATTATTTGGTACTTCTTCATAATGATCCATCTGCATTACATACTGAGCTCGACCTTGAGTAGCAGATCGTAAATCGGTAGAATAACCAAACATTTCAGATAATGGAACATAACCTTTAACTATACGAGCATTACCTCTTTGCTCCATTCCTTCTACCTGTCCACGGCGACTATTAATATCACCAATTACATCTCCCATATATTCCTCAGGAGTAGTAACTTCTACTTCCATAATTGGTTCTAAAAGAACTGGTTTAGCTTTACCTATTTGTTCTCTAATTGCCATAGAACCTGCAATTTTAAATGCCATCTCAGAAGAGTCTACTTCGTGGTAAGAACCATCATTTAAAGCAACTTTAACATCAATCATTGGGTAACCTGCTATAACACCATTTTCTAAAGCTTCTTCGACTCCTTCTTCAACGGATCCTATATAATCTCTAGGTACAACACCACCAACAATATTATCTTCAAATTCAAAACCTTCACCTGGTTCTAATGGTTCAACTTCCATAACTACATGACCATACTGTCCACGACCACCAGACTGGCGAATAAACTTACCTTCAATCTCAGCTTTTCGAGTGATTGTTTCACGATAAGCAACTCTAGGTTCACCTATATTAGCTTCTACTCCAAACTCTCTTGTTAAACGATCAACAATTACCTCTAAGTGCAACTCTCCCATACCAGAGATGATTGTTTGGCCCGTTTCTTCATCAGTTCTAACATTAAATGTTGGGTCTTCTTCAGCTAATTTCTGTAAAGCCTCACCTAATTTATCACTATCTTTTTGTGTTTTAGGCTCAATGGCTACATCAATTACTGTTTCTGGGAACTCCATAGACTCTAAAACAACTGGATTATCTCCATCACATAGTGTATCTCCAGTACCAGTGTTTTTAAGTCCAACAGCAGCAGCTAAATCCCCAGCATATACTTCATCACGCTCTTCCCGCTTATTAGCGTGCATCTGTAAAATACGCCCAACTCTTTCTTTTTGATCTTGAGTTGAGTTATAAACATAAGAACCAGATTCTAATACTCCTGAGTATACTCTAAAGAATGCTAATTTACCAACATAAGGGTCAGTCATAATCTTAAATGCTAAAGCTGAGAATGGTGCTTCATCATCAGCTTCTCGAGTAAGCTCTTCCTCAGTCTTAGGATCAATTCCTTGTACTGGAGGAATATCAACTGGAGCTGGTAAATAATCAATAACAGCATCTAATAAAGGTTGAACTCCCTTATTCTTTAAAGCAGTTCCGCATAAAACTGGAGTGAATTCATTGTTAATTGTACCTTTTCTTATAGCAGCTTTGATTTCTTCAACTGTAATTTCCTCATCCTCTAAGTACTTCATCATAATTTCTTCATCTACATCTGCAATTGTTTCAATCAATAACTCTCTATATTCTTGAGCTTTATCTTTTAGATCTTCAGGAATCTCTTCAATAGTATAATCAATACCTAAGTCATCATCAAATACGATAGCTTCCATATTAACTAAATCAATTGAACCTTTATAGTTCTCTTCTTTACCAATCGGAATCTGAATAACAACTGGGTTAGCATCGATTCTTTCATCCATCATATCTACTACATTATAAAAATTAGCACCCGTTCTATCCATTTTATTAACAAAAGCTATCTTTGGTACATTATACTTATCAGCTTGGCGCCATACTGTTTCAGATTGAGGTTCAACTCCACCTACAGAACAAAAGACACCAATAGCTCCGTCTAATACCCTCAATGATCTTTCCACTTCAACTGTAAAGTCCACGTGCCCGGGCGTATCTATAATATTAATCCTATGATCATCCCATTGACATGTAGTAGCAGCAGAAGTAATTGTAATTCCTCTTTCTTTTTCTTGATCCATCCAATCCATCTGAGAATCGCCATCATGTGTTTCACCAATCTTGTGTACCCGACCTGTATAGAACAACATACGCTCTGTAGTTGTTGTCTTACCAGCATCAATATGTGCCATAAGTCCAATATTTCTTGTCTTTTTTAACGAAAACTTTCTAGGCATTACAACACCCCCTTGTATTAATTCATATTACCAACGATAATGAGCAAATGCCTTATTTGCTTCAGCCATACGATGTACTTCTTCTTTCTTTCTTACAGCGCCACCTTCTTCATTATAAGCAGCAATAATTTCATTAGCAACTCTATCCACCATTTTTCTTTCGCTACGATCTCTAGCAGCTTGGATCATCCAACGCAGTCCTAGAGTTAAACGTCGACGATTATCAGCTTCAACAGGAACTTGATAGTTAGCTCCTCCTACTCGTCTAGTTTTGATCTCTAATACTGGCATTACATTATTTAAAGCAGCTTTTAATACTTCCATTGAATTTTCTTCAGTTTTTTCTGCTACTAAATCCATAGCATCATAAAAAATATTCTCTGCTAGACTTTTTTTACCATCTTGCATAATTTTATTAATAAAACGACTAGCTAGCTTACTTCTATAAATTGGATCCGCATTAATTTCTCTTCTTTGTGCTTTATTTTTACGAGACACTTATTTCCCTCCTTTCATTTAACCTTAATTTATTCTGTAGGCTTCTTAACACCATACTTGGACCGTCCTTGCTTTCTGTCTTCAACCCCTGCACAATCTAAAGCTCCACGCACTATTGTATATCTAACACCAGGCAAGTCCTTAACACGACCACCTCTGACTAATACAACAGAGTGTTCTTGTAAATTATGTCCAATACCAGGAATATATGCTGTGATTTCCTTTCCATTGGTTAAACGAACACGAGCAACTTTTCTTAATGCAGAGTTAGGCTTTTTAGGAGTAGCAGTATAAACCCTAGTACAAACCCCTCTTTTTTGAGGTGCTCCTTCTAAAGCTCTAGCTCCCTTTTTCTTCTTAACCTTCTCTCTCCCATTTCGAACTAATTGATTTATTGTTGGCATCTCTACACCTCCCCTCAATTATTTATCAATGATCTATAAAAATCTAGATAGAGGAATTCCTCTATCTAGATTTTATTTATTAGAAAAAATTAAATTACATAATTGTTCATAACACACTTACGTATTCTAACATTTTACTTTTTATCTGTCAACCCTTTTTTGCTTTTATTCTATAATTTCTGCTTCAATATCTTTATACTTTTTTAAACCTGTACCAGCTGGGATTAACTGTCCAACAATTACATTTTCTTTTAACCCTTCTAGGTCATCTCGCTTACCTTCTAAAGAAGACTCAGTTAAGACTCTAGTTGTTTCTTGGAATGAAGCAGCAGATAAGAAACTCTCTGTATTTAATGAAGCTTTAGTAATACCTAATAACATAGGCTCAGCAATAGCTGGTTCTTTACCTTCAGCAACTGCTTCTTGATTCTGCTTTTCAAATTTAAACACATCTATTAATTCTCCGGGTAATAAATCAGTAGCTCCAGATTCTTTAATTTTAACTTTATTAGTCATCTGTCTAATAATGACCTCAACGTGTTTATCATTAATATCTACACCTTGAGACTTATATACTTTTTGTACTTCTTCTAATATATATTGTTGAGCAGTCTGGACCCCATCAATATTTAGTACATCCTCAGGATCTAACGGCCCTTTAGTTAATCTATCACCTGGTTTTACATGATCTCCATCTGATACTTTTAGCTCAGAACCATAAGGTAACTTATAAGTTTTCTGTCTACCATCTTCAGTTTTAATAACCGCCTTATGTGACTGATTATTTTCTACTATATTAACTTTACCCTCTAACTCAGTTACAATAGCTTGACCTTTAGGAGTTCGAGCTTCAAATAGCTCTTCAATTCTTGGTAGACCTTGTGTAATATCATCTCCAGCAACACCACCAGTATGGAAAGTCCTCATTGTTAACTGGGTTCCTGGTTCACCAATAGATTGAGCTCCCATAATTCCAACTGCTTCACCTGGTTTTACCATTTTACCATCAGCAAGGTTTTTACCATAGCATTTCTGACAAATCCCATCCTCAGAATGACAAGTTAAGACTGATCTAATCTCAATATCTTCAATATTTAGTTTTTCAATCTCTTTTGCTTGAGCTTCGGTGATCATTTCATCTTTAGCAACTATTATTTCTTCTGTTTCAGGATGAACTATATCTTTAAACGCTAAACGTCCAGCGATTCGTTGATATAATGGTTCAATAATCTCTCCATCTTCAGCAATCGGATCAATTTTAACTCCTTCATCAGTATCACAATCTACTTCAGTAATTGCAACATCTTGAGATACATCGACCAATCGGCGAGTTAAATAACCTGAATCGGCTGTTCTTAGAGCTGTATCAGCTAACCCTTTACGAGCACCGTGCGTAGAAATAAAGTACTCTAATACTGATAATCCTTCTCTAAAACATGATTTAATCGGCATATCAATAATTCGACCAGATGGATCAGCCATTAAACCACGCATACCACCTAACTGAGAAATTTGCGATTTGTTACCTCGAGCTCCCGATGTAGCCATCATATTTATAGGATTAAATTTACCTAGGTTATCAATTAAAGCTTCTGTAACATAATCTTTAGCTTGGCCCCAAATGTCAACTACTCGCTGATATCTTTCATTTTCAGTAATTAAACCACGTCGGTATTGAGCTTCAACCTTATCAACTTGTTCTTCAGACTCTAATAAAATATCTCGCTTAGCTTCTGGAATATCAACATCAGTAACCCCAATTGTAATTCCAGATTTAGTAGCATAATGGAATGTTAGATTTTTAATTCTATCTAATACATCAGCAGTTCTATTCGGGCCAAGTTCTTCGTGGCACTCACTAACTAATGCTCCAGTTTCCTTTTTATCAAACACTTTATTATAAAATGGCAGATCATTTGGTAAAGCATCATTAAGAATAACTCTACCTACACTAGTCTCTATCCATCCCTCTTGCTTAGATCTATACTTTATCTTAGTTTGTAATGTAACTGAATCATTCTCATAAGCTTTAATTACATTAGATGCTGACCCAAAGAATTTACCTTCACCTTTAGCACCATCTTTTTGGATAGTTAAATAATAAATCCCTAAAATCATATCCTGGGTTGGAACAGCTATTGCATCTCCATTAGACGGCCCTAATAAATTATACGTTGATGACATTAATAATCTACATTCAGCTTGAGCAGCTGTAGATAGCGGAACGTGTACTGCCATCTGGTCACCATCAAAGTCAGCATTATAAGCAGGACAAACTAATGGATGAACTCTAATTGCTTTACCTTCCACTAAGATCGGTTCAAAAGCTTGAATACCTAATCTGTGTAATGTTGGAGCACGATTTAATAAAACTGGATGTTCTTTAATTGCTTCTTCTAAAACATCCCACACTTCTTCAGCTTCATTTTCTACCATTCGTTTAGCACTTTTAATGTTATGTGCTAAGTCTTGATCAACCAATCTCTTCATTACAAATGGTTTAAATAATTCTAAAGCCATCTTTCTAGGTAAACCACACTGATCCAATCTTAAATCCGGACCAACAACGATAACAGAACGCCCTGAATAATCAACACGTTTTCCTAATAAGTTCTGTCGAAAACGCCCCTGCTTTCCTTTTAACATATCACTTAATGATTTAAGTGGTCTATTACCAGATCCAGTAACAGGTCGCCCACGACGACCATTATCAATTAAAGCATCTACAGACTCCTGAAGCATTCTTTTCTCATTTCTAATAATGATTTCAGGAGCACCTAACTCTAATAGTCTCTTCAAACGATTATTACGATTAATTACTCTGCGGTATAAATCATTCAAATCAGAAGTTGCAAATCTTCCTCCATCTAATTGAACCATTGGTCTTAATTCAGGTGGAATAACAGGCAAGGCATCTAATACCATCCATTGAGGCTTATTATCTGAACTCTTTAAACCTTCTAGTACCTTTAATCGTCTAACAACCCGTTTACGCCTCTGTCCAGAAATACTCTTGACTTCTTCTTCTAACTCTTCAATTTCTTTATCTAAATCCATATTAGCTAAAATTTCTTTGACAGCTTCTGCACCCATACCTGCTTTAAATCTGTCTCCATACTTACTTCTAGCTTCGCGATATTCACTTTCACTTAATAATTGTCTTTCACTTAATGAAGTATCGCCTGGATCAATTACAATATAAGATACAAAGTATAGGGCCTTTTCTAAAGAGCGAGGAGACATATCCATAACTACACCTAATCTGCTTGGTATCCCTTTAAAAAACCAAATATGGGAGACTGGAGCTGCTAATTCAATATGCCCCATTCTTTCTCTTCTTACTTTAGACTTAGTAACTTCTACACCACAACGATCACAAACAACACCTTTATATCTTACTCGTTTATATTTTCCACAATGGCATTCCCAATCCTTAGTTGGCCCAAATATTTTTTCACAAAATAGACCTTCTTTTTCTGGCTTCAATGTCCGATAATTAATTGTTTCTGGCTTCTTTACTTCACCACTAGACCAAGAACGAATCTTTTGTGGTGAAGCTAAACCAATCTCCATAAAATCAAAATTATTTGGATTAAACAAGGCCGAACTCCTCCCTTACTGTAGTCTTAACTTAAGAATCCCCTGTTATACATTTTATACCAACTTTGCTACTAAATTCATAGAATTATTCATCTTCATTATCTAGATCGCCAATCCCTAGCTTTTTAGAAGTCTTATTAACCTCTTTTTCATCTAGTGATAATTTGTTTTCATCTTCGGAATAGATATTAGCATCAAGTCCAATACTCTGCATTTCTTTAATTAATACCTTAAAGGATTCTGGAATACCTGGCTCAGGAACATTTTCTCCTTTAACAATGGATTCGTAAGCTTGAACACGACCTACTACATCATCTGACTTAAGAGTTAACATTTCTTGTAGAGTATGTGCTGCACCATAAGCTTCTAAGGCCCAGACCTCCATCTCACCAAATCTTTGACCACCAAATTGTGCTTTTCCACCTAGTGGTTGTTGGGTAACTAAAGAATAAGGACCTGTAGATCGACCATGCATTTTGTCATGGGCTAAGTGGTGTAACTTAAGCATATACATTACTCCTACTGTTACTCGTTCTTCCACACGCTCTCCTGTCCTACCATCATAAAGAACAGTCTTTCCATCACGCGGTAAACCAGCTTCTTCTAGAGTATCTTCTACATCTTGTTCAGTTGCTCCATTAAATACAGGAGTGGAAGTATGAATTCCTAAAGCTTTAGCTGCCATACCTAAATGGGTCTCTAACACCTGCCCAATATTCATTCGTGATGGTACCCCTAATGGATTTAATACAATTTCTACTGGTTCACCATTAGGTAAATAAGGCATATCTTCTTCAGGCAGTATTCTAGATATAACCCCTTTATTTCCATGACGTCCAGCTAATTTATCTCCAACAGTAATCTTTAGCTTTTTAGCTACATATACTCTAACTAACTTATTAACTCCTGTTTGTAAATCATCACCATCTTCACGGTCAAAGACCTTAACATCAGTTACGATTCCTTCTTCTCCATGTGGAACTTTAAGTGATGTATCTCTTACTTCACGTGCTTTCTCTCCAAATATAGCTCTTAATAATCTCTCTTCAGCAGATAACTCTTTTTCACCTTTAGGAGTCACCTTACCTACTAGGATATCTCCAGCTTCAACCTCAGCTCCAACTCTGATAATTCCTCGTTCGTCTAAATTCTTTAGAGACTCTTTACTTGCATTTGGAATTTCACGAGTTATCTCTTCAGGGCCTAGTTTAGTATCTCTAGCCTCTGCTTCATACTCTTCTATATGAACAGAAGTTAAAGCATCTTCTTTAACCAAGTTTTCATTAATTAAAATTGCATCCTCATAATTATAACCTTCCCAAGGCATAAAGGCTACTACACAATTACGACCTAAAGATAATTCTCCTTTATCAGTAGAAGGACCATCAGCAATAATCATTCCTTTTTCTACTTCATCTCCTTCTCTAACAATTGGCCTTTGATTCATACAACTACCTTGGTTAGAACGAGAAAATTTAGTTAATTTATACTTATCTATTGTATCTTCAGCAGTTCTAACAAGAATTTTATCTCCTGTTACTTTTACAACTTCTCCATCATTTTTAGCAACTATAGTTGCACCAGAATCTTTAGCTACTTCATATTCAATTCCTGTACCAACTAAAGGTGCATCTGGCTTTAATAAAGGTACAGCTTGTCGCTGCATGTTAGCTCCCATTAAAGCACGGTTTGCGTCATCATTTTCAATAAATGGAATTAAAGCTGCAGAAATACCAATAATTTGTTTAGGAGACACATCCATATAATCTACTTTAGCAGGATCAATTTGAATATCTTCTCCATTATGACGAGCAAACACTTGCTCTCCAATCAACTTCCCATTTTCATCCGTTTCTTCAGTAGCTTGAGTAATTATATGATTATCTTCTTCATTAGCATTCAGATAAACAATCTCATCTGTTACAACTTCATCGACTACTTTTCTATATGGTGTTTCAATAAAACCAAACTCATTTGTTTGACCATAAATACACAATGAACCAATCAAACCGATATTTGGCCCCTCAGGTGTTTCAATTGGACAGATTCGACCATAGTGAGTATGGTGCACATCACGTACGTCAAATCCAGCTCTTTCTCGACTTAAACCACCTGGTCCTAAGGCACTCATTCTTCGTTTATGTGTTAATTCAGATAATGGATTAGTCTGATCCATAAACTGCGATAATTGTCCACTACCAAAAAACTCTTTAATAGCTGCTGCTATCGGTCTAGTATTAATTAAGTTTTGAGGAGTGATTACATCAAGATCTTGAATAGTCATTCTTTCTCTTACTACCCGCTCCATCCTTGATAAACCAATTCTAAACTGATTCTGCAATAGCTCCCCTATTGTCTTTAACCGTCTATTACCTAAATGATCAATATCATCTATCTTTACATCATCATCTTCGTTAACTAATCCAACCATATATTTTACGGTTTTTATAATATCTTCTTCTTTTAAAGTTCTTTCATTTAAATCATAATCCGTTCCTAACTTTTGATTGATTTTATACCGTCCAACCTTAGCTAGATCATATCTTTTTGGATCAAAGAATAATGATTCAATTAAATTTTGAGCACTCTCAACAGTTGGTGGTTCCCCAGGACGTTGATTTTTATATAGTTCAATCAGTGCTTCTTCTTGAGTTTCAGTATTATCCTTCTCAATTGTTTTATGAATTACTTCATGATCTCCTAACAAGTCAATCAATTCAGCATCTGTTCCAAAACCTAATGCTCTAAATAAAACAGTACTTGGCATTTTTCTATTTCGATCTACTCTAACAGAAATAATTCGTTTTTTATCATATTCAAATTCAATCCAAGCACCACGATTAGGAATTATACTTCCATTGTATAATATTCTTCCATCTTTAGTTACTTCCTTATCATAGTAAACCCCAGAAGAACGAATTAACTGGTTGACGATTACTCTTTCAGCTCCATTAATAATAAAAGTCCCTCTATCTGTCATTAATGGAAAATTAGCCATAAATACATCTTGTTCTTTAATTTCACCAGTATCTTTATTAATTAATCTTACCCTAGCATTTAAAGGTGCATCATATGTGACATCACGATTCTTACTTTCAACTTCATCATACTTAGGATCATCCATGGAATAATCAATAAACTCTAACACTAAATTATCTGAGAAATCTTGAATTGGAGAAAGTTCATCAAATAACTCCATAAGTCCTTGATCAAAAATCCATTGATAAGACTCTGTTTGTGTCTTTACTAAATAAGGCATTTCCATTTCACTTTCTACTTTAGCAAAAGTACGCCTTTCCCTCTTTAACGAGTTTGCTGGCTTGGCCATAAAATTGTCACCCCCGCAGATTTTATCAAACATTAAAAGAAATAAAAAATCTGACCCATACCTTGACTACCATTTATATTTACTCATTTTATACAAAATATGTATCTAAATGTAAACTATTAAATTATTTTTAGAAATCACTATAACAATGATTAATAGTAACATACTATGAATTTATTGTCAAGAAAGCTGAAATAAATAAGGTAAAAAAGCACCCTGTTATGCAAACAGAGTGCTTTTATTCCTAATTGTTATTCTATTAACAGTATGAATTACTTAAGTTCAATTTCTGCTCCAGCTTCTTCTAATTGTTCTTTAATTTCTTCTGCTTCTTCTTTTTCTAAACCTTCTTTTACAGGATTTGGAGCGTCATCTACTAATGCCTTAGCATCCTTAAGTCCTAAGTCAGTAACTTCTCTTACAGCTTTGATTACCTTAATCTTACTTCCACCAGTACCAGTTAAAACAACATCAAATTCAGTTTGCTCTTCAGCACCAGCACCACCAGCAGCAGCACCAGCAGCAGGGGCAGCAGCAACTGGAGCAGCACTCACATCAAATTTTTCTTCTAATTCCTCAACCAATTCTGCAAGTTCTAAAACCGTCATTTCCTCAATAGCTTCTAAAATATCTTCTTTATTCATTCAAATCTCCTCCTTGAAATTTATATTAGTCTTCTTTTTGTTCTTTAACAGCATTAAGCGCATAAGCTAAACTTTGTAATGGATAATTTAATGCATGAACTAAACCAGAAATAGGCGCTTTCATACCACGTGCAATCTGTCCTAATAAAACCTCACGTGGTGGAATATCAGCTAATGACTCAACTCCCGCTGTATCAATTAGTGTTCCCTCTACAATTCCTGATTTAATCTCTAAGTCATCATGATCTTCAGCAAAATCAGCTAATACTTGAGCTGGAGCAACTGGGTCTTCTTCAGCAAAAGCAATAGCAGTTGGCCCAGATAAATATTCTCCAATCTCTTCTACCCCAGCTTCTTTAGCAGCTAAGTAGGCAAGAGTATTCTTTACTACTTTATAATCTACACTAGCATCTCTTAATTTATCTCTTAATTCCGTTACTTCCTCAACATCCAAACCACGATAATCAGTTAAAACAGCTGATTTAGCAGTCTGAAATTTCTCAGTTAATTCTTCAACAACTAATTCTTTCTCTCTTCGAGCCACTTATCACTCACCTCCTTGTAATTACAAGAAACTAAAAAGAGTCTCCGCCGTAGCCGGAGACTCTAATAACCAAGGGGTAATAATAAAATACTAAGTTTAAGACTAAAATTAAGCTTAGCTTAAACCATAAACTTAAACGTAAACTTAGATTTATTACCGGCCTCGGCAGGCTATAAATTTAAGCTTTAATAGCACCTACTATCTTCGGCTACGAATTATATTCTTTTATCACGAAAAATATTATAGCACACTTTATTAAATCAGTCAACCCATATATACATTTAAGTAGTTAAATCTAATATTTCATTAGGATCTAACTTAACTCCAGGTCCCATTGTAGACGCAACAGAAATATTAAGTAAATATCTACCTTTAACTCCACTAGGTCTAGACTTAACTATAGCTCGCATTAGACCTTCAAAATTATCATATAAATCATCAAGTGAAAAGCTAGCCTTTCCAATTGGAGCATGAACATTTCCAGATTTATCAGCTCTATACTCAATCTTACCAGCTTTAAGATCATTAATTGCATCTTCCAAGTCAAAAGTTACAGTACCTAATTTAGGGTTTGGCATCATTCCTTGCGGTCCTAAAATAGGTCCTAATTTACCTACTACACTCATCATATCTGGAGTAGCAACTACCGCATCAAAATCCATCCAACCATTCTGAATTTTTTCAGCTAATTCTTCTCCACCTACTACATCTGCGCCAGCAGCTTCTGCTTCTTTAACCTTTTCTCCCTGTGCAAAAGCAATAACTGTTACTTCTTGTCCTGTCCCATTAGGTAATACATAAGTATCTCTAACCTGTTGGTCATTTTGACCAGGATCAATACCTAACTTAACAGATAATTCAATAGTTTCATCAAAGTTAGCAGTAGCAGTTTCTTTAGCTAATTCTAAACCTTCACGAACACTATATTCTTTGTCTCTATTAACTTTATCCATTGCTTGATTATATCTTTTAGACATTATAATACCTCCTATGTGGTAATAACGGATAAATCCTCCCACGTATTTATAATAATTATTCTTCTACAACAAGTCCCATACTACGAGCAGTACCTTTAATCATACTCATAGCAGATTCCAAAGATGCAGCATTTAAATCTTCCATCTTTAACTCTGCAATTTCCTTTACATCATCTAGACTAACAGTTCCTACTTTATTAACATTAGGTTCTCCAGAAGCTGTCTCAAGACCAGCAGCTTTCTTTAATAAATCCGCTGCAGGTGGAGTTTTAGTAATAAAATCAAAAGAACGGTCAGCATAAACTGTAATCTCAACCGGAATAATATTTCCAGCTTGATCAGCAGTTTTAGCATTAAATGCTTTACAAAATCCCATAATATTAATTCCGTGCTGTCCTAATGCAGGACCAACGGGAGGAGCTGGACTAGCTTCACCAGCAGGAATCTGTAAACTAATCTTACCGACGACTTTCTTTGCCATTGGTCATACCTCCTTGTTTTAACTTATCTAATCTAAAACCAACTAAATATCATTATAGTTACCTAGTGGATATGATTTACCACTAGGATTTGTGATTCTCTTAAACCAATCTCCCTTGCGGGATAATTCCCTTCTTTGTCGCAGAATCATATAGATTCTTGCTCTTAAAGTTAGATAGAGAACATAACCACTTCTTCTATCTCCCTGATTTAGTCAATAGCCAGGGTAAAAATACCCTGAAATGGGGCTTATGCACTTTCGGTATTAGCTTTTCATATCCAGAAGAACTAGACTTAGACGAGGTTTCTTCCTTAGTGCCACAGAGTAGTTTACAGAGCAAGGCTCTGCCTGCGATTTGGAACTGATGGATACATTCCAAAGTGTGATACACTGTTGAGTTTAATAAAAACTCTTTAACCAAATAACGTAAATCATTGTGCTAAAGATATTTCTATCCTTTACACTCCCTAAACCTTGAGAGCAACGAAACAGTTTTACCTAACTTTAAACACTATTAATTAGTAATTTACAACCTATTTTGTAGCTCTTTATACTTTTTCTACTTGGCCAAACTCTAGTTCAACTGGAGTTTCACGGCCAAACATAGAAACTTGTACTATCATTTCTTTAGTTTCATAATTAATTTCTTTAATTACACCAACATGATCTTCTAATACACCATCAGTTACTTTAACTTTTTGATCTATTTCTAAATCTGTATTGGCTTTAGCTAATTCTTCCATTCCCATATCTTGCTTAATCCTTTGGATTTCTTCCTCAGAAACAGGCACTGGGTCTGTTCCTGCACTAGCAAAACCAATTACTCCAGGGGTATTGCGAACAACATACCAGGAATCATCATCCATAATCATTTGAACCAGGACATATCCTGGGAAAATCTCATCCTTCTTGACTGTCTCCTTACCGTCTTTTACTTCTACTTTATCTTCAGTAGGAATCAAAATATCAAAGATTTTATCTTCCATCCCAGTACTTTTAACCCTTTGGGTCATATTAACTTTTACTCGTTCTTCATTACCAGAATAGGTATAAATAGCATACCAATTGCGTTCACTCATAAAATAGGACTCCTAGTCGAGGAGCCACACCCCCTCTAGTCAAGTATAAGTGGCCGAATAAGCTGAGAAAAGACAGCATCAACACCACCAATAAATAATCCAACAAGTAAAACTACAGCTATAACTACACCTGTATAAGAAATTAATTCAGTTTGGTTCGGCCAATTCACTTTTTTCAATTCAACCTTTACTTCACGAAAAAACTTCTTTATCTTCTCTAAAGCACTTTTATCTTTTTTAGCCATTTATCACACATCCTCATTGAATGATTTGGTTTGCTAAATGGCAGGTCTGGAGGGAGTTGAACCCCCAACCTTCGGATTTGGAGTCCGACGCTCTAGCCAATTGAGCTACAAACCTACATAAAACATTTTTAATTATCTAGTTTCTTTATGAAGAGTGTGTTCTTTACAAAATTTACAGTACTTTTTCAGCTCCACTCTTTGACGTTGATTACTTGGATTCTTAGTAGTACTATAATTACGTCTCTTACACTCTGTGCAAGCTAAAGTAATTATTTCCCTCATTAACTGCCACCTCCTCAGAGTGCACACCAACTATAACCCTTACACCGGATACACTTTATCATATTATATACCAAAAGTCAACAATTATTCCTTTAGAATCTATAAAAAACAATAGAAAAGCAGGGATCTTAACCTGCTTTTCTAAGGTGGTTAAAACTCAATTATTCAATAATTTCAGTAACAACACCGGCTCCTACTGTCTTTCCACCTTCACGAATCGCAAATCTTAACCCTTCTTCCATTGCTATCGGAGAAATTAACTCTGCATCCATCTCAATATTATCTCCAGGCATTACCATATCTACGCCTTCTGGTAAGTTAATTGTTCCTGTCACATCTGTTGTTCTGAAATAAAATTGTGGCTTATATCCATCAAAGAATGGAGTATGTCGTCCACCTTCATCTTTACTTAGTACATAAACCTCTGCTTTAAATTTAGTATGTGGTGTAATAGAACCTGGCTCGGCTAATACTTGTCCACGCTCTACATCCTCTTTATCAATACCTCTTAATAAAGCACCAACATTATCTCCTGCTTGAGAAAATTCCATTTCTTTTCTAAACATCTCAAGTCCTGTGATTACTGTATCTTCTGTCTCTTTAATTCCTACTATCTCTGCTTCATCTCCTACTTCTACTCTTCCTCTCTCTACACGTCCTGTCGCTACTGTTCCACGACCTGTGATTGTAAAGATATCTTCAATTGGCATTAAGAATTCTTTATCTGTATCTCTTTCTGGAGTAGGAATCTGCTCATCTACTGCATCCATTAATTCATTAATAGCATCTGCCCATTCTCCTGTTGGCTCTTCTAATGCCTTTAAAGCAGATCCTGTAACTATTTCTGCTTCGTCTCCATTAAAGTCATATTCGTTAAGTAATTCTCTTACTTCCATTTCTACTAACTCTACTAGCTCTTCGTCATCTACCATGTCTGCTTTATTTAAGAATACTACAATTTCTGGTACCCCTACCTGACGAGCTAATAATAAGTGCTCTCTTGTTTGTGGCATTGGCCCGTCCGCTGCAGATACAATTAAGATTGCTCCATCCATCTGAGCTGCACCTGTAATCATATTCTTTACATAGTCTGCGTGACCTGGGCAATCAACGTGAGCATAATGTCTGTTAGCAGTTTCATATTCTACGTGAGATGTTGCAATTGTAATTCCTCTTTCTTGTTCCTCTGGTGCATTATCAATCTCACCAAATTCTACTGACCCTTCTTCTCCTGCTGCTAATACTTTTGTAATTGCAGCTGTTGTTGTTGTCTTTCCATGGTCTACGTGTCCAATTGTACCAATATTAACATGGGGTTTACTTCTCTCAAACTTTTCTTTTGCCATCTTTATTCCCTCCTAATTATTCCTAAATTTTATCATTAATTAAATATAACTTTATGATTACCTAGCTTATTATGTAACGATATTCAGTTTTAGATTGGAGCCCACAACCGGATTTGAACCGGTGACCTCATCCTTACCATGGATGCGCTCTACCGCCTGAGCTATGTGGGCAAATAAACCTCTGCGCAAGATATATAATACCACTGCTAGCCACAGCATTAACGATATTATATATCCTTTGCTTAAAGAGGTCAAGAGTTAAATCAATTGATTGAATTAAATCATATCCCATATAATCCATTTAACTCCAATTTAATACTCTTATCTCTACTTTTAATTAGAAATCATTTTCTTCTAAAAAATCATTGATTTTATTTTTAATTCTCTGTAAAGCATTATCTACCGACTTGACATGTCTATTCAATGTATCAGCAATTTCATCATAACTTTTATCCCGTAAATATTCTTTTAATACAGCAAATTCCAAATCACTTAACATTTCTTTAATATTTTTTTCTAAATAATCATATGCTTGATTAGTAACAAATATCTTTTCAGGGTCATGAATTTTATGACCCTCTAAAACATCTAATAAAGTTCTATCAGATTCCTTACTAAAAATCGGTTTGTCTAAGGAAACATACGAATTTAGAGGTTGATGTTTTTGTCTGGTAGCTGTTTTAATAGCAGTAATGATCTGTCTGGTAATACATAATTCAGCAAAGGAACGAAAAGATGCTAATCTATCAACCTCATAATCCCTAATCGCCTTGTATAAACCAATTAGCCCTTCTTGGATAATATCTTGTCGATCAGCTCCTATTAGAAAATAGGACTTAGCTTTTGCTTTTACAAAATTTTTGTATTTTTTTATCAAATATTCTATAGCTAAATTATTTCCTTGTTGGGCCAATTCCACCAATTCATCATCTGACATATTATTATAATTAGCATACACCTCTTGCTGTGAGATTGGTTTTGCCATAATTTCCTCCACCCTTATCTATTATAATTCAGTATCTTATAATCTAGCTTATTGACTTATTATTATAACCGCTTCTTCATTATTATAACTTACATAATCCATCTCAGTCAAGAAGAGGTAAGTTGAAACTTTTTCCTTCATTTTATTCTTTAGGATTATATTTAATAATTTTAGGCTGCGGAGGATAAATATCTGTAGAAATAATTTCTGTTTCAATTATTTTTTTTCCTGTAGTTATTACCTTTTTAACTGTGACTTTAAATCCTTTTCTACCAGAATTCAAAATCCTTGTAGTTCCTTCTTCTAAATTATAATCTATTATTTTTTTTACTTTAGCTTTTAGCACTTGTGGTTTAGTGGTAATTATTTCTACTTCTCTTTCCAAGTAATTACCAAGAATACTCACTGTCAATTGCCCTCTAGTCATTTGAGCCATTATCATTAAAGGGGTAGATGTATTGTTTTTAAACTTAAAATCTATTAAATTATAATATACAGTAGCTCCTCTACCTAATGGTACATAACTTACTGGACGAGAATGATTAGATCTAGTTACTACTTCTAAATCAGCTAATAAAATAGCATTGTATAATGTAGATGAAAGTTGACAAATTCCGCCTCCAATTCCAGGAGTCAATTTACCATTAACTATCTCTGAAGCTGATTTAAATCCTCGCTCTTTTGTTCGCGGGCCAACCTCCTTGTTAAATGAAAAGACTTGACCAGGTAATACTACTGTTCCATTTATTTTTTGGGCTGCTACTTTTATATTTGTAACCCGATTTTTATCTTCAGGATTAAAATAAGTAGTATAGGTAGAAGTTATGTTATGTAAGTTATACTGCTTAATCTTTTCTATCACTGACAAATTTAGTGCCATACTAGAATCAATTGAACTTACTAAACAAATAATCAATAATATCTTGATTATAACTAACTTTTTCACCTTTAACCTTCCATTCTTTGCCGGATAGAATCATAAATTAAGATCCCAGCAGCTACTGAAGCATTTAAAGAATCTACTTTACCATTCATTGGCATCTTAACTAGAAAGTCACACTTTTCTTTAACTAACCTTCTCATACCTGTCCCTTCACTACCTATTACTAACCCTAAAGAGCCTTTTAAATCAGCAGTGAAATAGTTTTGTTCTCCACTTATATCAGCTCCAGCTATCCAAAAACCTTTATCCTTTAATTGATCTATACTTCTAGCTAAATTAGTCACTTGAGCTACTGGTACATGTTCAATTGCTCCAGCAGATGCCTTAGCTACTGCTGGCGTAAAACCAACTGCCCTTCTTTTGGGAATTATCACTCCATCAACACCTGCTCCATCACAAATTCGCAAAATGGCTCCAAAATTGTGTGGATCCTTAATTTCATCTAATAAAACTAAAAATGGAGCCTCTTTATCTGCAGCAATACATTTTTCTTTAGCATATTGTACCAAATGATCTAACTGCCAGTATTTTAAATCTTGGGCCAAGGCAATAACCCCCTGATGAGCATGTGACTTAGCCATATTATTTAGTTGGCCCTTATCCACCTTTTTTATTTCAACATCTTCTTGTTTAGCTAAATCATAAATAGTATCAATTGCAGCTCCATGAGCACCTTCTAACATTAAAATCTCTTTTATCTTTCTATCACCTTTTAAAGCTTCAATAACCGGATTTCTTCCTTCAACTTGAGCCATTTTAACTCCTCCATTCCTTGCGCATTTGCTGTTGTTTACCACAAGTAAGTTTGCCTTCCTTACACTTCCCATAAACACATGAAGGAAGAGCTTTTTCATATAAAATATTTGATAATTCTCTTAACTGCTTTAATTTTTTAGTAGATAACTCTCTTATTTCCCATTGCGCATTCCTACATATCCTTTCAGCTAACATCTCTATATCTATTCTAGCATTGGTCGCTATAATTAATTTGATTTGATCACAATTTAATAAAAAGGGTAAAATCTTATCTAAATTATATTTTTTATAAAGATAAATTCTAAACTTTTTAAACTGCCTAACTAAACTTAAGAAGTCTTCTTTGAAAATTGATTCTTTAATAGTCGGCGGCAAACATACATCTCTATCGCTATCTAAAATCAAAGACTCTAACTTCTCTCTGTGATTTTCTGACAGCCTATGACGAATTTGTTGATGATAAGTAACCATACTACACATCATGCCAAAAGTTGTTCTAGCTTGTTCAGCAATACTTTCATGTCCATAACCTAAAACCCTCTTAGCTAACCCTTGGGCTTTACTAGTAGCTTCTAGGCCCCATAATTGTAGCTTTTGTGAAGGAGTTTGAGCAGAAGTACTAGTAGCAGCTCCCAGTCCGACTTTTAAATCTAAGTTAGCAAATGAATCTAATAAGACCATTCTATTATTTACATTTATCTTTTTAAACTCAGCTTGATATAACTCTTCTAATAAATCATTATTATTATAACTAACTGGTAGCAGTTTAATTATACTATCTGGTAATTGCTTTCTAATTTCTAATTTAAATTCACTAAACAGGTCAGATAACTCTTTATTGTATAGCAAAGAAAATAGCTCATAAAGTTTATCTCCTGTCATTGCTACTGAAACATTCGTCTTTGTGGCTAATGGTAAAATAATAGAGATAGGTAAGCCTTCAATAGTAATGTTATCTATTTCCAGCTTTTCCCCCTCTTCACACTCAGCATGAGACTTTCGTACTCACTGAGCGTTCCATCATAGTTTAAGATAGTTCAATACAGTCATTTCCTGCCTTAGTTCGAAGTTTGTTGAGCTTACTTAAGGTATTTTCATCAAAGTAACATTTCACCTTATCATAGTAGCGTTTTATTGTCTTTTTCTTTGTAGCGTGTATCAATTTATGAATATCCTTAGTAACCAAGCAAAGATTTCTGTAAGTGTCCTTACCTCCATCTTTTTCAGGTCTTTTGTGATGACATTCAATATCTCCAATCCCTAAAGGAATACCAGTAACAAAACAACAACCATTTTGTCCAGAATATCTGGCAATTCGGTTATCGTTATATTTAATTGATTTATCCCTAACTGGATTTTCAACTAAATATTTTAAAACTACTGGTGATACACTTCTAAGTTTCTTGTGTATTTTCTCCCTTCCAATTCTGGTGTAATCACATATTTCTTGCGAAAAATTCATTGGAGCTTTAAATGTTACACCAGCAATTGGAAATATTCTAATTCCAGCTACACAATGAGGCTTATAGTTATACTCTCCATAAAATTTCTGGAAAGTTTTTGATTCAGTACCTTTTTCACTCAATATTTCACTAAGGCGTTTTCTTAAGGTTCTGTTAACTTTGAAGGCTATATCACTGAAATCTTTATTTACGTATGTAGCCATAGAGTAGTAATTTTGCATTCCTAATATCATTGAATTTAACTTAGATACTTCCTTTGGTGTAGTTTTTCTTCTAATTCGCTGTATTTGATTTCTAAATTTATTAATTAATTTTGGTTTTACTCCATTGGCTACTTTTGACCTGCAAATGTATTTATTGCCTTTCTTGACAACCTTCAATTTAATCCCCAAAAATTCAGTATGATTTTTCTTAAGATTAGTTATACTCGTCTTCTTCTCACTCACTTCAAGATTTAATCTTTCTTTTAACCATTTAATTGTAGCTATCTTAATTTTACTTGCAGTTTCAAAATCTCTACACATTATTTTAAAATCATCTGCATATCTTATAATATAGATTTCTTTTAGATTTGTTTTCTTTATGGCTGTAATTTTGTCGCCTTTTCTATTATATTTATAATCTGTTTTAAATGTTTCCCATTGATTGGAAATCCACCAATCCATTTCATTTAATACTATATTAGAAAGCAAAGGTGAGATTATTCCACCTTGCGGTGTTCCTTTCTCTGGAACACCCTCACCTTCTATTTTTGCTTCTAGCATATTTCCCAGTATAGAGATTAGCTTTTTATCTCTTATTCCCATACTCCACAATTGTTTCTTCAACTTGTTATGGTCAACATTATCAAAGAAACTTTTGATATCTATATCAACTGTATAGTGTAATTTGCTAAAATTTATCAAATACATTATTCTTGCTATAGCGTGTTTAGTTGACCTATTAGGTCTAAAACCATAACTGTGGTTATGAAATTTAGCTTCACAGATAGGTTCTAAAACCTGTTTAATACATTGTTGAATAAGTCTATCTTTAATTGTGGGTATGCCTAAAGGTCTTTTCCTACCATCAGGTTTAGGAATATAAACCCTTCTTACAGACTGTGGTACATAATACTCAAGTCTGTTTCTCACATATTCTACAAGTTCCTCTGTAGATTTCTCTTCTAAATCCTTGATGGTTTTATTATTAGTACCTCTAGTTTTACTACCAGTATTTTTCTTAATATTTCTGTAAGCTAAAAGTATATTTTTTCTTGAAGTAATGTGTTGCATTAAACTTTTAAAATTATAACCCTTCTCACTATATTCATATAACATATCCTGAATTTCTTGGGTATCATAATATTCGTTGTTTCTTAACTTACTTTTCTTTTTGCTCTCAACTTGCTTCTTCTCTAACGCAGTCATAAGTCGGCTAAAACCTCCTTACAGAGACTTCACCTTTCTTAGTCTTACAAGAACCTTATGATAAAATGACATATCTTGTACCTTAAACTATTGACTACTGGCTATTCCTAACTCTATTCTACTAGAGTATTATCGGTTCATGCCAACACTATCACTAACATTAAGGTATATTATAATTACATTTCTATACCACCGCTTCAAAGAGATTAAGCCCTCAGCGTTGTTAGCTTTCCTTGTTCCAAGAGACCTTACCTATTATATATACCCTTAGATTCCTCCTTTAAGCCTATATGTTCCATTATGGATATACACCCTTTAAGTGTATAACGATTTTCATATCGACAAATCTTACTCATCACACATATACCAATCTTTGTTGGTATAACTATTTCTAGCTATTAGATGTCTAGACCTGTACATTCAGAGGTTCGTCAGTACCTTCATGGTACATACTAATCATTAGATATTTTAAAGGCATCCAAGGTATCAGTTACACCACCTGACTGAGGTAGCTTTCGTATAATTACGGTAACTTTCCCTTGACTTCACCGAGCTTATTACATTAAGTATCTTAATATACTTAATGCAATTCGGAGCATTAATGACAGCCCTTCAAGACGTTACTCTATCATTTGACTGTTTAGTCTCTTAGTTCTAATTATTGCAGATTAACTCTACAAAACTAGGCGATACTTTTCATATCGCAACAAGTCACACTATCTTGCATCTTCAATTGGTATCCCATGCTTATAATTATCAACTTGTGGCCGTCCCTTAAAATCACCTGCTTTAAGTTCTGACATCCTATCATATAAAGCAAATGCTTTATTAACTAATTTTTTGGCCCTTTTTTTATCATCATCCGCTAAATCAGGTAAAGAATATGACTCTTCATCCATCGTCACATACCTTTGACTCTGTTGGACATAAGAATCTTTTAATTCACATAATAAGGTACTTTCTGCTCTAGTTATTTCTTCAGCTATAAAAGAAATATTTACTGTCCTTAAAACCTCTTTAACAGCATCTTTATTTAAATTTTTAATACCATTCTTGTTAATCCAGGCTGTTACTTTTTCTAATCCAGTTGCTTCAAAATTGGTAATCTGCATAATTTCACCTCTAGAATACTCGATTATTATTAACATATAGTTTAACTTTTAGATTGCTGGGAAAATATCAATATAATTCAATTTTAATCCCTATCCGCATGTAGAAGCTCTTTTATCTTAGCAAATAACTCTAATAATCTCTCTTCTTCTCCAGCTAGATATAAATAGCCTATTAAAGCCTCAAAAGCTGTACTATATTGATAAGTAGCTTGATCAACATTACTTGGAGAATTAGTCTTAGTATTTCTTCCGCGCCGGACAATGACTGCTTCTTCTTTAGTTAACTCTGGTCTTAATTCCTCTAATAAATTTGCCTGTGCTGTAGCATTAACATACTTAATTGCTTCTTGATGCAATCGATTAGGCTTACCACCTTTTTCTAACAAAAACGTACGTATAAACACCTCAAAAACGCTATCACCTATATAAGCTAAACTTGACGGGGACAATAATCTTGGTCGGCTAGGAAAGTTATTTAAGTTATTAAACATTAATTTCACCTACTTTATTTTCCATTCTGTTCCTTGGGGAGTATCCTTTACTTCTATATCTAATTCAGCTAATTCATCTCTTACCTTATCTGCTAATTGATATTCTTGTTTAGTTCTTAAATCCTCTCTTAAATCCAATAATAGTTCAACTAGCGGGCCAACTAACCCTTGATTTGCTACTTCCCGCTCAGTTAAAATTCCTAATACATCTGTTGCTAATTCAGCAAACAAATCTTTAGCTAACTGTAAACTTTCTTTAACATCTGCTGTTAACTCAAAATCATCCTTACTTATAAATCGATTAAGCTCTCTAGCTAACTCGTATAAAGCCCCAGTTGCTAATGCAGTGTTAAAGTCATCATTCATTGCTGTAATAAACTTTTCTTTTTTACTCTTACAAACTTTTTTTATGTGAGATCCATTCAGTTCGCCTTCTATAGGCTCTTGCTTCAATAAATGATCTAGTTTATCTACTGTATTTTCTAAACGTTCCAAACCAGCTTTTGCTTCTTCTAAAGCTTGGTCACTAAAGTTAATGGGACTGCGGTAATGCTTAGAAATCAAAAAGAAGCGCACTACTGCAGGAGAATATTCCTCTAGTATCTCTCGAGTAGTAAAGAAATTACCTAGTGATTTAGACATTTTTTCTCCATCAATATTAATATAACCATTATGTAACCAGTACTTAACAACCTGATTACCACAGTGGGCTTCACTTTGAGCAACTTCATTCTCATGATGGGGAAAAGTAAGATCAACCCCACCAGTATGAATATCAAACTTAGCACCTAAATACTTAGTTGACATTACAGAGCATTCAATATGCCAACCAGGTCTTCCAGCTCCCCAAGGACTATCCCAAGCTGGTTCTCCGTCTTTACTTTTTTTCCAAAGTACAAAATCTATCGGACTTTCCTTTCGGTTATTAACTTCTACTCTAGCTCCAGCTTGTAAATCTTCTATCTTTTTATTAGATAATTTACCATAATCAGAAAATTTATCTACCCTAAAATAAACATCACCATTACTTTCATAGGCATATCCTTTATCTATTAAATCTTTAATCAATTCAATCATCTCGTCTATATGCTCTGTAGCCCTAGGGTAAACATCAGCTTCTTTAATATTTAAAGCAGCCGTATCTTTATAATAAGCCTCAATAAATTCATTTGCTAACTCACTGACAGTAATTCCTTCTTCATTAGCCCGTTTAATCATTTTATCATCAATATCAGTAAAGTTAAGAACGTGCTTTACTTGATAACCTTGGTATTCTAAATAACGTTTAATAATATCTGGTACAATAAAAGCTCTAGCGTTACCAATATGAAAGTAATCATAAACAGTTGGCCCGCAAGAATACATTTTTACTTTATTTTTTTCTAAGGGTTTAAACTCTTCTTTCTGCCTAGATAAAGTATTATAAATCTTCAATGACATCCTAATCACTTCCTTTCTAATTATTATTTTGTTTTTCTAACTTCTTTATTCTGGTATTCATACATAATAACATCTCTTGAACTGGATCTGGTAAATCGCCATGTTCTAAATCAGCACAGTCTTGTTCCAGTTTCTCTCCATCTTTAACTACAATCCTTCCAGGAATGCCAACTACTGTACAATCATTAGGTGCCTCCTCTAAAACAACTGCTCCTGCACCAATTTTCACATTATCCCCAATTTCAATCGAGCCCAGTACTTTAGCGCCTGCACTAATCATCACATTATCTCCAATAGTGGGATGTCTCTTTCCTGTTTCTTTTCCAGTACCTCCTAAGGTTACCCCTTGATATAAGGTTACGTTAGATCCAATCTCCGTTGTCTCTCCAATTACAACACCCATCCCGTGATCAATAAAAAATCCTGGGCCAATCTTAGCTCCTGGATGAATCTCAATCCCCGTTAGAAAACGACCAATTTGAGAGATTATTCTAGGGATTGTTCTTAAGCCTAAATTATATAATGGATGGGCCAATCTATAAAATATAATTGCATGCAAACCAGAATAAGTCAATAAAACCTCTAATAAGCCATTAGCTGCTGGATCACGTTCAAAAATAACATTTGTATCCTGTTTAATCATACTCAAGATATTAATCACTAACTTCACCTCCATAAATTAATTCTAAATAAAAAAGACCTTCCCTCTCTTGTTACAGAGACGAAAGGCCCGCGGTTCCACTCTGTTTGTTAAACATAAAACCGACTTTTAACCATTAACGCTGGTTAAACGAAATAGTCTACTGTTCCTTCAACTACTCAGCTTAAAGGGGCATTCAACTAGCATCTTTTAATAAGGCTTTCAGCCTGTGGCCTTACTCTCTATCATAAAAGCTAACTAGTTTACTACTCCTTATCTTAGCTATTGGCTATATACTTATTAAATCAAAGATAAAGCTCGCTCTAATCTTTTTATAGTTTCCTCTTTACCTAATAAAGTAGCAACATCATATAAAGCAGGTCCTGAAGTCTTACCTGATAAAGCAATTCTTGTTGGGTGGAAGAATAACCGACCACCAACAGGTAACTCCTTGCGCACTCGATTCATCATATCTCTAACTTCTTGTTGTTTGAAGGAATTTAGTTTTTTAGATTCTTCCTTTAAAGTTTTAAGTACTAAATCAACATCTTCTTCCTGAAAGAGCTCAATTGCTTCTTCTTTATCTTCATACTCTAATTCACTGAAAAAGACCTCTACTTCATCTGTAATCTGAGCTATATAATCTAAAGACTCCTGAGCAGTAGATACTAATAGTTTAATCCACTCTTTAGATTTATCACTAAGATCATATTCTGCCTCTAAATAAGGTAGAGCTAAATCAACAATTTTATCTAGTTCAGTATCTCTAATATAGACTCCATTCATCCAATTTAGCTTCTCTACATCAAATACAGCAGCACTTTCATTAACTCCATCTATAGAAAATCTATCTATAATTTCTTCTTTACTTAGTATTTCTTCTTCATCTTTAGGAGACCAACCTAATAAAGAAAGGAAATTAACTAAAGCTTCTGGTAAATAACCTTTCTTTCGATATTCACTAACATAAACATAAGCTTCTCCACTTCGCTTACTTAACTTAGAACGATCAGAACCTAAAATCATTGGTAAATGAGCAAAGTTTGGTGCTTCCCAATCAAAAGCATCATATAATAATTGCTGTTTTGGGGTGTTAGATAAATGATCCTCTCCTCGAATCACATGACTAATCTCCATTAAATGATCATCAACTACTACAGCAAAATTATAAGTTGGAATTCCATCAGACTTAACAATTACGAAATCATCAATTACATCACTACTAAATGATACGTTACCATAAACTAAATCGTTAACCACAACTTCTCTTTCCTTAACAGGACTTTGAAATCTAATTACAGGTTCTCTGCCTTCAGCCTCTAGTTCCTGACGTTCTTCCTCTGTTAAGTTGCGACATCTACCATCATAACGAGGTGGCTGACCATTTGCTTTTTGTTCCTCTCTCATTTGATCAAGTTCTTCTGGAGTACAATAACAACGGTATGCTAAATCTTTATTCAATAATTCTTCTATATATTCTTCATAGATATCTAATCTTTCCATTTGACGATACGGGCCAAAATCACCACCAACATTAGCTCCTTCATCCCAATCTAAACCTAGCCATTCCATCTCTTTATGAATTACCTCTTCAAATTCACTTGTAGAGCGTTCTTGATCAGTATCCTCAATTCGTAGTATAAAAGTTCCATCATTTTCTTTAGCAAATAAGTAATTAAATAAAGCCGTTCTAATATTTCCAATATGTATTTGGCCTGTTGGACTAGGCGCAAATCTTACTCTAACATCACTCATAATATTCTCCTTTCTATCCTATAATAACAAAATTTATTATAGACTACTAGATTAATTATTGCAAATTATACAACACTCATTCCCACTGCTAACTGTTCTGGACCATCAACTAATGCATGACCAAACTTCCCAAAAACAGAAACAGCTAATCTACCTCTTCCTCTTACAATAGCTACCTTAAATCCGCCTCCTAAACCAGGGTTAACTAACTCAAGTTGTGTATAAGCATCTTTAACAGCATTAGATACAGCCATCTTCTCTCTTAAATTTTCTTTTATAACTCCCCGAGCAATAGCTGCAACTGTTGTACTCTCCCTTAACTTAATTGGTAAATTTTCAGCATTGGCCCCTGTTTGAGTAATAGCTACTTGATAACCATAACCTTTTATCTTATCTAACCAATAATCTTCATATTCTCTACTACGAGTCATAGATAAATAAATGGCAGAACTTTCAGGAGATAGCTTTTCTACCTGTTCCTCTCTTACATAACCAGCTACAATATCTTCAGCTGTAACAATCCCTACTAATTTTTTAACATTATCTAATACAGGAACCCCACCAATACGATGGTCAGATAATAACTGAGCTGCTTCTTGAATACTCTTATTATTTCGAATAGTAATTAGATCTGTCTCCATTACATTACTAATTGTATTGTTTAAATCATGATGTTGCACTAAATCTCCATCAGTAATAATTCCTACGACTTCTTCATCATCAATAACTACTAGTCTACCAATATCATTAGCATCCAATAAACGTTCTGCTTCTTCAATAGTTGTACTAGGATTGACAGTTACAACTTGTTTAGTCATTATTTTTTCTACTAGCATTTTTTTAATCCTCCTCATTCAAGCTAACAATTGCTTGAGCAGCAATTCCTTCTTTACGTCCTATAAAACCTAAATGTTCTGTAGTTGTTGCTTTAATATTTACTCTAGTCTCATTAATTTTTAAAGTTTGAGCTATCTTCTTTCTCATCTGATTAAGATAGGGAGCTAATTTCGGTTTTTGAGCTTGAATTACTGTATCAAGGTTATTAACCACAAACCCCTTAGCAGCTATTATCTTAGCTACTTCTTCTAACAAAGCTAAACTAGAGATTCCTTTATACTGGGGATCATCATCAGGAAAATGTTGTCCAATATCTCCTTCACCAACAGCTCCTAATAAAGCATCTTTAATAGCATGTAATAAAACATCAGCATCAGAGTGGCCTTCTAATCCCCATTTATAGTCAATTCTAGTCCCACCTAATATTAACTCCTCACCTTTTTTTAAAGCATGTACATCATACCCAATCCCGACTCTCATTCTTTCCTCCTTATTACAATCTTTTCTGCAACTTCTAAGTCTTCTGGAGTAGTAACCTTTATATTTTCATAAGAACCTCTTATCACCTTAACAGATTTACCTAAGTTTTCTACTAAACTAGCACTATCAGTTCCTACAATATTATTTTTAGCAGCTTGTTGGTAAGCTTTAATAATTAAATCCTTAACAAAGGCTTGAGGGGTCTGAACAGCTACCAATTTAGAACGATCTGGGGTATTAATTACCATTTCGTCTTGATTAACAACTTTAATAGTATCTTTCACCGGGACAGCTGTTAATACTGCTTTATATTGCTTAACCTTTGTAATTATATGCCTAATTAGCTCTGTTGTCAACAGTGGACGAGCACCATCATGAGTTAAAATATAATCTGTATCTTGACTAACTGCTTGTAAACCATTATATACAGATTCTTGTCTTGTAGCTCCTCCTGTTATTATCTTATTAACTTTAGTAAAATTATACTCATCAATTATTTTATTTTTACAATAATCAATTTCATCTTTTTGAGCTACTACTATTATTTCTTCTATTAAATCAACTTGTTCAAATTTATCAATCGTATGGGCCAAGATAGGCATCCCATCTAATAATAAAAATTGCTTATTTTTATCAGCCTTCATCCTTTTTCCTTGGCCCGCAGCTGGAATAACAACACTAACCTTCATAACTAATTCCCCCATCAAAATTATAATGCTTGTTGAGCACTAAATTTAGGTTTAGCAAAAATCATTCTACCAGCAGCTGTCTGTAAGACACTTGTAACTAATACGTCAATTTCATCTCCAATATAGTCTTTTCCTTCATCTACTACAACCATTGTACCATCTTCTAAATAACCGACTCCTTGACCAGGCTCTTCTCCATCTTTGATAATCTTAACTTCCATTTCTTCACCTGGTAGTACAACAGGTTTTACTGCGTTAGCTAACTCATTAATATTTAAAACAGTGACCCCTTGTAGCTCTGCTACCTTATTTAAATTATAATCATTTGTTACTACCTTTCCTTCTAGAACCTGAGCTAACTTAACTAGCTTACTATCAACCTCTTCAATTTCTTCAAAGTCATAATCATATATTTGAACCTCGATATCTATTTCATTTTGCATCTTTTTTAGAATGTCTAATCCTCTTCTTCCCCTATTACGCTTTAGAATATTAGAAGAATCTGCAATATGCTGTAGCTCTTCTAATACAAAACCAGGAACCACTAGTACACCTTCTATAAATGAAGTTTGACAAATATCAGCTATTCTACCATCAATAATTACACTTGTATCTAATATTTTATAACTAGGTTGTCCTGTTACCTCTTCTTTATTAGTCTCTTCTTTAGTATCTTCTTTAATTATATTATTAGATTTAATTAGTCCCCCAAAAAATTCTTCTCTTTTCTTAACACCTAAATTCCAACCTAAATATCCTAAACCACCATTAACTATTATTTGAATTAATATACCAAACTTAGGAATAGATAATATAGGAAAAGCAAGAACTACTAACACACCTAACCCTAAACCAATAACCAATCCTATTATTCCAGATAAAATATCTTTACCAGGAACCCTTTCTAATTCCTCTCTTAATTTTAAAATCCATTTGATTAATTGATCTGCTATAATAGGGAATATTATAAATCCTATTAATCCACCAATTACTACACCAAATACACTATTATTTGTAACAATATTTCCAAATTCCCAACTCCATGGCTCTCTTAAATTCAGTTCATAAATTGTTTGATAACCTAATAAAGAGCCTAAAATCACAAAAATAAGATGTGATATTTTATTCACTTACTTCACCCCCTTATAATTTTATAGCATCAGGAAAGATCACTTCTATGAAAACTCCCTGATTAGATAAAACGTCAGGTCAATTCCTGACGTTATTCTTCATCAAAATCTTGTTCAGCAAAGATTTCTTCTATTTTTTCTTCTATTTCTTCTTGAGATCTATCTTCGGCTAATACTAATTCACTAATTAAGATCTGACGTGAATTACTTAACATCTTCTTCTCGCCAGTTGATAAACCTTTGATAATATCTCTGATAGTCAAGTTTCTAACTACTTCTGCTACTTCAAATATATCACCTGTCTTAATTTTTTCCGAATTAGCTCTATAACGCCGATTCCAATTTTGAGACATTTCGCTTTGCTCTCCAGATAACACATAATAAACCTTTTCAGCAATTTCCTGATCAATTACATTTCTAATTCCTACCTCTTCAATGTTATCTTTAGGAATCATCACTTTCATTTCACCAATAGGTAATTGCATAATATAATACTTCTTGGTTTCACCTAAAATTTCCTTTTCTTCTATATCTATAATGGTTCCAGCACCATGATTTGGATAAACAATTTCATCTCCAATTTCAAACATTAATCTAACCCTCCATTCAATGCATAATTATACTTCTAAATTATACCAGATAAAATATCAAATGTCAATCTTTACATGTGACGGTCCAATAAAACCTGGTCTCTTAACCTCTTTAAACCTTCTTTAATAGCTTGAGCTCTAACTTCTCCAACTCCATCAACATCATTTAACTCTTCAATTGAGGCATTTAATATTTCCTGAAAACTTCCGAACGAAGTAACTAAATTTTCAATTACCCGCATCGGCAATCTTGGAATCTTTCTTAATAATCTATATCCTCGCGGAGAAATAGATAAATCTAAAGCATTCATATTTCCACCATAGCCTAAATATTTACTAATAGTAGATAAACTTAATAATTCATCTGAAGAACAAGACGATATCTTATCAAAAATATCTGTTAAGTCACCAATTTGTTCTAGTTCTTCCTCTTCTTCAGCTTCAACTTGAGCTGTATAATCTTTAATAATCAATAGTCCTTCTTCTTTAACATTAGAGACTAACTCCTCTAACTGCATCTTAATTAATCGTCCTTCACTACCCAATTCAACAATATACCGCTCAATTTCACGCTTGATTCGCAGCACCATTTCTGTTCTTTGTAATACAGTAGCTACATCAGAAATAGTAACTAAATCTTCGAATTCTAAAGCACTTAAATTAGTTAAAGATTGATCTAAAACTTTTCGATACTTTTCTAAAGTTTGCGTAGCCTGATTTGCCTTAGCTAAAATAACTCTAATATCTTCTAATACATATTTGCTATTATCTTTATATAGAGTAATAACATCACGCCGCTGTGAAATAGAAATCACCAGTTCACCAGTCTGCCTAGCAATTCTTTCAGCAGTTCGGTGTCTAGTCCCAGTCTCCATTGAAGAAATAGAAGGATCAGGAACTAATTGCGTATTAGCACATAAAATCCTTTCAGCATTTTCACTTAATACAATAGCTCCATCCATTTTGGCCAATTCATATAAACGCGCGGAGGTCATTTCAGCATTAATATTAAACCCTCCATCAACAGTACCTAGTACTTCTTCACTATCTCCTACTACAATTAAAGCACCTGTTTTGGCCCGTAATATATTTTCCAATCCTTCTCTAAAAGAAGTTCCCGGAGCAATCAACTTTAATATTTCAGCAAATTCTTGGTGGTTAGAATCAGGCATCTATTCACCTCCTAAAATAAGATCTAAAACTTCTCTAACATTAGCAACACCATTTATAGTTAAATCTTGATAAGCAGAAGAAAGTCCTTGTAGGTTACTCTTAGGAATAATAAATTGACTAAAACCTAACTTACTAGCCTCTTTTACCCGCTTTTCAATCTGACTAATCGCCCTTACTTCTCCAGATAATCCTACTTCACCAATCACTGCTAATTTCTCTGAAACAGATACATCTCTAAAGCTAGATACAATAGCTATAGCCATTCCTAAATCAATAGCTGGCTCATCTACTTGAAACCCACCTACAATATTAATGTAGACATCCTGATTTTGCAAATGCAAACCCAACCTTTTCTCTAATACAGCTAAGATCAATGATACTCGTTTATGATCTATCCCAGTAGTCATTCGACTAGGTGTACCAAAATTAGCTGAAGATGCTAAAGCTTGGAGCTCAATTAAGATCGGGCGACTTCCCTCTAAACAAGGAATAATCACAGAACCAGAAACTCCTTCAGGTCTTTCAGCTATAAAAGCTTGAGAAGGATTTAACACTTCTTCTAATCCTGATTGCTGCATCTCAAAAATTCCAACCTCATTTGTAGAACCAAATCTATTTTTAACTGCTCTTAATATCCTATAATCTCGATGTCGGTCTCCCTCAAAATATAAAACAGTATCAACCATATGTTCTAAGACCTTTGGCCCTGCAATAGAACCTTGCTTAGTTACATGTCCTACTACAAAAACAGGAATTCCATCTTTCTTAGCTAATTTCATTAATCGATTAGTAGCATCTCTAACTTGGCTAACACTTCCCGGTGCTGAATCTAAATTAGGATTATGTATAGTTTGAATTGAATCAATAACTACCAAATCAGGGTTTAACTCCTTAATACTATTAATAACAGATAATAAATTAGTTTCTGCTAATATATATAAACTAGAACTAATTGCCTCTAATCTGTTAGCACGTAGTTTAACTTGACGCCTTGATTCCTCCCCTGTAACATACATTACTTTATCATATTCTTCACTTATATTATAAGAAGCCTGTAATAATAAGGTAGACTTCCCTATTCCTGGATCGCCACCAATTAAAATTAAAGACCCAGGTACTATACCTCCCCCTAATACTCGATCTAATTCTTGGAAATTAGATGTTAACCTATCTTCTACCTTAGTTTCAATCTTATCAATTGTTTCAAGATTTACATTAGCAGTAACCTGTTGTTCTTTCTTTTCTTGTTTAGGATTAATAATTTCCTCTACTAATGTATTCCAACTATCACAACCTGGACATTGTCCACTCCATTTTAAAGCTTGATAACCACATTCTTGACAAATATATCTCTTCTTCTGTTTTGGCATACAATCACCTAATTATATACAAAATGTTAAATTATATTATAACAGCTATTATTTAATTTTACAAGTTTATCAAAATTTTTTGTTAAATTAAAATAAGCAGAGGACTCCCTCTGCTTATAACTTAAATTTATAATTTACTAAATTTAAGTTCTCCTTCTTGAGCATTAATCTTAATTGTGTCTCCTTCTTCAAACTTACCAGCTAGTAATCTTTCGGATAAAGGATTCTCAATCATGCGTCTGATTGTTCTACGGAGTGGTCTTGCTCCAAACTCTTTATCATAACCCTTTTCAGCAAGTAATTCTTTTGCTGGCTCAGTAACATCTAATTTTAGATCTTTATTTATAATTCTCTCTTCTAAATCTTGTAACATAAAGTCAACAATTTCTTTGATCTCTTCTTCAGTTAGAGAATGGAATACAATTATCTCATCTAATCTATTAAGAAATTCTGGTCTGAAAGTATCCTTCATTTTTCCCATAACTTTTTCTTTCATATCTTCATACTCTGTATCAATATTTTCTGGGGACTTAAATCCAAGTCCTCCAGTATTATTTTGAATTAAATCAGCTCCTACATTAGAAGTCATAATTACTACAGTATTCTTAAAATCAACCGTTCTTCCTTGAGCATCAGTAAGTTGACCATCTTCTAAAAGCTGTAATAAAACATTAAAAACTTCCGGATGGGCTTTTTCAATCTCATCTAATAAGATTACTGAATAAGGACGACGTCTAACCTCTTCTGTTAACTGTCCACCTTCATCATGTCCTACATATCCTGGAGGAGCACCTACTAATCTAGAAACAGCATGTTTCTCCATATATTCAGACATATCAACTCTAATCATAGCATCTTCATCATCAAACATTGACTCAGCTAAAGTTTTAGCTAATTCTGTTTTTCCTACTCCAGTTGGCCCTAAGAAAATAAAAGAGCCAATAGGACGTTTGGGATCTTTTAATCCAGCTCTAGCCCTTCTGATAGCTTGAGCTACAGATTCAACTGCTTCATCTTGGCCCACAACTCGCTCATGCAATTCAGCTTCTAAATTAAGTAAACGCTCTGATTCTTCTTGGGCCAACTTAGTAACTGGAACTCCAGTCCAATCAGAAACAATTTCTGCAATATTCTCCTTAGTAATTACTGTCTCATTCATTCCTTTTTCATTCTTCCACTCTGTCTTAATCTCTTCTAACTGATCTTTAATTTGTTGTTCTTGATCACGCAAATCTGCTGCTTCTTCAAATTCTTGAGCTTCAATAGCAGCTTCTTTTTCCTGTTCTATTCTTTCAAGTTTTTTACTTAATTGTTTTAACTCATTTGGGGCGGTATTTTCTTGTAGTCTAGCTTGAGAACCTGATTCATCAATTAAGTCTATTGCTTTATCAGGTAAGAAACGATCATTGATATAACGGTGGGATAGCTCAGCTGCTGCCATAATAGCATCATCTGTAATCTTCACTCTATGGTGAGCTTCATAAACATCACGTAATCCTTTTAAAATTTTCACTGTATCTTCAATAGTTGGCTCTTCTACCAAAATTGATTGAAATCTACGTTCTAAAGCTGCATCTTCTTCTACATGCTTTCTATACTCATCTAATGTTGTAGCTCCAATAGTCTGTAATTCTCCTCTAGCTAAAGCAGGTTTTAAAATATTAGCAGCATCTATAGCTCCTTCGGCTCCTCCGGCTCCTACTAAATTATGCAATTCATCAATGAATAAAATTACATCTCCAGACTCTGAAATTTCTTTCATTATTGCTTTCAAACGCTTCTCAAATTCCCCTCTATATTTTGAACCTGCTAACATAGAACTTAAATCCAAAGCTAAAATTCGTTTGTTCACTAATGTTTCTGGAACTTCTTCCTCCGCAATTCTTTGGGCTAGTCCTTCAGCAATGGCAGTCTTACCAACACCTGGTTCTCCAATTAAAACTGGATTATTCTTTCTACGTCTACTTAAAATTTGAATAACCCGCTTTATTTCCTTATTTCTACCTATAACTGGATCAAGTTTTCCTTCAGCTGCAAGTTGCGTCAAATCACGACTATATTGATCTAATTTCCCCTTATGACGACCAGACTTATATTTACCATATCCATTATTCTTCTTTTTGGCTCCTCCTAACATATTAACCACCTGCTTTTTAATCTTATCAAACTCTAATCCTTCTTTTTTTAATATTCGTGCTGCTACTCCTTCGCCTTCTTTTAATAAACCTAATAATAAATGTTCTGTTCCTACATAATTATGTCCTAATCTTCTTGCTTCTTCTGAAGAAAGATTTAATACTTTTTTGGTTCTTGGAGTAAAAGAAAGAGTCTTAGCATTTAATTGGCCCTCAGATTCTCCAATCATATCTTTAATTTTATTTCTTAAATCATCTAATTGTAATTTGTTCTTTTTTAAAACTTTAGCTGCTATTCCTTCTCCTTCTTTTAGCAAACCTAATAATAAGTGTTCTGTCCCCACATAATTATGTCCTAAATTTTGCGCTTCTTTTTGCGAAAAGGACATTACTTCCTTGGCCCTCTCAGTAAATCTACCAAAAAGCATATCATTCCCTCCTTAATTTATTTCTAATCAATTCTGCTCGGTAAACATTATAATCATTTATTTCATTTTCATTGCCTTTAATCATCTTTAATGTAGCAGGTCTAGTAATAATCATCAACTGCGTTAATAAAGTAGGGTTTTCATCTAGTATTCCCAAATCAACACCTAATCTTACATTTGAAATTAATTCTAATGCCTCTTCAATGGAAATACTATAAGCATGCTTTAATGTCCCATAAGCTCTAGAGACCATATCCTTTAAATTCATTTCTTCTTCTTTTAATAAACTTTTACGAGCATTTCGCTCTTTATTAATAATTTGATGAGTTACTTCAAGTAAGTTTTCTATAATTTCTTCTTCAGAATTTCCTAAAGTTACTTGATTAGAAATCTGATATAAATTACCTATTGTATCTGTTCCTTCACCATATAAACCTCTAACAGCTAAACCTAATTTTGAAATAACTCCCATCAAGCTATTAACCCTATCCAAAATACTTAAAGCAGGCAAATGAACCATTACCGAGGCCCTTAATCCTGTCCCTACATTAGTAGGACAAGCAGTTAAGTAACCATATTCTTCATCAAAAGCCATATTCAAATTGTTTTCTAAGTAATTATCTACTTCATCAGCTATATCCCACCCATCCTCTAATTCCAGACCTGGCAGTAGTATTTGTAATCTAAGATGATCTTCTTCATTGACCATTAAACTAATAACCTCATCTTTAGATAATGCCAATAATCTATTTTGAACATTCTTAGCATATTCAGGACTGATCAAATGACGTTCTACCAGCATCATTCTCTCAGTTTCTGATAATGTGTCTAAAGACATTAAATCTAAATCAAACTTATTATCATTATTAATCAAATTGCTAACTTTATTTGTAACTAAAGATAACTCTTTATCTGTAGCCTGCATAGTAAAGGGGACTTTATCCAAATTACGAGCTAATCTAATTCTACTGCTAACTACTATATCTGATTCTGAACCTATTTGCTCCATCCAGCGACTCACAAAAGCATCATCCATTTTATCCCTCCTCCGCCTCCAATTTATCATCTAATTCTTTAATTTTATCTCTTATCTCAGCTGCTCTTTCAAATTCTTCCTTCCTTACAACTTCATCCATCTCTCTTCTTAATTCTTTAATCTTCCTTTTTAACCTAACTTTTTCTCCTGCTCGCTTAGGAATTTTACCAGTATGATCTGTACTGCTATGAATTCTCCGTAAAACCTTACCTAATTTATTTCGAAATGAAGTATAACAATTGCTACATCCTAATCTCCCATTACGACTAAAGTCAACATAACTTAAACCACACACATCACACTCAAGATGAGTTTCATTTAAACCTATTTTAGCTTTAGAAGTTAATTTATCATTTAATAATCCAGTTAATATATTATCAAATGAAAAATCCAAACTAAAATCTAATTCATTATTAGATTGAGCACATTCTTGACATAAATATAATTCTTTTTTTTCTCCATTAATAATCTTAGTTACATGTAATTTGGCTTGCCTTTCCTGACACTCTTGACAAAGCATCTTACCCCTCCTTTTTAACTAAAGACTTTAATATTGACTTTAACAGCCTAGCTCGAACTAAATCACACTTAGATGATTCCAATCCTAAAGTTTGCTTATCAATTAACTCTTTAAACAGCTTCTTTTCTGCTAATGATATTACCTTTATCTCATATAATCGCTCAATTATATTTAATGCTTTACGTTGATTAATTTGATCCTTTATATTATCGAATAATTGATTAAGTATTTTACATTTCGAAGTCAACTTAATCTTGGTTACCATTATATAGCCAGCTCCACCTCGTTGACTATCAATTAAATAACCTCTTTCTCTAGTAAACCTAGTATTTAAAACATAATTTATCTGTGAAGGTGCACAATCAAATTTTTTAGATAGATTAATCCTCTTCAGCTTTATGATGTTATTATGACCTAATAACCTTTTTAAATACTTTTCTATCTGATCAGCTAGACTTGCCATATAGATCTCTCCTCTAAATATTTGACCATCTCTGACTTTGACTATATTTTACTATAAAATTATTCTATTTTCAAGCTTTATTAGTATTAATTATTATTTAGAAAGACTATCCTTATTTTATTATTTAATATTAGTTCATAACCTATACAAAAAATAAAAATGATACCTTTTAAAAGGTATCATCAAAAAAATAAATTGGCTCCCCGAGTAGGACTTGAACCTACGACAAAGTGGTTAACAGCCACTCGCTCTACCAACTGAGCTATCGGGGAACGATATTATTAATTGACAATGTACAATTTACAGTTGAATTCAAACTAAAAAAATATAAATTAACAATAAAAAAAGAGTAATCTATAACTAAAAACCATAAAAACTATGGTTTTATTTTTAAATCTCTTTAATTGTCAATTCTACATCATCAATTATATAATTGATTCTGGCAGCGACCTACTCTCCCATAAGGCTGCCCCTATAGTACCATCGGCGCTGGAGGACTTAACTGCTGTGTTCGAGATGGTCCTTCGAACCGGCACATCCTGTGCCACTTAGGACACTAGAACATCCGTGTTCGTCGGGAACAGGTGTTACCCCTCCGCAATCACCACCAGAATATTTTATTACACTTTCAAAACTGCACAATAGTCATTCTAGATTAAACCCTCGCTCTATTAGTACCAGTCAGCTTAATGTGTTACCACACTTACACCTCTGGCCTATCTACCTGATAGTCTATCAGGGATCTTACTGGATTATTCCATGGGATATCTAATCTTGAGATCTGCTTCACGCTTAGATGCTTTCAGCGCTTATCAGTTCCGCACTTAGCTACTCAACAATGCCAATGGTTGACAATTGATCCACCAGCGGTACGTCCATCCCGGTCCTCTCGTACTAGGGATAGTTTCTCTCAAATATCCTGCGCCCACGACGGATAGGGACCGAACTGTCTCACGACGTTCTGAACCCAGCTCGCGTGCCGCTTTAATGGGCGAACAGCCCAACCCTTGGAACCTGCTCCAGCTCCAGGATGCGACGAGCCGACATCGAGGTGCCAAACCTCCCCGTCGATGTGAACTCTTGGGGGAGATAAGCCTGTTATCCCCGGGGTAACTTTTATCCGTTGCGCGATGGCAATTCCATTCTTAGCCATCGGATCACTAAGCCCTACTTTCGTACCTGCTCGACCTGTATGTCTTGCAGTCAAGCTCCCTTATGCCTTTACACTCTACGTGTGATTTCCGACCACACTGAGGGAACCTTTGGGCGACTCCGTTACTCTTTAGGAGTCGACCGCCCCAGTCAAACTGCCCGTCTGAAACTGTCCCAGCACTAGATTATAGCGCTTGGTTAGAATCACGGCACAATAAGAGTGGTATCCCAATGATGGCTCCATCGACACTAGCGTGCCGATTTCAAAGCCTCCCACTTATACTGTACATAGTGTACCAAAATTCAATATCAGACTGCAGTAAAGCTCCACGGGGTCTTTCCGTCCAGTCGCGGGTAGTCTGCATCTTCACAGACACTTCAATTTCACCGAGTCCTTCGTCGAGACAGTGCTTAGGTCGTTTCGCCATTCGTGCAGGTCGGAACTTACCCGACAAGGAATTTCGCTACCTTAGGACCGTTATAGTTACGGCCGCCGTTCACTGGGGCTTAAGTTCGATGCTTTAGAACAAAGTTCCTAACATCTCCCCGTGACCTTCCAGCACCGGGCAGGCGTCAGCCCCTATACTTCGACTTGCGTCTTAGCAGAGACCTGTGTTTTTGGTAAACAGTCGCCTAAGCTTCTTTGTTGCAACCTCTTTGCGCATAACGCTAATGAGGTACCCCTTCTCCCTAAGTTACGGGGCTAATTTGCCGAGTTCCTTGACGAAGGTTCTCTCGCGCGCCTTAGAATTCTCATCTAGTCCACCTGTGTCAGTTTACGGTACGGGTACCTACTAACTTGTTAGAGGTTTTTCTTGGCAGTGGAGAATCAATTACTTCGTTTCCGTAGAAACTCCTGGTCACACCTTAGAGTTAATGATGATCCGGATTTACCTAAATCATCCTCTTTAATGCTTCAACCTGATATACCGTTCTCAGGCAAACCTATCTTCCTGCGTCACCTCTTCACTCAAATGCTAATAGGTAGTGTCGGATTTTTAACCGACTATCCATCACCTACGCCTTTCGGCCTTGGCTTAGGACCCGACTTACCCTGAGCGGACGAGCCTTGCTCAGGAAACCTTGGACTTTCGGCGAATAGGATTCTCACCTATTTCTCGTTACTCATACCGGCATTATCGCTTCTATACAGTCCATAGCTCCTTTCGGTACTACTTCTTCCCGTATAGAATGCTCCCCTACCATTGGATTAACCAATCCGCAGTTTCGGTGGTAAACTTAAGCCCCGTATATTTTTGGCGCAAGACCACTCGACCAGTGAGCTATTACGCACTCTTTAAATGAATGGCTGCTTCTAAGCCAACATCCTGGTTGTCTAGGCAGTCTCACTTCCTTTGCCACTTAGTTTACACTTTGGGACCTTAACTGGCGGTCTGGGTTGTTTCCCTCTCGACTATGAAGCTTATCCCACATAGTCTGACTCTTAAGTTCTCTATATCAGCCTTCGGAGTTTGACTGGATTCGGTAGCTTGGGTAAGCCCCTAGTCCAATCAGTGCTCTACAGCCAATATAGCAATCTTAAGGCTAGCCCTAAAGCTATTTCGGGGAGAACCAGCTATCTCCGAGTTCGATTGGCCTTTCACCCCTATCCACAGCTCATCCCATGACTTTTCAACGTCAATGCGGTTTGGACCTCCACATGCTATTACACATGCTTCATCCTGGCCATGGATAGATCACTCGGTTTCGGGTCTATGCTAAGCGACTTACGCCCTCTTCAGACTCGCTTTCGCTTCGGCTTCACCTTTTTGGCTTAACCTGTGCCACTTAACATAACTCGCCGGTTCGTTAAGCAAAAAGCACGCCATCAGGCACATACGCCCTCTGACCGCTTGTAAGCATATGGTTTCAAGGTCTATTTCACTCCCCTCCCGGGGTTCTTTTCATCTTTCCCTCACGGTACTGGTTCACTATCGGTCGCTAGTTAGTATTTAGCCTTAGGAGATGGTCCTCCTTGCTTCCCACGAGGTTCCACGTGACTCATGGTACTCAGGTGCTATTTAGATCCTTTTTAGTTTTCATCTACTGGACTATTACCATCTGTGGTGTAGCTTCCCAACTACTTCAATTAACTAAAAAGATATCTATGATACTTTTATGGTAGTATCATAATAGACCTACTACCCTGTAATAGCAATGCCCATAAGCTTATACACTATTACAGTTTGGACTCTTCCCCTTTCGCTCGCCGCTACTTAGGGAATCGATTTTCTTTCTTTTCCTAGGGTTACTAAGATGTTTCAGTTCGCCCCGTTACCCTCTTAGAGTTATTCTAGTTAGCTCTAAGATAACATGGGTTACCATGTTAAGTGCTCTCATTAGGAAATCCCTGGATTATCACTTGTTTGCAGCTTACCAAGGCTTATCGCAGCTTGCCACGTCCGTCTTCGGCTTCTAGCGCCTAGATATCCACCATACGCCCTTACTAGTTTAATCTAGATTAATCGCTATTGTGCAGTTTTCAAGGTGCAATTGAGACTTCTCAGTCTCTCAAAACTAAACAATGTAGGATTGACTATCTTCGTGTTTAACTCCTTAGAAAGGAGGTGATCCAGCCGCACCTTCCGGTACGGCTACCTTGTTACGACTTCACCCCCCTTATCGGGCACACCTTCGGCACTTCCTTCTAAAAGTTAGGTCAGTGACTTCTGGTGCCCCCAACTCGGGTGGTGTGACGGGCGGTGTGTACAAGGCCCGAGAACGGATTCACCGTGGCATTCTGATCCACGATTACTAGCGACTCCAGCTTCATGCAGATGAGTTGCAATCTGCAATCCGAACTGAGGTCTACTTTTGGGGATTTGCTCCACCTTGCGGCTTCGCTCCCCTCTGTATAAACCATTGTAGCACGTGTGTAGCCCAGAACATAAGGGGCATGATGACTTGACGTCATCCCCACCTTCCTCCGCGTTGCTCCCGCGGCAGTCTTCTTAGAGTCCCCATCACTACATGCTGGCAACTAAGAATAGGGGTTACGCTCGTTGCGGGACTTAACCCAACATCTCACGACACGAGCTGACGACAGCCATGCACCACCTGTCATCTGTGTTCCAAAAGGAAAAGTTCTTGTTAAAGAACGATCACAGGGATGTCAAGTTCTGGTAAGGTTCTTCGCGTATCATCGAATTAAACCACATGTTCCTCCGCTTGTGCGGGCCCCCGTCAATTCCTTTGAGTTTCACCGTTGCCGGCGTACTCCCCAGGTGGGATGCTTAAAGCGTTAACTACGGCACCGAAGGAGTTGAACCTCCAACACCTAGTATCCAGCGTTTACAGCTAGGACTACCGGGGTATCTAATCCCGTTTGATACCCTAGCTTTCGTACCTCAGCGTCAGAGTCAAGCCAGAAGACTGCTTTCGCCATTGGTATTCTTCCTGATATCTACGTATTTCACCACTACACCAGGAATTCCATCTTCCTCTCTTGCTCTCAAGTCTAACAGTTTCAAAGGCACTTCATTGGTTAAGCCAATGGATTTCACCTCTGACTTGCTAGACCGCCTGCGTACCCTTTACGCCCAGTAATTCCGGACAACGCTAGCCCCTTACGTGTTACCGCGGCTGCTGGCACGTAATTAGCCGGGGCTTCCTTTAAAGGTACCGTCAATTCTAGCAGTTATTCACTACTAAAGTGTTCTTCCCTAAAGACAGAGCTTTACGACCCTAAGGCCTTCATCACTCACGCGGCGTTGCTCCGTCAGGCTTTCGCCCATTGCGGAAGATTCCCCACTGCAGCCCTCCCGTAGGAGTCTGGGCCGTGTCTCAGTCCCAGTGTGGCCGATCACCCTCTCAGGTCGGCTACCCATCGTTGCCTTGGTGAGCTGTTATCTCACCAACTAGCTAATGGGACGCAAGCTCATCTTTAAGCAATAGTAATACCATCTTTCCTCCAAAGGAGTATATCTGGTATTAGCCCCTCTTTCGAAGAGTTATCCCAGACTTAAAGGTAGATACTTACGCGTTACTCACCCGTTCGCTGCTTTACTTGTTACCCGAAGGTAACTTTCTCGCACAACTTGCATGTGTTAAGCACGCCGCCAGCGTTCGTCCTGAGCCAGGATCAAACTCTCCGAATAAAGGATAAGAGTTTGAAACTGACTTAGATAGTCAAAACTCTACATTGTTTAGTTTTCAAAGACCAAATGTCTCTTGTCTTTTTAAGCGACATTTACTATATTAACAAATTAGTTTATCACTGTCAAGACTTTTTCTATCTTTTTCTTGCTTGTCCCAAGAAAATGATTTCTCTTTTCAAGCGACATTTACTATATTAACAAATTTAATGTCTGTTGTCAAGAGATTTTTATTTTTATTTGCTTCTTTTCAACAGCACAATTATCAATTTAACACATGTTTTACTTATAGTCAAGTGAAACCTAAGATTAACTTCCATTAGTTTAATATGACATATTCAAAAATACAGAAGGCTAAAGTTTACATACAGCAACCATTAAATAATATTTTTGCTTAGGCTTTGGGCTTTCAATTGTATTATCACGTTGACAAAAAAGTTCAACTTGTGAGAAATAACTCAATAATTCTTTAAATTCTTCTTCTGTATATTGACGATAATGATAAGGATTTGAACATTCATATTCCCTACCACGTCCAAATGGAGTAGAAATTATTAAAGTGCCATCCTCTTTTAATAGCTTTTGTAAATTAGCAATAAATTTATAATCATTTTTTATATGCTCGACAGTTTCCATACTAATTATAGTATCAAATTTTCCTACTTCATCTGCTAAATCAGGGTCAGTAGCACTACCAACCCTAAACTCAGTCCAAGGAAATTTATAATGCTGTCGAGCATACTTTATACACTCTTTATTAATATCTATTCCTATAATCTTTTTTATACCTTCTCCCATTGCTAATAAAACTTCTGCACCATATCCTACTCCACAAGCAAAATCTAAAACTCTACCTCGAGTATATTTGCTAGCAAATTTATAACGTGCAATATGTTCAATTAATAATCCATTATTAGGATTCATTTTCTTAGGAATAACTCGTTCTTCAGTTAATTTCATTTTATCTTATCCTCCTTCTTCTATTAATTAAAGCTTCAACTGTATAATTAGAAGCAGGATTCCATAATAACCAACCGTTTATTTCTTGCTTTTCCACAGCTTTAATCTGAGCCTTAATTTCTCGTGCTTTATATGTGTATTGTAAAGAGAAATCTTGTAACCATGGTCTTAGTTTATAACTATTTTTTCCTAGTTTTTCTTTAGCATCCTCTAGACTTCTGCTTATTAGTTGATAAGGTCGGGAACTAGGATCTTCTAAACCATACATTCCTTTATTATAATGTGAAGGATAAATCATTGGTGAGATATAATCTACATAGTTTACCATTCGGGTGATATCTTGTCCAATACCTAAGTCTCCATCAACAGTAGTCGTTAATCCAAAAACATCAGCAGATAATAATACACTCTCATCTGTTAATTTATCTTGAGCATACTTTAAAAAATTTACAATAGTATCTGCTTTAGATTCTTTCAATGAAGATTTAATGACAAATTTACTATTCTCAGCTAATACCGGAAAACGAATATAATCAAATTGAATTTCATCCACCCCTAAATTTGCTGCCTTTTGTGCAATATTTAAGTTATGATCCCACACCTCTTTAGAGTATGGATTAGACCATTGATTACTATTTATTGTAACCTCTTTATCCGTAACTAAGGTGTATTTTAATGAATACTTAGATTGTTGAGCCAACTTAATATCTTTAAAAACAGCCAAGCGTCCAATTACATAAATACTATTTCTATGACATTTAGTTATTAACTTTTTTAATTTATCCTTGGTTTCATTACTTTTAGAAAAAATAGTATTTCCGGTTATACTCTTAATATCAATCACGACAGCATTTAAATTGCTTTCATTAATTAATTTAATCAATTTATCCATTTTAAGTTCACTTTTAGCTACCCGACTATTTATATAAATCCCTTTAACTCTTTTAGAATGCTTAACGTATAGAGGTATTAATTCTGGAATATCTAAATTGTATTTTTCTTTATTCTTTTGATAGCCTTCATATTGTACCTCAAACTGTAATAAATTATCACCTTTTATATGTAATTTAGCATCAACTAAAGCTACATGACCAAAAATAAATATCATAATAAATATAGAAATAAATAATTTATTATTCACTACTAACACCTCTTAAATTATTAAATTATAATGCTAAATATAATTATAACATCTGTTAGAAATACTTTTAACCTATAATTTATTACAGTAAATACAAAAAAAGGAGGAATGCCCCTCCTTTTTTATAATACTTACTCTTTTTCAGGCCTTAAGTGTGGGAATAAGATAACTTCTCTAATAGATAGAGAGTTAGTTAGTAGCATAATTAATCTGTCAATTCCAATTCCTAGCCCACCAGCTGGTGGCATTCCGTACTCTAAAGCTCTAATAAAGTCATTATCCATCATATGAGCTTCATCATCACCTGCTTCTCTTTGCTCCATTTGTTTTTTAAATCTTTCCTTTTGATCAATCGGATCATTTAATTCAGAGAAAGCATTAGCAATTTCATTACCAGCAATAAATAATTCAAATCTATCTGTAAAGTTTGGGTTATTAGGATTCCTTCTTGCTAACGGAGATACTTCAACTGGATATTGAGTAATAAAAGTTGGCTGAATTAAATTATCTTCTACATATTCTTCAAAGAACTCATTAATAATTTCACCTACTGCAGTATTCTCATTATAATCTATACCCTTATTATCAGCCAAAGCTTTAGCCTCTTCTAAATCATCAACATTACTAAAATCAACATCAGCATGCTCTTTAATTGCCTCTACCATACTCATCTTTCTCCAATTATTTAAATCTATTTCTTGTTCATCATATTCTATTTCTAAACTGTCTAATACATCTCCAGCTACATTTTTTATTAAATCTTCTGTTAACTCCATCATATCATTATAATCTGCATATGCTTGATAAACTTCTAAAGAAGTAAACTCTGGATTATGCTTAGTTGATAGTCCTTCATTACGCATATTCTTACCCAATTCAAATACTTTTTCAAAACCACCTACTAGTAATCTCTTTAAATAAAGTTCAGGAGCAATTCTCATATATAAATCTGTATCCAAAGCATTATGATGAGTAACAAAAGGTCTAGCAGCAGCACCTCCAGCCACAGAATGCATTAAAGGAGTCTGCACCTCTAAAAAATCTTCTTCTTCTAAATATTCTCTAATCTTATGTAAAATTTTACTTCTAATTATAAAGTTTTGTTGTACATCATCATTTACAATTAAATCCACATATCTTTGTCGATACCTTTTCTCTACATCTGTTAAACCGTGCCACTTTTCTGGTAGTGGTCGTAATGATTTAGCAAGAACTTTAAATTCTTCTACCTGAATAGTTACTTCCCCTTGCCGTGTCTTGAATAATAATCCTTCTATTCCAATTTGATCTCCAATATCTAAATCATTGAAAAGCTCATAGCCCTCTTCTCCAACATTACCTTCCTTAACATACAATTGAACTTTACCTGACATATCTTTTAAATCAGCAAAGCTCGATTTACCATGATTCCTAACAGCCATAATTCTACCAGCTACTTTAACCATAACTTTTTCTTCTCTCAGTTGGTCATAATCTTCTACTACATCTTCTACAGTATGAGACCGATTAAAATCATTACCATATGCATTAATTCCTTCTTCTTTCAAATTGTCTAATTTTCTTCTTCTCTTTAGCATTAATTCATTCAGTTCACTATCATTTGTTGCCATTGCAATACCTCCATAGTACTATTTTTTAATTGCTAGTACTTCATATTCTATACTCCCAGCTGGAATATCAATTTCTACAGTATCTCCTACTTTATGGCCTAATAACCCTTTGCCAACTGGTGATGCATTAGAAATTTTGTTTTCATCTGGGTTAGTTTCAGCAGAACTAACAATTTTATATTCTACCTCTTCATCAAATTCTTTATCTAATAGTCTAACTGTAGTTCCAACATTCACTTCAGTTGTATCAATTTCATCTTCATTAATAACTTCAGCATTCTTAATCATATTTTCTAATTTTTTTATTCTACCTTCTACAAATGCTTGTTCATTCTTAGCATCATCATATTCGGAGTTCTCACTAATATCCCCAAGTTCACGAGCCTCTTTAATTCTTTGTGCTATTTCCTTTCTTTTTGGCCCTCGTAAATGCTTTAATTCATCTTTTAATTTATTCAAACCTTCTTCTGAAATAATTAGTTTATCTTGGTTACTCATAATTAATCCTCCCTTTTCCGATATTATCCAAGAGATTTCATGTTCTATGAAGCTCTTTAATCTTAGTAAAAGATTTAACATATTTATTATGTCAAAAATAAAAAATAGTGTCAAGTAATTATAACATGATGTTGCATGCTTTAGCAAATTATTATAATTCAGGATCTTTCTTTTGTCAAGTAGAGCTAATTAGCTGGCGAACCTTATTTACTCGCTTTAAAGTTACTTCTCGTTCCGAATTTCTCAAGCTTGCTAATTTAAAACCATGCTTATTAGCTAATTTATTGATCTCTAAAACCTTATCTATTTCTAATTCGGAACCTAAACTATAATTATCATATTTTTCTTCCAAAGCTAAAATCATAGTTTCAGCCATACAAGCATACGCTGTTTTATCTGGAAAACCAAAATCTAAGTTGAAATTAACTTCTCCAGGCACTTCTACAATTCCACCATCAATAATCAAGACATCTGATCTTCTTTGATTTACTTCTTTAGCAACATCACGAGGTCTAGCAACATCACAAACTATTGTTCCAGGTTTAAGTAAGTTAATATTAATCAAACTTTCTACAGCACTAGAAGCTGCAATAATAATATCAGATTGAGGTAAATATTTATCTAAATTAGTTGTGGTCTTTACTTGTACGTTATAATCTTTCTTTACTCTCTGGGCCAACCTCTCTAGCTTATCTTTTTTTCTAGCAGCTAAAATAAGCGAGTTATTATCCTCAGCTAATAATTTAGTACAAGCCTTACCAATCGAACCACTCGCTCCTACAACTAATATGTTGCTATTTTTCATATTAACTCCAGATATTTCACTAGCTAATTTAACTCCTTCTAAAGCTGTAGCAACAGTATAACTATTTCCTGTAGTCACTGGAATATCAAGTTGATTAGCAATAGTAACTCCTTTATCGCCTACTACTGAAGTAAAAGCTCCTAGACCTAAAATATCAGCTCCTAATTCTTGAGCTATAAGACCAGCATCTACAATTTTTTCTATGACCACTGAAGTAGGTAATTCTAGCATTTGTTGTGAAGTTAGAGGGCAAGCAATAAACCATCCTTCAGCTTTAGGGCCAAGTTTAGATCTAACCCCAGTAATATCTGATGCTTTAAACGGAGGTAGTAACTTAACCATACTCTTTACTAAACTTTTAGGTAGCTTATCACAAATAGGAAATTTACGTGCTACATCAGCTATTTTTAGTGGATGTATAATAAATGCAAATCGATTCATCAAATTCCTCCTTGTAAATATTCTATAATTATATTTATGAGACTTCTTGATTCAGATTTTCAATTCTTGGGGTTAAATCAATTTGACGTAGTAAATTTAAATAATCAGAAACTTGAACTTCTGATAAGGGCTTATCAATTAAGGTTACTAAAGCAGCTTCAATCACATTAGTTCCAAAAGAACGACCCTTAAACCCTGGGGTAGTTGTCACCAGTTTGCTAACCCCTCTTTTTTTCAATAATGTAACATCTTTAGCAGTCAAAGTATTCGTAATTAATACAGTCCCAGTTAAATTTTGAGGTAAGTAACGTCTAATATAATGAAAATCTCCTGCTATAATATCCGCTCTATGATAATACCGACTATATTTATCTTTAATCTTAGTCTGCTTATCACCAGTAGGGTACAATAAACTAAAGGGAAGTTGACTAATTAAAGGCATTATAAATCTAGCTATCTTATGTAAAGTAGATAATGATTTTAAAGGCCAAGGCACTCCTAAGCCAAAGATTAAATCGCCAATAATTAAATCTGCGCCTTGATTAGCTAAAGATTCAGCCATACCAAATCTATCTAAAGCACTAACTATTAATACTTTCTGATTTGCTAACTCTAATTCATTAGCTACTTGCTTAATAGCCATTCTCTCTAATGAGTTCTTTAGCCCACTACCATCTACAATAGGAGTCTTCTCAATACTATTAATAATCTTTTTAGCAGTCCGAAGCTGGTATCTCTTCTTTCCTGCATATAAATTAAGATCAATACCACCTAATCCGAAAGCATCTACCTTCCCATCTAATCGCTTAAACAATTTAATAGCATCTTGTAAATTACCATCTGTCCCAATTCGCTCTAAAATAAAATCTTCCCCTAACAATTGACATTCAACACGATGATCTCGAGCAGAAGAACCTAGACTAATACTAACTACATGCTTCATTAGTTCCACCCCTTACTCTTTATTCTAATATGTACAACTCCATTAAAATTATTATACACAAAAATAAAAAAACTGATACCTTTAGTATCAGCTAAATTGAGCTTGATATTTAATTAATAGCTCTTTCATCTCTTCTTTACTCTGGGTTTGATTGATTTTATCTTTAATAGCAGTACAATTTCTTAATCCCTTTAGATACCAACTGGCATGTTTTCTCATCTCTCTAATACCTACATACTCCCCTTTATAATCCACTAATTTCTCTAAGTGGTAGATCGTCTTGTCTATCTTTTCTTGCGGACTAGGCGGAGGTAATAACTCTCCAATCTTTAAATAATGAGCAGTCCTAGCAAAGATCCAAGGATTACCTTGGGCCCCTCTAGCAATCATAACTGCATCACATCCTGTCTGATCAATCATTTCTATAGCATCTTCAGGCTTAAAAATATCTCCATTTCCAATCACTGGAATAGAAACTGTTTCTTTTACTTCCTTAATAATTTCCCAATCAGCTTGGCCCTGATAAAACTGTTCTCTAGTCCTTCCATGGACTCCTATAGCTGCTGCTCCATTTTCTTGAGCTATTTTAGCTATCTGACAAGCATTGATTCGTTCCCCATCCCATCCAGTTCTAATCTTAATAGTTACTGGTATTTCAACTGCCTTATCCATAGCTTTAACAATCTCGCCTAATAAATATGGTTCCTTCATCAAAGCAGATCCATAGCCATTTTTTACTATTTTAGGAGTTGGACACCCTACATTTAAATCAATAATCTCTGGATTACTAATTTCTACTACCCTTTTTGCTGCTTGGGCCAAAGTTTGAGGATCATTACCAAATAACTGTAAAGAGACAGGCTGTTGATTATTACTAATTTCTAATAATTTTTCTGTCCTTTCATTTCCATGTACTAATCCTTTAGCACTTACCATTTCAGTACAGACTAAACCACAACCGCCTACTTCACTAACTACTTGACGATAAGGTAAATCTGTTACCCCCGCCATAGGAGCTAAAATAACTGGTGGCTCTATTACTATATCTGCTATCTTCACTAATTAACCCTCCTATCATTATAGGTTCAGTTTAGCAACAATTTTTAATCCCTCTAATGTTAAAAATTGATTGTTGATTTCTATTTCTTCAGATTCACTAGTAATTAAATCAGCTAAACCACCCGTAGCAATTACTTTAGGTTCTTGCTTAAATTCTTTTTTCATACGCTTAACCAACCCATCAACTTGTCCTACGAAACCATATAAGATTCCCGCTTGTAAGCTATCATGAGAGTCTTTTCCAATCACCCGCTTAGGAAAATCTAATTCAATTTTAGGTAACTTAGCTGCTCTATCAAATAAAGCTTCAGTTGAAATTCCTATTCCAGGAGCAATAGCTCCTCCTAAATAATCTCCTGTAGCAGATAATGCATCTAATGTAGTAGCTGTTCCAAAATCAACAATAATAGCCGGACCATTATATAAATGCTTGACAGCTACTGCATTTACGATTCGATCTGCTCCTACTTCTTTAGGATTGTCAGTCTTAATATTAATCCCTGTTTTAACTCCCGGGCCAACAACTAAAGGTTTAACCCCCAAGTATTTAATAGACACTTCCTCTAGAGCATGAATAATTGGTGGTACTACAGAAGAAATAATTACTCTCTCTACATCTTCTAAACTCTGATTAGCAGTAGAAAATAAATTGGCTAATAACATTCCATATTCATCTGGCATCTTTTTACGATCAGTAGAGATCCTCCAATCAATCAATAATTCATCTTCTTGATATAAACCTAAAACAATATTAGTATTTCCCACATCAATTGCTAAAATCATTATCCTCACCCTTTATTTGATTTAGTTTACAATTAGAATTAATTTTAATTCCCTGAGTTAAATGACTGATGGGATAAAGAAACATCACCAGAGTATACTTTCTCTTGCCCTCTATCAGTCTTAACTATTAAAGCGCCATCATCAGCAATATCGACTGCTAAACCACTATACTCTTGATTGCCATCTGCTATTTTAACTTCTTGACCTAGAGTATAAGCATATCCCTTCCATTCAGCTAATAATTCTTCAAAATTGTCTAACTTAGGATATAATTTCTCTATTTCCTGTAATAAAGACTGCACAAAAGCAACTCTATCTATCTGTTCTCCTAGCTCATTAAAGATTGTTGTTACTTTATTATGTAACTCAACAGGTAACTTACTTATCGCAAAATTAGCATTAATCCCCATGCCAATAGCTAAGTAATTAACTTTATCTAACTCAGCCCCCATTTCAGTTAAAATACCACTCACTTTTTTATCATTAATTAATACATCATTAGGCCATTTTATCTTAGCATCTAAATTTGTAATTTGATTAATCGTCTTAGCTAAGGCTAAGGCAGATAAATATGTAGCTCTTCCCGCCATAACCGGCTTAAGGTCAGGAGATAAAATATACGATAACCAAATACCTCCTTGTGGGCTAGAAAAGTTTCGATTTAATCTTCCTTTACCACCAGTCTGTTCTTCAGATATAATTACAGTTCCTTCTTTTACACCATTTTTAGCTTGTTCTTTAGCAACCCTATTAGTAGAATCAATCTGATTATAATGGATAATTTGATGACCTATTTGATTAGTAGTCAAATTCCGTTTGATTTCCTCTGGTAATAAAATATCTGGAGTTTCGACTAATCTATAACCTAATTTAGAAGATGACTCAATCTCATAACCTGCTTCCCTAAAATAATTTATATACTTCCAAATTGTAGTTCGAGATACATCCAACTGATCACTTAATTCTGCACCAGATAAATAATCAGTTTGATAATGATATAATAAATCAAGTACTTTAGTCCTACGCTTTAAATTTCGTCTCATGTTATCCTCCTTTTTTCTAGCACCATTATATAACATTCCTTATTAAAATACAAAGGATTAAAACCAATATAACCCCCTACGGGGGTTATATTAATTAGTTATATTTGTGTTTATTGCTTTAACATTACTTTGTTGTAATGCCTTTACTATACCTACTGTAATTAAGACTCCTACTACTACTTCTGGTACTCCATGAGTTATTCCAACTCCTAAAGCTACCTCATAAGTTAGATAACCTCTAACTACAGCCAAAGATAAAACACCAACAGTATTAGTTAAAGTACCTACTATAGTAGCCAAAATAGCTGAGAATAATTTATAATCGATCAATTTAGCGCTATAAGCAGCCAAAATTCCAATCAATATTCTTGGTACAATGGCTATTAATGGATCGACAAAGAATGCCCCTCCTCTAATAAAACTTGTGATTCCAAAAATAAGACCTACTAGACCACCTACAATTGGCCCTTCTATAATTGCTGCAATAATTACTGGAATATGCATAATTGTGGCTGAACCAGCTGGAGTAGGAACTGGAATATACCCTAAAGGTGTCACACTTAGTAAAATTGCAATTGCACTTAAAATACCTGTCACTGTCAACTGTCTAGTCGTCAAATTCATTTTTATGCCCCCTTTTATCTTATTCAATTTTATTCTCTTTATTTACTAATACGACTTTAGGTTCTAAACTTTTAGCTTCTTCTTCACTCAACAAAGCATAAGAGATAATAATTATTGTATCTCCTGGTCTAGCCTTTCTAGCTGCTGCCCCATTAAGACAAATGATACCTGAACCTCTTTCTCCAGGAATAACATAAGTTTCTAAACGTTGACCATTATTATTATTAACTATTTGAACTCGTTCATTAGGATAAATATCTGCTACTTCCATTAATTCTTGATCAATAGTAATACTACCTACATAATTTAAATTAGCATTAGTAACTTTAGCCTGATGAATTTTTGACTTATGCATCATACGCATCATAATTTACACCTCCAGCATCACATTATCTATTAATCTAGTACCTCCAATATAAACAGCAAGAGCAATTAAAATTTTATCCTTAATCTTTGTAACTGATTCTAAAGTCTCTTGTTTAACTACTTCTACATAATCTATCTTGGCTAATGGTTCCTCTTTAATCATTTCTACCATTTTATTCTCAACAACTTTAGCCTTATTTTCCCCCTGTTCAATCAATTCTCGGGCCAACTCTAAAGAATTATAAAGTACTGTAGCAGCTGTCCGCTCTTCTTGATTTAAATACTTGTTTCGAGAACTAATAGCTAATCCGTCCTCTTCTCTAACTATAGGTACTATTACTATCTCAAGATCAAAATTTAAATCTTTAACCATTCGCTTAATAACTAATACCTGTTGAGCATCTTTTTGACCAAAATAAGCATGATCAGGAGCAATGATATTAAATAGTTTACTAACTATAATACAGACCCCTGTAAAATGACCTGGGCGACAAGCACCACATAACTTATCAGTTAATCCCTCTACTTGAATTGTAGTAGCAGCTCCAGAATCATAAATCTCATCAGCCTCAGGAGCAAAGACTGCATCAACTCCTACTTCAGCTGCTAACTCTGCATCTCTATCTAAATCGCGCGGATATTCATCATAATCCTCATCAGGGCCAAATTGAGTAGGATTGACAAAAATACTAGCAATTACTATATCATTGTCCTGTCTAGCTTCTTTCATCAATGATAAATGTCCTTGATGTAAGTAACCCATTGTAGGAACAAAACCTATCTTTTCTCCTACTAGCTTTTTGGATTTGATAAACTCTTTGATTTCGGAAATTGTCGTATAAATCTCCACTTTATTACCTCCTAGTTACTAAAACTCTCTTCTGAATTCGGAAATTCTCCGGATTTAACATCTTCTTTATATTTGTTTAAAGCTTGATTAATCTCTTGCCTTAAATCTGTATATTCTCTTACAAACTTAGGAGTAAAGTCAGTAGAAACCCCTAACATATCTTGAGTAACTAAGACTTGACCATTACAATCTTTACCTGCTCCAATTCCAATAGTAGGAATTGATAATTGATTAGTTATTCGGGTAGCTAATTTTGCCGGAATACACTCTAGTACTAAAGCAAAAACACCAGCTTCTTCTAAAATTTTAGCATTCTTTAATAATTCTTTAGCAGCACTCCCCTTTCCTTGCACCTTAAAACCACCAAATTGATTTACAGATTGAGGGGTCAAACCTAAATGACCCATTACTGGAATCCCAGCTTTATTAATTGCCTCTATCTCCTCTACTATCTCACTACCACCTTCTAGCTTTACCGCCTGTGCCCCACTTTCTTTAATAATCTGTCCAGCATTCTTAACTGTATAACTAATATCATTAACCTTATAAGCCATAAAAGGAAGGTCAGTAACTACTAAAGAATCATTAGCACCTCTAGTTACTGCTTTACTATGATGAATCATATCCTCAACTGTCACTACTAATGTATCTTCATAGCCTAAGACTACCATTCCTACTGAATCCCCAACTAAAATTACATCAATCCCAGCTTTATCTATAGCTTTAGCCATTGGATAATCATAAGCAGTTAACATTGTAATTTTCTTCCCAGCATCTTTTTTCTGCTGTAGAGTTTTAATTGTCACTTGACCACTCATCTTTTCACCTCCAGTAAAATTCCTTACACAAAGAAAAAACTCCTAACCTAGACAGGAAAGGAGTTATCTATAGATATAGATAGGCATAGTTGGCCCACTACATAAGCTATTCCCCGTCTCAGTCTATTAATAGATCCAAGCGGATATTATTCAATTTCATTTCATTATACTAGTTAAAATTTAAAATTGCAAATTTAAAATAAACCTGTAATCTTTCCCTCAGCATTAATATCAATATCTTCAGCTGAAGGCTCTTTTGGCAAACCAGGCATTGTTAATACATCACCAGTCAGTGCTACTAAAAAGCCTGCACCAGCGGAGACTTTAATTTCTCTTACAGTTAATTCAAAACCTTCTGGTCGCCCCTTTAAAGATGGGTCATCAGATAATGAAGCTGGAGTCTTAGCCATACAGATTGGTAAATTAGCAAAACCATTTTCAGCTAATTGCTTAATATTCTTTTTTGCCTGCGCTGTAAAGTTAACCTTCGCTGCACCATAAACTTCTGTAGCTATCCTTTCTATCTTTTCCTCAATAGAATCTTCAGTAGAATATAATGGCTTAAATTCACTTGGCTGATCAACTAAATTTAATACCTTCTTAGCTACTTCTACTCCACCAGCTCCTCCTTTCTCCCACACTTGAGAAAGAGCTACTTCCACACCTAACTCTTGACAACGTTTCTTAATTAATTTAATCTCAGCCTCTGTATCATTAGTAAACTCATTAATAGCTACTACCAGAGGAAGATTAAACTTCTGCACATTTTCAATATGCTTCTCTAAATTCTCTAATCCAGCAGATAATGCCTCTAAGTTCTTTTCCTGTAAACTATCTCCATTCGCCCCACCATGCATCTTTAAAGCTCTAACTGTTGCTACTAAAACAACTGCGTCTGGCTTTAAATCAGCAAACCGACACTTAATATTAAAGAACTTCTCTGCTCCTAGGTCAGCTCCAAAACCAGCTTCAGTTACTGTATAATCAGCAGTATGTAAGGCTAAATTAGTAGCCATAATACTATTACAACCATGAGCAATATTAGCAAATGGACCTCCATGAATAAAAGCAGGAGTATTCTCTAATGTTTGAACTAAATTAGGTTTAAGAGCATCTTTTAATAAAGCAGCCATTGCTCCTGCTACTTCTAATTCTTTAGCTTTTACTGGTTGGCCCTCATAAGTATAGCCAATAATTATTTCACCTAATCTACTTTTTAAATCAATTATATCTTCAGCTAAACATAAAATCGCCATTACTTCTGAAGCAACAGTAATCATATACCCATCCTCACGCGTTTGACCATTTTTAGCTCCTAACCCTACAACAATCTCTCTTAAAGCTCGGTCATTCATATCTACAACCCGCTTGAAAATAATTTGATTCGGATCTAAGTTAAGTTCATTTCCTTGCTTAATATGATTATCAATTGTGGCTGCTAATAAATTGTGTGCTATGCCAATAGCATGAATATCTCCCGTGAAATGAAGATTTATATCCTCCATTGGCACAACCTGTGAGTAACCTCCACCAGCAGCTCCTCCTTTAATCCCCATACAAGGTCCTAAAGAAGGTTCACGTAAAGCAACTGCTGCATTTTCTCCTAGTTTGTTTAAAGCCTGACCTAATCCTACAGTTGTAGTTGATTTTCCTTCCCCAGCCGGTGTAGGTGTAATAGCAGTAGTTAAAATTAACTTACCAGGATCATTTTCTTCTAATACTTGCTTATAAGTATCTAATTTAATCTTTGCCTTATATTTACCATACCTCTCAATATCATTTGCACCTAACCCCAACTTCTTTGCAATCTTATCAATTGGTTCCATTTCTGTTGTCTGAGCAATTTCAATATCACTTTTCATCTCAATCCCTCCCAAATTTAGTTTAAGCCCTTCAGTAAAAATTATACTCAATCAATTTTAAACTGTAAACATTCTTACTTTAAATATAAAAAACCGCCTGAACAGATAGCAATTATAACTATCTGCCCAGACGGTCGGCAATTCTCCTTATTATGCTCCTTGATGGTTAATCCCATCCTAATCCGTCAGTCACATAATAAGCATCTATTGGATTATTAATTACTGATCATCTTCTTCTAAATCATTAGCTTCTTCATCATAAAAACCAGGCTTATATTCAATAATAATCTCTTTAATATCTTCTTTTTCTAAAGTTTCTTTTTCCTTTAAAGCAGCTACCATATCTTCTACTATTTCACTATTCTCACTTAAAATTTCCTCAGCTTTTTGATAACAACTTTCTACTAATTTTTTAATTTCTTTATCAATCTCAGCTGCAACTTCTTCACTATAGTTACGGCTTCTAGAGAGATCTCTACCTAAAAAGACTTGATCATTTTGTTTCTGTCCTAAAGTCAACGGGCCAAGCTTTTCACTCATTCCATAATCAGTCACCATTCTACGAACTATTTTAGTAGCTCGCTCTAAATCATTTTGCGCTCCGGTACTGATATCATCTAAAAAGATCTCTTCAGCTACTCTTCCTCCTAATAAAGAAGAGACTTTATGTTGTAACTCAGTTTTAGTAACAAAGCTTTTATCCTCTTCAGGTAGATTAATAGTAAAACCACCAGCTCTACCACGAGGAATAATAGTTACCTTATGAGTTGGGTCAGCTTCTGCTAATAATTCTCCTAATAAAGCATGACCTGTCTCGTGATAAGAAACAATATCCTTTTCTTTATCACTAATTACTCTACTCTTACGCTTTGGCCCGGCAATAACTCTATCAATAGAGTCATCGAACTCAAGCATACTAATTTCTTCTTTATCACGACGAGCCGCTAAAATAGCAGCTTCATTAGCTAAATTCTCTAAATCAGCTCCAGTGAAACCAGGAGTCCTGCGAGCTAATACTTCTAAATCTACATCATCAGTTATAGGTTTATCTTCAACATGGATCTCTAAAATACCTTTTCTAGCTTTATAATCTGGTTTTCCAACCGGAATCTGTCTATCAAAACGGCCTGGTCTTAATAAAGCTTTATCCAGTACATCAGGACGATTAGTAGCCCCCATAACAATAATACCTTCATTAGGCTCAAAACCATCCATTTCAACTAATAACTGGTTTAAAGTTTGCTCACGTTCATCATTACCTCCACCAACACCAGCACCACGTTGGCGACCTACAGCATCTAATTCATCAATAAAGACAATACAAGGAGCATTTTCTTTTCCTTGTTCAAATAAATCTCTGACTCGAGAAGCTCCAACTCCAACAAACATTTCAACAAAGTCAGAACCACTGATGAAGAAAAATGGCACCCCTGCTTCGCCAGATACTGCTCTAGCCATTAAAGTCTTACCTGTCCCTGGAGGACCTAACATTAAAACACCTTTAGGAATTTCAGCCCCCAAACGACTGAACTTATCTGGATGCTTTAAGAATTCAACAACTTCCTGTAACTCTTCTTTAACTTCTTCATAGTTAGCTACATCATCAAATGTAACTTTAGTATCTCCTTCTTTATGTAGTTGAGCCTTATTCTTTCCAAAAGACATCATTTTCTTGCCGCCACCTTGCATTTTATTCATAATAAAGATCCACGCGGCAATCAAAATAATTGTTGGTAATAAATAAGCAAATAATCCTGTCCACCATGGTGGTTCAGGCTCAGGCTTAGTCTCAATCTTTACATCATTAGCTCGTAAAAGTCCCTCTAGTTTTTCAATTGTTCCGGGTACATTTATTTCAAACTTTTTACCATCTGCTAGGTTTCCTCTTATTAAATTTTCACCTATGATTGTAACTTTTTCAATTTTACCTGTTTTAACCTGCTTAATAAACTGACTATAAGATACTTCTTCTTGTGGTTGATTAGGAGCAATAATATATTGAGCTATTAAAACTCCAATGGCAATTATGACTATATAAAATCCAATACTCTTCGAAAACTTCTTCAACTAACAATCCTCCTTCCCTAAAAAACAATATAGTTGTTCATTCTACCATTTATTGATTATACCATACTTTATTAATTTTAGCAAATGAATTCCAACTGTGATTTATTACTTCTTATATAATTCAGGCTTAGGTACAAATATATACGGAATATTTCTATACTTCTCTTGAAAATCTAAACCATAGCCTACTACAAATTTATTAGGAATCTCAAATCCATTCCAAGTTACTTCGACTTCCTTTTCAGTTCTTCGTTCTGGCTTATCAAGTAAAGTACAAATATTGATGCTTTTAGGATTACGAGTTTCTAGCACCTTAATTATATGCTTTAAGGTTAAACCAGTATCAATAATATCTTCGGCAATTAAAACATGTTTATGTTCAATACTTTCTTCTAAATCCTTTATGATTCTTACATCTCCAGTAGTAGTTGTACCACCTTCATAACTTGTTACATCCATAAAGTCAAGTACTACTGGCAACTTAACTTCTCTGGCTAGATCAGCCATAAATAAAAATCCACCTCTTAAAATACAAACCATTACAATCTCGTCATCTTGATTATAATGAGTAGTTATTTTTTCACCTAATTCTTTAATCCTGGCCTGTAGCTTTTTTTCTGAGATTAAAACTTCATCAACTATTTCTTCCACAACTATAATTCCTCCTTTATCTCGACTGCTAAAATTTGAGTTGTACTATTAGTTATCTTAAATCGATTATCAATCCTTAGACCACCAACCCAGAAAATATCATCCTTTTCTGTAACAAACAATGGTATTTGATCCCTTTTCCATAAAGCAATTTTTTGATCAATAAAAAAATCTTTTACTTTCTTACTTCCCTGCATTCCTAAAGGGTAAAAACGATCCCCTTCTTTTCTTGTTCGTAGATAAAACTGAGAACCAATTTTATTATAATCAAAAAAACCAAACTGGGGATTATCAAGTTCTTTCTGCCAAGGATAGTCACTATCTACTATTTTACTCTTAATTTTTATCTTTAACTCAGGAATTTTAAATTGACCTATAGAAATTAACTTTCTAAAATCATTTCTTTTAGTTACTAATTGCTTTTGAGAAAAGATTAATTGGTTATAATTTAATCTAACTATTAAGTCACCAGGCAATTCAATTTTCTTTCCTGTCTTTTGGGCAACTACCAATTCAAGTATATTTTCAATATGTTGGTAATAAATATTCTTATAATCATTCTGAAGAGTTTTAATGGCTTCTCTAATCAATCTACGTTGTAGAGCTACATGTAGCTCTACAAAATCTTCTACATCCAAAATCAACTGTTCTGTATTTTGCTTAATAATTATTTTTTCTAATAATTGTGCTGCTTGTTGGGATAAAAAATCATCTTCTGTTCTACATATTTGGGCAGTTCGATTAAGAGTAGCTACTAAATTATTATTATAATCTTCTTTTAATAATGGTAATAGTTCTAATCTAATCTTATTTCGTTGCTGAATTGATTCTGCATTAGTTTCATCAAAGCGCGGATTAAGCTCATATTTACTACAATAATCTTGTAGTTGACTTTTCGATAGCTCAATTAATGGTCTGATTATTTTTTCATTTTGTGGGGCCATCCCTCCTAATCCTTTAAGACCTGCCCCTCGCAAAAACTTCATTAAAACCGTCTCAGCCTGATCATCAGCATGATGTCCTACAGCTATCTTATCAAAGTTAAGCTTATCTAATAAATTAAAGAAAAAATTATATCTAATTTTACGAGCAGCATCTTCTAAAGAAAGACTATGTTCTTGTTGATAGCTTTTAACATCATAGCTTTCTATTGTTACAGGCAACTGCCATTTGCTAGTTATCTTTTTTACAAACTCTGCATCCTGTTTTGCTCTTTTACCTCTTAATTGATGATTTAGATGAGCTATATGTAAATCGAGCTGATAATCCTTTTGCAACTGCTTTAAAATATGGGCCAAGGCCAATGAGTCTGGACCACCAGAAACTCCAACCAATACTTGATCTCCTGTAGTTAATAATTGATACTTCTCAATTGTAGTCTTAACTTTCTCGATTAGAGACATATATATCAACCACTTTTATAAAATATTTTATGTTTATTATATATTAACATCTATCAACTCTAATTACAAGCACTGTCATATCATCTTCTATTCTTTTATTGCCTTGGGCTTTTTCAAGGATATACTGGGCTAAAGATTGTGGATCATCAATCAAATTATTCTTTAATAATTGTAAAACCCATTCTTCCTTTATAGTCACTCCCTCTTTACTATCTATTACACCATCACTCATCATTATAATTAAGTCTTTATCCTTTAGTTGTAAAGAACTTGGCTCTAAATCTATTTGATTTAAAATCCCTATAGGTAAAGTAGTAGATTTTATCATACTAACTTCATTACCTCGTTTAATAAAACTTGAAGCTGAACCAACCTTTATAAACTCAGCTTGACCAGTTACTTGATTAAACTCCAACAAATCTACAGTTGTAAAATTATCTTCTTTAGAGCGTAATCCTAAGATAGAGTTAACACTTTGTAAAGCTAATTTATAGTTCAATCCAGCTTGCAACATTTTTTCTAATAACCTTACAGCACTTTCACTTTCTCTAGATGCTTTAGCCCCAACCCCCATTCCATCACTTAATATTGAAATAAATTTACCATCTTGTTGATTAAAAAAAGTAAAATTGTCACCCGATATATTATTAGCTTGACTAGAAGTTGCCACGCCTGTTTTTAATTGGTATTCAGTTCCTGGGGTTAATCGGCATAGACAATTAGTCTTTCCTAGCTGATGACCACACTCACTCCAAGTTAAATCAAATTTATAATCTAGTTTATGATTAAGTAAGGGTAATATTTTTTTGATACACTCATGTTCACCATTACAACTTTCTTTTCTAATCGTAAGCTCTAATTCTTCATTATTATAATTAGTAGCCAATACTTTTTTTATCCTTAAACCATTCTGCTCTAAAATACCATGCACTTTTTGTTCAACTTCATCCTCGGGTTTAACACTAATATTTAACTCTTCCGCTAAATTATCTACTACTTCTGACATACCAGATAATTGATCTAATAAAATCTTTTTATTCTTATATAATCTAGATTCCCAATAATGATTTAGTTCATACATTTTAACAAATTGATTAATCTCTGTGGCTAATTTCACCTTACGTACACAATTAACAGACATTTCTCTCTCAAGATCATCAATCAATACCTCTCCCCTATTTTCTGCAATAGCTAATAAATCAAATAAAGATTGATAAGTAGTATAAAAAGACTGCTGCCAACATGAATTACATAACTCACATTCTACACATACTTTATCAGTGATCAAATCAAGAAATGTTCCTACATCTTCAGTCCCATTATCATCTTTAGGTAAAACTTCAGAAAACGCAGTAGATAATTCATTAAATATATCAGAAAATTGGCGGACTCTTTGAGTAACAAATGACTCTAATTTATCATCCTCAAATTTTGTACTTCTTTCTTCCTCTTGACTTAAATCCTCCAAACCAGAAAGCAATTTACGAGGGGTCAAAATTAAAATCAGACCTGCAATTAATGCTTCTTTCATTATTGAAATTATAGAACCTGAAACACTAATAAAAGTGATATACAATAAACTACTTATAACAAACCCAAAACTGACTCCTAATTTATCTTGCTTTTTCAAATTCCCTGCAATTAAACCGGCTAAAGCATAACTTCCAGCTAAAGGAAAAGCATTTAAGTGGGTCATATTATATAAAAAACCTACTATTACCCCTACCACTGTAGCTTGGGTTGGCCCAAATACTAAAGCTACTAACATTATAGAATAAACTGCTAAGACCCGTAAAAAATTAATACCACCTATCTGCTCTCCTATTATAAATACACTGGCTAGTCCCATTATAACTCCTAAAGCCAATAAATTTTTAGATTTCTTACTTCTATCTTCTAAATAAATTAATACCTCCGGCATAATCTTTAAAGCCAATAAAGTAGTCAATAATACAATTATAACCTCTGCCCCTAAAGAAATATAATTAGTTGGAGTAGCATCAAAATAAGGTATTTGACAAATAAGAAAACTAAAACTTATAAACAGCGAGTAATAAAAAATCTTTAAATCTTTCAAATATTTTTGTAAAACTAGCACTAATAAAGCTGCTATTAAATACTTAACTGCTAATAAATCTAATTTCATAAAATAACCTATACTAACTGCTAATAAAATAAACAATAACTTTACAGGAGTAATAAATTTCTTATCCTTTTGATATAATACTACAGCGAAATAGCTTATCCCAAATGGCATCAATCCATTTAAGATAGTAATTTGACTTATAGCATATCCTAAAACCATAAGACTTAAACTAACCACAGGAAAGCTTCTTCTTACTTTTTGTAACAGGTTTACTTCTTTTGACTGTGTTTTCTCTTTTTGCCGTTGATAAATAGGAAAGTCAATACTTCTCAAAGTATAATCCCCCTTTTACATATTATGTAATATCTAACTATATTATACATGTTATCCTAGGGGAATTATGTCGATAAAAGACAATCACCCTTCTAAATTTTCCGACATTAAAACTTAAAATTCAAAAAAGAAAAGGATGCCTTTAAAGGCATCCTTTTCTTTCGGATCTATTCTATTTGGTAGCGGCGGAGGGGATCGAACCCCCGACTCTGCGGGTATGAACCGCATGCTCTAGCCAGCTGAGCTACGCCGCCTCGATGGTTGCGGGGATTGGATTCGAACCAATGACCTCCGGGTTATGAGCCCGACGAGCTACCAACTGCTCTACCCCGCGACATTATTAATAACTTTTTTATCTTGCGCAATTACTATTATAACTAATAAAATCAATTCTGTCAAGAATTAATTTTATTAAATGGTGCCGGAGGTCGGATTCGAACCGACACGGGCACAAGGCCCACCGGATTTTAAGTCCGATGCGTCTGCCAGTTCCGCCACTCCGGCAATTAAATTTTGTCGCTTTCTCTTATGCGACATTTACTATTATATTATCTATCTTCAATTTAGTCAACAATAAATTAGAATCAATAAGAACTGTTACAGTAAATCAAATCATCTATACTTATCTTTACTCCCTCTAAAAGCATTATTCAAAATTTATCAACTTTATCATAAATCATTCCTTCTAAAATCCCTGTTTCACTAACTACAATTTGAGCGATATTACTCTTGTTCATTACTTCTAATAATATAACTATCCCGGGAATAATAATATCAGCTCGATCTGGACTAAGTCCTCTAACTTCTTTTCTTTTCTCTAACGTTAAACTACTTAATTTCTTTAAAATTTCTCTTATTTCTTCTTGAGATAAAATACTCTCATGAATTATCTCTCGGTCATAGGATTCTAATGAATAATTTATAGCAGCTAAAGTGGTAATGGTTCCTCCTACTCCAACTAACTGTGAATAGGTATCATTTATTCTTGACTCTAATTTAGCTTTTACTTCCTTTTCTATCTCTTTTAAATTATCTCCATAACTATCTGTTAACCTAACTGCCCCTAAATTTAAGCTTTTATATTCTACAATTCCTTGTTTTTTCCCCCACATAAATTCCGTACTTCCTCCACCAATATCTATAGCCAAAGCTTTAGAGGATAAGTTATCTAAACCAGATGTAATCCCTAAATAGGATAATCTTGCTTCTTCTTCTCCAGCAATCGACCTAACATCCAGACCCAATCCCCTTCTTACAGCAGTTATGAATTCATTTTTATTCCTAGCATCCCTAACTGCACTGGTAGCTATCACATAAGGAGTAGCATCTAATCTATCAATTATTTGTTTGTATTCTTGCAATACCTTAGTAGTTCTTTTAATTGCTTCTTGCTTTAAAAAACCAGTTTGATGAATGTCTTCACCTAATCTAGGTACCCTTAATTCTGTTGCTAATCTATTTAATTGACCCTCTTTAGGTTCAGCAACTAATAATCTAACAGAATTAGTACCTAAATCTATTGCCCCAATTTTCATTTTAGCCCTCCTCACATTTAGTAGTACAATCTTTCTCTTTTAATGAATCAAATTTATTCTTTAATAATTTATCTACTAACCTTCCTACAGGATTATTATCAGTGGCTAAATAATGAGCATAGTGGGTATGTAAACACTTAATTCCATCAAACTCTAAAATCCCACCAACTCCTGATTCTTTTAAAACTAGATACTGCCCAGTATAATTTTTTTCTAAATCATCTAACTTTTGCTCTGAAATTAAATTCAAACGATAACGAGCATAATCTTGATGAGCTGCTCCTAATGCAGTAGCTAATTGCTGATTAGCATTAATTTTATCCTGAATTTTTTTAATCCATCCCTCTTCTTCTAATTTGCTAATTTGATAATTTAATTCAGGACAAGTTAACCAAAAAGTTGTTGGAAAAATCCCTATATTAGAGCCTTTATCTAAAATAGGAGCAGTAACTACTACTTGAGGATAATTATGTGAACACCTTTTACTAACTGTGACTACATTTCGCGGTTCGCGGCCTAATTGTTTTTTTAATACACTTATATCTTTTTCATTATAACTCATTCTTTCCCTCCTAGCTTATATATAGTATGTTTATCTTCACTCAAATATAAACAAGCACCCTTAATTAAGGGTGCTTAAACTAAACAAAAGATTATATTTTAAGAACGACCACCACTTTTATTTTCTAAATTACTTCTTAGATCTTGTTGTCGTTGACTGCTTTCTTGCATAAAATCATCAATTAAATCATCAAGAGACTTTTTAGGAGTAGTCTCTTTAAACTTCTCCTTCTTTTTATCATCACTTAGCTGTCTGATAGATAAACCGATTTTTCCATCTCCATCAATAGAAATTACTTTTACTTGTACTCGCTCTCCATCTTCTAAAAAATTACTAATATCTTTAACATAAGTATCAGCAACCTCTGAGATATGAACTAAACCAGTTTCTCCATTTCCTAAATCAACAAATGCTCCAAAATTTGTAATACCAGTTACTTTTCCTTGTATGACGTTCCCAACCTCAATTGACATACCTAAAAAATTCCTCCTCATATTTGTAAATTACAATGCAATTTGTTACATTATACTATATTCCTTATAGGGTGTCAACCTAATTACAGAACCATTGTTAAAGATATTTGTCCTTTAACCTGGTTTATCTCCAATACCTTAACTTTAACAGTCTGACCAACTGCTACTACTTCTAACGGGTCTTTTACAAAATCAGAGCTTAGCTCTGAAATATGTACTAAACCATCTTCCTTAACACCAATATCAACAAATGCTCCAAAATCGACTACATTACTAACCTTACCTGTTAAAATCATTCCTATTTCCAAATCTTCTAACTTTAAAATACTTCGTTTAAAAATAGACTGTGAAACTTCTTCTCTAGGGTCACGACCAGGTTTTAATAAAGCTTCTTTAATATCCTGTAAAGTTGCTAAACCAACCTCTAATTGTGAAACAAAATCATTTAAATCAACCTGCTTTATCTTTTCCCGCAATTCTAATCTTTGCTCCTGATTAAACAAATCGCTAGCATTAAAGCCTATTTTAGCTAATAACTTTTGTGCTACTTGATAAGACTCTGGATGAATTGCAGTTTGATCTAACGGATTATCTCCAGCTTTAATTCTCAAGAAACCAGCAGCTTGAGTAAATCTATTAGGGCCAATTCCATAAACATTCTTTAATTCTTGACGTGTAGTAAACTCCCCTTTATCATGCCTGTATGAAACAATTTTATCTGCTACTGCAGAAGTAATGCCCGCTATATGCTCTAGTAAAGCACTAGAAGCTGTATTTAAATCAACACCTACATAATTTACAACTGATTCTACTACCTTCTCTAAGGCCTCTTCTAAATTACTCTGATTCAAATCATGCTGGTATAAGCCTACTCCTAAGTGCTTAGGATTAATCTTGACTAATTCAGCTAAAGGATCCTGTAATCTTCTGCCAATGGAAATGGCTCCCCTTAGTGATACATCTAACTTAGGAAATTCCTCCCTGGCTAAAGGGGATGCTGAATAAACAGAAGCCCCATCTTCATTAACTATCACATATCTTAATTTCGGAAGTGACTCTGCAATCACTTCTGAAACTAAAGTTTCTGTTTCTCGACAAGCAGTCCCATTCCCAATAGCTACTACATCCAGATTATAAGCAGTTATTAAATCAATTAACTTTTCTTTAGCAACTTGCCATTTATTTTGTGGCTCATGAGGATAAATATTAGTAGTCTTTAACAATTGTCCTGCTTTATCTAAAACTGCTATCTTACACCCGGTTCTAAAGGCGGGGTCAATTGCTAAAACCTTTTTATCAATTAATGGAGGCTGCATTAATAAATTTCTTAAATTTTTAGCAAATACATCAATTGCATGTTCTTCTGCTTCCTCTTTTAAATAACTTCTTACCTCTCTAGCAATAGCCGGAGCTAATAAGCGATGATAAGCATCATCTATTGCTTCTTCTAATACTTCCTTAAAAATAGATTTATCAGTAATAAATTCAGCTTTTAAGTTATTTATAATCTGCTCTTTTAAAGTAACTACCTTAACCTTAAGAATATCTTCATGCTCCCCACGATTAATTGCTAAGATTTGATAAGGCGCTAACTTCCCTATTTCTTCTTCAAACTCATAATAAGTTTGATACTCTGTTATTTCATCAACTTTACCCTTAACAACTAATTTCCCCTTATCAAAAGTAATCTCTCGGGCCAATTTTCTACTTTTAGGTTGATCAGCTACATGCTGAGCAATAATATCTTTAACCCCTTGTAATATACTAGCTATATCCTCTAACTCCTGTTTAGGATCTATAAACTCTTGACACCTTTCTACAACGGAACCTGTGGTTATATCTTGAGCTAAAAACAAATCAGCTAAAGGCTCTAATCCCTTCTCTTTAGCTTTGGCAGCTCTAGTCTTTTGCCTTTGTTTATAAGGACGATACAAGTCTTTTACATCTTGTAGACTAGTCGCAGCATTGATCTCTTCTTTTAGCTGAACCGTTAACTTCCCTTGTTCTGTGATTGCTGTAATTACCTTCTTCTTTTTAGCTTGTAACCTTCTTAAGTAATCTAGCCTTTCCTCTAATTCACGTAACTTATCCTCAGTCAATCGGCCCGTTGCTTCTTTACGATAACGAGCTATAAATGGTATAGTATTCCCTTCATCTAGTAACTTAATTGTTTTCTTAACTTGTCCAATTGCTAAATTAAGATCAGTAGCTAGTTGCTTTACTATATTAAAATTCATCTTCAGCCTCCTATTTTTCTACAGGAATATATAATATTTCTCCTTCTTTAACTAAACCTAATTTTTCTCGAGCTATTTGCTCAATAATTTTTTTGGAATTAACTTGGTCTATTCTGCTTCTTAACTCCTTCTTTTCTTGCTTTAGATCGTTAATCTCTTCCTTTAACTTAGCTATCTTATGGTTCATTCTTTGCAGTTCTCGATGACCTTGATAAAAATTAATTAAAATCAATATAGGTACTACTAAACCAATAATTATTCCCAATAATTTGATTATCTTTTTAAATTTAGATCTGGTTTCTTCTTTCTGTGGTTGCCTAATTCCCATCTGTTATTTTTCACCCCATTGCTTAATCCACCTTCTTATTTTAATCATAATTAACTTGCTTTTATTATAAATCCAGATAATTATCTTCTTAGCTTTAGTATAAATCCAATAAATAATATTTGCTAATTTAGTAAGCACCTTAATCATAAAGTTACTAATAGTAAGATAATAAATTATCACTCCTGTAAAGACACCTATAAAAACATAACCTCTAGCCGCTCCACCATTGCTATAAAATAATGTTATAAATATTATAATTGCTGATAACAAAGAAAAAACTATATCAAATAAAATAGTAAAAATCTGAAGTGGATTGACTTTAGATCTTAAGACCCGATAAAAATCAAATCCTATTCCAATTACCATACCTACTAATATCATATTTAAAAAAGTAAAAAATTGCAACCGCAAAGAGACCATTTCAGTTCCTCCTAAATTTACTTGAATAATTTTTGAAATAAATTTTTAGTTTTTGAACCTTGGTCATACCTAAGCTCTATAATATGACCCTCAACAATTAACTTTAAATTTTCTAAATCTAAATGCTGAATATGTAATTCTTGGCCCATAATTAATAAACTACCTAAATTAGTCTCAAGATTAATTTCATGCTCATCATAACTTTGAACATCAGTCACTCCATTTAGCTCTAACTTTTCACGATTAAATAGACTTAGTTCTTGATCTTTAGACATACTAACTCCTCCTAGCTTAATTGTTTAAATCAAGTTACTAATTTTTATGCTACTAAAATAAATTCTATTCATAGTAATTACTGTGAAAGTAACAAAAAATAAAAAAGGAGACCATGATCATGATCTCCCTTTAGATAGTTAGATTTTAAGCTTAAATTAAATAATTGCTTCTTCAGTTTCAGAATCAAAGATATGCATCTTACTAAGATCAAAAGATAATTCTTTAGTATCTCCAACTTCAATGTCACTCTCAGAATCTACAATTGCTATAATTGTTTGTCCGCCAACATTAACGTGAGCATTAATTTCAGATCCCATTGGCTCAACTACTTCTACTTCTGACTTAACTACATCTCCTTCTGGTTCTTCTTCCATTAAATCAACATCCATAATATCTTCAGGTCGAATACCAAAGACGATTTCTTTACCGACATAAGTCTGTAAAGTCTTCATTGCTTGAGACATATCTGCAGGAATAGTCACCTCAAAACCTTCTCCTGTAATTGCTAAACTATCACCCTTTTCTATAATCTTAGCATCTAAGAAATTCATAGCTGGACTACCAATAAATCCTGCTACAAACATATTATTCGGATCATTATAAAGAGTTATTGGATCATCAACCTGCTGAATGATACCATCTTTAAGCACAACAATTCTATCTGCTAAAGTCATTGCCTCTACCTGATCATGAGTTACATAAACAGTAGTTGTCTGTAATCTTTCGTGTAGTCTTTGTAATTCAGCTCTCATTTGTACTCTTAACTTAGCATCTAAGTTAGATAATGGCTCATCCATTAAGAACACTTTAGGCTCTCGTACAATAGCTCGCCCCATAGCTACACGCTGACGCTGACCTCCAGATAATTCTTTCGGCTTTCTATCTAATAATGGTTCAATACTTAAGATTCGAGCAGCATCTTTAACTCGTTTATCAATTACTTCATCATCCATCTTACGTAATTTTAAACCAAATGCCATATTATCATATACATTCATATGTGGATATAAAGCATAATTTTGGAATACCATTGCAATATCTCTATCTTTAGGAGCTACATCATTTACTATATCTTCCCCAATGTAAAGTTCACCTTCAGTAATTTCTTCAAGTCCAGCTACCATTCTTAAAGTAGTAGACTTTCCACATCCAGATGGGCCAACTAATACAACAAATTCTTCATCCTTAATATCAACATTAGCCTTTGATACAGCCTCTACAGGACCATCATCTCCACCCCGATAAACTTTAGTAATATCATTTAAAGTAACTTTTGCCATTTTAACTCCCCCTTAATAATTTTTAAGTAGATTCTCTAATAATTAACTCACAATCTAATATTTCAATCTCTTCTCCTCTAACATCATCTTCAATTAGAGTAAAGAGTTTGTTAACAGCTTGAGTTCCCATTTGATACATTGGTTGAGCTACAGTCGTTAATGGAGGGTCTATAATTGATGTTACTACTGTATCCTCAAATCCTACTACTGCTATATCTTGAGGAACTAAATAACCTCCCATTTTAATTGCTTCTACTACCCCAGCAGCTATCAAATCATTAGCTGCAAATATAGCTTCTGGAGGTTCTTCTAACTTAACTAACTCTAAAAAACCTTGGTAACCACTCTCTCTATCCCACTCTTGATGTAATACTAGATTAGAATTAAATTCTAAATTAAAATCTTTTAGAGCTTGCTTATAACCCCGTAATCTATTTTGAGCTTGCCAATTATCTTGGGGCCCATTAATTAATGCGATATTTTGATAGTTCTTATCCAGCAGATGCTCCATAGCTTTATAAGCACCACTAGTATTATCAATGATTACTGAAGGTAATGTTACCCCTTCCACTAGGCGATTAGCTAGTACGACTGGATAGTCACTTAAACCTAATTTCATTATTTGATTACTAACTAACCTATCACCTAAAAAGATAGCACCAGCTATTTGATTACTCTGTAACCATTCTATATAATTATTCTCTTGTTCTCTAGCTCCATCTGTATTACAAATTACAACTTGATATCCTTTCTTTAAAGCAAAATCTTGAATAGCTCTCGCTACTTCTGAATAAAACAAACTTGAGATATCAGGTAAAATTAAGCCAATCATTTTACTTTCTTGTTTAGCTAAGTTACGGGCCAACTGATTAGGACTAAAATTATATTTATTAGCTACTTTCAATATTTCTTTTCTTGTTTTTTCGCCTACTCCCGGTTTATTATTAATTGCTCGAGAAACAGTTGATTCTGAAACACCAACTATTTGGGCGATGTCTTTCATTGTAATACTCATAATTTCCTCCTTTTTAGCTTGGCCCAAGGCCATTTACCCAACTTACGCAAGCGCTTGAGTAAATAGTAAATTAAAAAAAGACCTACTACTCCCTCGGTATAGTAATCCGTTGAGTAACAAGTCTCATCTTATTAGCTTATTATCTTATTGTGACTTATCTTAGTTATAAGTTATTATAAATTTTACTTTTCTTACTAAGAATTATAACATTATTCTTCATTAAATTCAACCCTTTTTCATTAATTATTGAAATTACTGTGAGAAGGATTTACCTTCCCACCAGTATCTCTAGAAATTAATCCTTTTATTATTCTTACCTGCTTCATAAATTGCTAGTACAGTCTTTAATACCTTTTTACCTTCCTGGCCATCAACAGCTAAAGGCTTATTATTTATAATAGCATCATAAAACTGATTTATCTGACGTTTATGACTAATTCCCCAGTATGATTTGCCTATTTCTTCCTGGGCATCACTTTCATCTACAATATACTCTTCTTTTTCATCCAGTTTAACTGTTACCTTATCCTTCTCCATTGTAACAACACCTTTTGTACCATGCAATTCTAAGAATACATCTGCATCGTAAGTATAGAAATTAGTTGTATGAAAAGAAGCATTTAAACCATTTTTAAACTTAATATATCCTTCAGCCATATCTTCTACCTCTAATGTTTCATGAGCTCTATTAGCAATATTAGCTTCTAAGAAATCAACTTCTCCTACAAACCACTGTAACAGATCTAAAGTATGGATAGCCTGGTCAATAACTACTCCTCCACCTTCTTGTTCCCAAGTTCCTTTCCAATAAATATTTTCATAATAGCTATCAGGACGGTACCAATTAACAAAGACTCGTGCACCTTTTAATTCTCCTAATTCTTCTTTATCAATTAGCTTTTTTATCTCCTGGGAAGCCTTATTAAATCTATTTTGGAAAATAACTCCTAACTTAACTCCATTACTTTCAGCTGTCTGAATCATATTATCAGCATCTTCTAAACTAAGAGCCATCGGCTTCTCAGTTAGAACATGTATTCCTCTTTTAGCAGCAGCAATAGTCATTTCAGCATGCAAATTATGAGGAGTACAAATATGGACTACATCTAAATCTTTATCATCTAACATCTTTTTATAATCAAGATAAGCCTCACAATCATAATTATTAGCAGCTTCTTGTACTAATTTTTCATCTATATCAGCTACAGCAACTAATTCTATATTTTCTAGAGCAGTAATTGGCTTTAAATGAGTATCAGATATTCGACCCGTTCCAATTAATCCTACTTTTAGTTCTTTCATAAATATTACCTCCAATTCTGTAAAAAACATTAGATTATTGGTATAAAGTTTAGACTTAGAATTAATCAGTCCACCAAGGATTAACAGGTTCTTCATATAGTAAAGATTCCTTTAATACTTGAGCAGCTTTAGTTAATCCTTCATCTACAGATGCTAAAGCATCTTCATGTTCAATGCTTAATACATAATCATAACCAGTCATCCTTAAAGCACTTACAATATCTTTCCAGTACTTAATACCATTACCATAACCTAAACTTCTAAAAGCCCACGATCTCTCAGCCACCTCTCCTAAATTAGTTGTATCTAAAACACCATTTACAGGACATCTAACTGGATTAATAGCTGTATCTTTAGCATGGAAATGATAAATTGCTCCTTTAAGCTCATGAATAGCTTTTACAGGTTCAATTCCCTGCCAGATTAAATGGCTTGGATCAAAGTTGGCCCCTATTACATCACCCACAGCTTCTCTTAATTTTAATAATGTCGCAGGATTATAAACAACAAAACCAGGATGCATTTCAAAAGCTAACTTAATTCCATGTTCTTGGGCAAACTTACCTTGTTCTTTCCAATAAGGAATTACTTTTTCTTCCCATTGCCATTCTAAAGCCTCTGCATAATCATTTGGCCAAGTATAAGTAATCCAATTAGGACGTTTTGCATCTTCACTACCACCTGGACAACCAGAAAATAAATTAACTACAGGTACTTCTAACTTTTCTGCTAATAAAACAGTCTTTCTAAATACTTCATGATCTGCTTCTGCTTTTTCTGGTACAGGATGTAAGGGATTACCATGACAACTTAAACCACTAATAATTAAGTCTCTATCCTCAAAAGCAGCTTTAAATTCTTCTAACTTAGCTTCATCATTTAATAATTCATCTGGTTTACAATGAAAATTACCTGGTGAGCAACCAGTTCCAATTTCAACAGCATCTAAACCTAATTCAACTACTTTATCTAACATTTCTGCTAAAGATAGACTATCTCCAAATACAGGATTAAAAACACCAGCTTTCATCTATTATTCCCCCTCTGTTTTGTTAATTAATAATTACATTTACAATGTTAACGATAAATTACTATAGCTTAATAATTGTTTTCTCATTAGCAGCTTCTAACCCAGCCAAGATCACTTTAAGAGATTTGTACCCTTCTTCACCAGAAATAGCAGGCTTTTTATCACGTTTAATATGATCAACAAAATAATCAATGACCCCACTACTTAAACTCTGGCCATCATCATCATTACTTTGCATCCCCACTACACGATGTACCTCTTCTGTGCCATTAGCATATTTAATAATAACTGGCTCAGCAGATTCTGGACTTCCTAACTTCATAATCCCCTTCGTTCCATAAATTACTGTACTATTATCCTCTTCAGCAGTATAAGTCCAACTAGCTGATAAGTTCCCTAGTACACCATCTTCCATGCGCAAAATAAAAACTGCATTATCATCTACATCCCCATCTTTAACTAATGTATCATAAAAAGCACCTACTTCAGTTACTTCCTTATCTAATAACCATCTCATTAAATCAGCTTTATGTACTCCTAAATCTCCTAAAGCACCAATAAAAGCTTCATCTTTTCTAAAGAACCAGCTATCTTCGCCATCAGCACTCCAATCATCCGGCCCAGGATGCCCAAAAGTAGTCTTAAAAGAAGTAATCTGACCTAATTTTCCTTGCTCAATAATTTCTTTAGCTTTCTGGTGAATAGGCATTAATCTTTGGTTATGGCCAACCATTAAGAAAACATCATTCTCCTTAGCAGCTTCAATCATATCCTTAGATTCTTCTTCTGAAGTTGCTAAAGGCTTCTCACATAAAACATGCTTACCAGATTTAGCTGCAGCGATAGAAACAGGCGCGTGTAAATAATTTGGTGTACAAACACTTACTGCATCTATTTCTTTATCCTTTACCAATTCCTTATAATCAGTATACACCTTAGCATTTGTTAGTTCATACTTATTAACAAACTTTTCTGCTCTTTGTTCTACAATATCACACAGAGCTACTACCTCTACATCCTTATTAGCTATATATTCTGGAATATGACGATATTCTGCAATAGAACCACAACCAACAACTCCTACTTTCAACATTATAACTCCTCCTTGTTATATTTTTTATAAACTATTTTTACTATTAATAAGAACATTAGTTGAAACGCTTCCACTATAATTATACCAAAGATAACTCTTTTTACAAATTAAATAACTTTAAATTTCCAATTATAAAATAGCTACACTATATTTTTTATCTCTAACAAGAATTTCTAATAACTAATTTAGGTTCTATCTTCTTTTTTATTAAATCATCTTGCTTAGAATAGATTAATTTGGCCAAAGTCTCAATTCCTAACTCCCCCATTTTAAACATAGGCTGACTAACAGTTGTTAAATCTAAATAACGAGCTAATTCAATATTATCATAGCCAATTAAAGCAAAACCATCTGGTACAGACAAACCTTCCTCCTTAATTGCTTCTAGGGCACCAACTGCTTGATCATCAGAAGCAGCAAAAATAGCTGTTGGTCTCTCCTCTACATCAAGTATTTTCTTCATTGATTGATATCCTGATTCAACAGTAAAATCACCCTCCTGTAATAACTGCTCATCAAATTCTAAACCTGCTTCTGCAAAAGCAATTTTTACTCCCTCTAATCTCTGTTTTCCATGATTACTTTCTAACGGCCCATCAAAAAAGGCAATTCTTTGGTGACCTAATTCTATTAAATAGCTAATAGCTTTTTTTACTCCAGCGATGTCATCAACAAAAATGGAGTTTACATCCTGTTGATAATCATCTACTAAGACCAAGGGTAAATCTAATTCTTTAAACTTGTTAACTTCTTCTTTAGTTAAATCAAGGGTAATAGCTAATACCCCGTCTACCTTTCTCCCTTGTAAAACCCGGTTAATATGCTTATCCTTTTCTTCTTTATCAACCTTAAATAATACTAGATCTAAATCAAATTGATTTAATCCAGCCTGGACACCCCTTAAAACTTCTACAAAGAAATGATCAATAAAAGAAGGCACCATAACTCCAATAGCATTTGTTCTCTGTAAGGCTAAACCTCTAGCCATTCCATTAGGATAATAATTTAATTCTTTAATTACCTTTAATACCTTATTTCGGGTTTCATCACTAACTTTTTCACTATTATTTAAGACTCTAGATACAGTTCCTATTCCAACTTCAGCAGCTTCTGCTACATCATAAATCGTTGTTTTACTCATTGTTTACCTACCTTTTTAATTGTTTATTTATACCTTCAATCCACACATTATCACCAATTTTAACTGTATTTACTTAACTTAATTTATAAACTCTAGCTTCATAAGGTCTGAGGTCTATTTCTGAAATTTGTTCTTCATTAACTTCATAATTACTAATTAATAATTCCTTACTAGCAAAATTAATATTATCTGATAACTCAAATTTTACTTCTTTTGCAAAGAAATTAAGGATTACTAACAATCGTTGACCATTATAATTTCTTAAATAAGCATAAATATTCTCATCATCTTCTAATAATAATTGATAATTACCATAAACAAATACCGGGTTCTCTTTTCTAAGTTTAATTAACTTTTGATAATAATAAAAGATAGAATCTGGATTATCCAAAGCATTCTCTACATTTATCTCTTTATAATTAGGATTAAGTTTAATCCAGGGCTTACCATCAGTAAATCCAGCGTTTTCACTATTATCCCAGTGCATTGGCGTTCTAGCATTATCTCTACCTTTAGCATAGATTGCTTCCATTACTTCTTCTCGGTCTTTATTACCTTCAACTACTCTCTCTTGGTACATATTTAAAGTTTCTATATCTTCATAATCAGTAATAGAATCAAACTCTACATTAGTCATTCCAATCTCTTCCCCTTGATAAATATAAGGAGTTCCTTGTAAAGTATGATTCATAGTAGCCAACATTTTAGCAGATTCAACTCGATACTTATCATCATCTCCAAAACGAGAGACTGGTCGTGGTTGATCATGATTATTTAAATACAAACTATTCCAACCTTGATTTTCTAATCCAATCTGCCATTTACTTATAATATTCTTAAGTTCAGTTAACTTCCAATCTGCTAGATCCCATTTGCCACCTTCACCAGAATCAATATCCATTAGTTCAAACTGAAAGACCATATCAAGCTCCTTGCGCTCTTTTGCTACATATTTAATCCCTTGTTTAGGCGTTACACCTGGAGTCTCTCCTACTGTCATAATGTCATATTTAGATAAAACCTCTTGGTTCATCTCCTGTAAATAATCATGAACTTTTGGCCCATTTAAGAAATATTCTCCGCCAGAAGCATAACCATCTTCTCCTACTTCCTCTCCATCTGGTAAACCTTCTACTTTAGAAATCATATTAATAACATCCATTCGAAAACCATCAATTCCTTTTTCTAACCACCAAGTCATCATCTTGTATATTTCTTGTCTTAAATTAGGATTTTTCCAGTTTAGATCAGGCTGTTTGCTACTAAATAGATGTAAATAATATTCATCTGTCTGTTCATCATAGTCCCAAGCTGAGCCACTAAAATGTGAACGCCAATTATTAGGCGGGGCACCATCTTCTCCAGGACGCCAAATATAATAATCTCGGTAAAGATTGTCTTTTGATTTGCGAGACTCAACAAACCATTTATGTTCATCAGAAGTATGATTAACTACTAAATCCATAATTAATTTAATTCCTCTATCATGAAGTGCTTCTAATAGCTCTTCCCAGTCCATCATTGTACCAAACTCATCCATAATTGCTTGATAATCACTAATATCATAACCATTATCATCATTAGGTGATTCATAGACTGGATTTAACCAGACTACATCTATGCCTAACTTATCTAAATAATCTACTTTCTCAATAACTCCTCTTAAATCACCAATCCCATCTCCATTTGAATCATTAAAACTTCTTGGATAAATTTGATAGACTACTGCTTCCTTCCACCATTTTTTATTCATAATCTACCTCCTAGATTATAATATTATTACTCTTATTTGATTCTAATTCTTTTTTTATTAACCTTTATCTTTCATTATATCAAGTTTCTTATACTTATAAAGCTCTTATTCCTTAATTGAACCTCTCATTACTCCACCAATGATCCATTTTTGTGCAAATATATATAGCAAAAGCATTGGGATTAATGCTAATAAATACGAAGCAAAAGCTAAATTATAATTAGTACTAAATTGTGATTGAAATACATGCTGAACTAATGGTAAAGTCATAGAACTACGATCACTTAATATAACCAAAGGAAGCATAAAGTCATTCCAAGCCCAAAGTCCAGTTAAAATGGCAACTGTAGCATTGACTGGTTTTAATAGTGGAAAAATAATTTTCCAAAAAATCTGCCAAGTGTTAGCTCCATCAATAATTGCAGCTTCTTCTATAGTTCTAGGAATTGATTTAATATACCCTATATAAATAAAAATATTAAGTGATAATCCATAAACAATATACAAAATAATTAAACCAGGGATATTATCCAATCCAAATAAACTCATCTCTTTTACAATTGGTAACATAATAATTGGAAAAGGAATGAACATAGCACTAATAAAATAATAATACAGAAGTTTAAAAAACTTCTTATCCATATTCCTACCAATAGCATAGGCTACCATAGAATTAGTAAATAAAGTAAAAACCACTGCTGGAATAGTAACTAAACTACTATTTGTTAAGCTTCTAAAATAATGGGTCATTTCTATTGCTTTAGCAAAGTTCTCCCAATGAAAACCTAAAGGCAGTGCTAAAAGTGATTGAGCCATCTCTTGGGGTGTCTTCAAAGCTACAGTTACAGTTAAGTACAATGGAAACAAAATAAAAAGAGCTCCCATTATCAATAATATGGTTACTAACCAATTGATATCTTCTCTAGAAGAATCATTGTGTAATTCTTTGACTACATCATCTTTATTAGTTATTACTCCCTCTTGTGCCATTATAACTCCACCTCCCGTTCTTGTAAAACCTTAAGCTGAAATAACGAAACAATCAAAATAATAATAAAATAAACTACTGCATTGGCTGTCTGATAAGCAAACTCTCCCCCTTGAAATCCACCATGATAAATTAATAAAGAAATAGATTCAGTAGCCAATCCAGGTCCTCCACCAGTTAAAGCCATAACATGGTCAAAAACCATTAAAAAATTCTTTAAAGCCAATACCATATTAACAGTAAAGAAAGGAGCTATTAATGGAAAAGTAATATGTTTAAACCGTCCCCAACTACCTGCCCCATCAATGCTTGCAGCATCATATAAATTTTTAGGTATTGTCTGTAAACCTGCTAAATATAAAACAACATGAAAAGCACTTGATTGCCAAACGGCAAGAATAACTACTCCAATCCAAGCTAAATCTGGATTCCCTAGAATACTTTTAGTAAGCATTCCTATTCCTAATGAGCTTGCAATATCTGGTAAGAAATAAGTGAAAATATACTTAAATACATAACCTACGATTAAAATGCTTAAAATATGGGGCAAGAAATATATCGCCCGTAAAGTAGTTTTAAACTTAATCTTAGAATTAAGACCAATAGCAACTAATAGTCCTATTGTATTTACTAAAATAGTAGATACAATTGCAAATTTAAAAGTAAAAATGTAAGAATGCCAAATTCGTGGATCCTTAAATAAATTGATATAATTTTTTAATCCGACAAAATCATAATTGCCAAATCCACGCCAATTAGTGAAACTATAATAAACACCTTGCAAAGCAGGGAAGGTATGAAATATAAAAAATAATATCAAAGCTGGAATGGTCATATAATAAAACATTCTTGAATTTCTTTTTATCACAATTATCACCTCTGCTAAGAATTAATTTATTATAGACTTCTTACCGAGTCCTTATTTTATTATATTATTTTAATCCCAGTAAGAAGACTACTAGTTAAATTATCTAGCTTGTACTCTATTCCAAGCTTTATCTAACCTCTCTAAAAAGGAATCAATATTACCATTCAACAGAAATTTCTGTATTAGTCTAGGCACTTGCATCCCTGCTGGATAATAGTGATCAGGGAACGGAGCAAGTTGACCAGTCTCAAAGTATTCTTTAAGGTCAACAAGTTGCGGATCCTTTTGATATACTCCCTTTACAGCAGAAAAAAGTTTTTCTTGATTAATATAATATTGGGTGTTCTCTTGTTTAATTAAAAAATGAATAAACTCTTTAGCTGCTTTGGCCCTCCTATCAGATAATTGACTAGACATTGTTAATACTGTATCAACACCTGAAACAAGTTTGTTCTTACTAGCATCATTAACAGCAGGTAAGGCAAATGCACCAATTTTGATATTTGGATTAGCTTTTTTGATAGAACTAATCGCCCAAATTCCTTGTAAATACATTACAGATTTTCCTTTAGCAAATGCTTTATTTCCTGCATTATACCCTTTTCCAAAGATATCTTGCTGTCCATAATCAAGTAAAGAATATATTCGTTTAGCAACTTTTTGGTATCTTGCTTGAAAAGTAGTTTCTCCAGCTTTTCGCTGGTCAATAAAATTTTCTCCTTGTAAATTAGCAGCAAGTGAATTCCAAGGAATCATCGCTGTCCAAGCATCTTTAAATGTTAAATAAAAAGGAATTTCTCCTGCTTGCTCAATTTTTTTTGCTGTAGCAATTAACTCATTCCAAGTTTTAGGAATTTCTAAACCTAGTTTTTTAAATTTAGTCTTATTATAAAGAATTGTATTTGCATTTGCTGAATAAGGAATCCCATAATTTTTATTTCCTTCATGTAAGTTTTTAGTCATCTCTAAATAAGCTGGTTGAATATTTTTAAGCTGTGGGTCATCAGAAAAATTAGCCAAAATGCCTGCTTCTGCTATCTGACCATAAGTAAAATTAGCACCTAATCCCATAATAGCTGGAATATCATTTTTAGCTAATCGTGTCTTTAAGACTGTTTCAGCACTAGGAACATTATTTTGTTTAATATCAATCTTAGGATGGCTCTTTTCGAATTTTTTAATTAGCTGGTTATAAGTATCAACCGCCTCTTGTTTATTTTGAAAGAATTCAAGTGTGATTTTACCATTACTTTTTTGGTCATTACCAAAGATCCACCAAGCTGAGGAAGTAGTTGTTACTACCAAGACTAATGTGAGTACTAACCCGAAAAGCCAAATGTTTTTTTTCATTATACCACTCCTTAATTTTATTTGGAAGCACTTCCGAAGAATGCAAAAAAATAATTGGAACCGCTTCTATAAATATTATAGACTAATTAAATTCATTTTTCAACACATTTTTTACTACTTTCAAAAATTATACAGGAGCTAACTATTATAGCTAGCTCCTTAAAAATTATTCAACTAAATTCATTACTGATTCTTTAACTGCATTTAATTTTTCTTCTGCTGCTTCGTCACTATCAGCTGTAACTGAGAAATAAAATTTAATTTTAGGTTCAGTACCAGAAGGTCTAACTGTTACTAAACTATCATCCGCAAGCTCAAACTGAAGCACATTAGATTCTGGTAAATCAAGTTTACTTTCTGCTCCACTTTCTAAATCATAACTTTTTCTTGCTAAATAATCCTTCTTCACTACTACTTCTTCCCCGTTAATTTCTGTTGGACTATTTTCTCTTAAATCAGCTAATATAGCATTAATTTTTTCTTGGCCCTCTTTTCCAGGCATTCTAATTGCTTCTAAATCTGCTTTGTAATAACCATACTCTTCATACATTCTCATTAGTTCTTCATATAAAGAACTACCTTGAGATTCATAATAAGCTGCCATTTCAGCAATTAACATTGTTGCTACTATGGCATCTTTATCTCGAGCATGAGTTCCATATAAATAACCATAACTTTCTTCAAAACCAAAGATATACTTTTTATCGTATTTACCAGCCTTGAATTCTTTAATTTTTTCACCAATATACTTAAAACCAGTTAAAGTATTCATCACATCAATATTATACTTATTAGCAATTGGATTAATCATCTCAGTAGTTACAATAGTCTTAATGATCGTTCCGTTCTCTGGAATTGAAGCTAAATTTTCAAGTATATATTCTGATAATAAAACTCCTACCTGATTACCATTTAAGAAATTCCATTCACCACTAGTATCTTTAACAGCAATCCCAACTCGATCTGCATCAGGATCATTAGCCATAATCAAATCTGCATTCTCTTCTTCTGCTAAATCCATTGCTAAATCAAATACTGCTGGTTCTTCTGGATTGGGATAGTCTACAGTTGAAAAATCAGGATCTGGTTCTTCCTGTTCTGCAACTACATGTACATTCTCAAAACCTAATTCATCTAAAATTCGCTGAACAGGAATATTTCCTGCCCCATGAAGTGGTGTATAAACAATATCAAAATCATTAGAGACTTTCTTTATGATTTCTTCGTTAAGTGATAAATTTTTTAGGGTTTCAATATACTCATCATCCATCCTAGGTGCAATAATTTCAAATAAACCTGCTTGCTTAGCTTCCTCTTTTGATATTATCTCGACTTTAGAAAAATCATTAATTGCATTAACTTCAGAAATAATCCCTTCATCATGTGGTGCAACAATTTGTGCTCCATCATTCCAATAAACCTTATATCCGTTATATTCAGGTGGGTTATGACTTGCTGTTACCATAATTCCAGCTGTAGTATTTAACTCTCTAACTGCATAAGAAAGTTCTGGAGTTGGTCTTAGATCATCAAATAAGTAAGCTTTAATTCCATTAGCTGCTAATACTAAAGCAGCCGCAGTAGCAAATTGACGAGATTTATGTCTATTATCATGAGAGATAGCAACACCTTTAGACTTATCTCCTTCTTTAGCTATGTAGTTAGCCAAACCTTGTGTAGCCTTTCTAATAGTATACTTATTGACTCGATTAGTACCAGCACCAATAATTCCTCTCATACCACCTGTTCCAAAGTCTAAATCAGTATAAAATCTTTCTTCAATTTCCTCTTCATCATTAGAAATTTTCTCTAATTCTTCTTTTGTTTCTTGATCAAAATAATCATTTTCTAACCACTTTTCATATTTTTCTTTGTAATTCATAAACTTATCCCTCCATTTATTATATTCCATTTATTGTTATTCAAGACTTATTAAATAATTCCTATTGAATTTGCTAAATAATTTCAAATTTATCTTAACTCTTCTTTTAGTTTAATCCTTTATTTAAGTTTACATTCATCTGCTAAAAAACAATTGTTAAAAGTATTATTATAAGATTTGATTGCAACTAAAAAAGAATTAATATATAATCGTAATAAGTTAATTAAAAGGAGAGATAAAATGTTTAAACTCATTAATATTGGTTTAGGTGGCTTTTTAGGAGCTATCGGGAGATACCTAATTACATTAAAAGTAAACAAGAATCTTAATCTAAATTTCCCTGCTGGAACTTTAGTAGTAAATTTAATTGGTTGTTTTCTATTAGGTTTTATTGCTACTATAACCAAAGAAAAGGAATTATTTCACCCTACTTTTAGAACAGCAATTACTACTGGATTTTTAGGAGCTTTAACTACTTTTTCAACTTTTACTTATAAAACAATCGGCCTTTTAGACAAAGAAAGTACTTTTTTAGCAGCTAGTAATATCATAATCAGCCTTGTCTTAGGCTTATTTGTAGCTTGGATAGGAATTAATACTGCTAAATTAATATAAAAAAGCAGGGGTAACCCCCTGCCTAAAATCATTTTAAAAAACCTAGTACAAAATCTTGTAACCATCTAAGTACCAAAACAAACCAGCTAGCCTGCTTTATCTCTTTAGTTGTTACTAGATTTACTGTACCTAACTCCTTATCTTGTTGAAGAAAGACTAATCTGCCTACTACTTGTCCTTTTTTTACTGGAGCTTGTAAGTTTTTAGAAATCTCTATCTTTCTTTTGATTTGATTTTTACTTCCTTTTTTAATAATTACTGATAACTTATTAGCTGTTTCTACTGTTACTGTTAATTCTTTTCCTTGGTTAACTGGTAACTTTTTAATCTTTACTTTAGAATTAATCAATCTAACTTTATGAAAAGCTCTAAAACCATAATTTAATAAATCTGCAGTTTCATCTACTCGAGCTTCTTCACTATCTGTCCCCATAACTACTGTGATTAAACGTCTTCCATTTCTTTTAGCCGTTCCCACCAAACAATAACCAGCTTCTGGCGTCCAACCTGTCTTTAAACCATCAGCTCCTGGATAATGCCCTATTAAATCATTAGTCGTATATAGTGGTAAAGTACCATTTTTAATTTTATCCACTCGATTATCTGACCACTTTAGAATCTGACTATGATTAGTAATTAATTCTCGCACCATAACTGCAATATCACGAGCACTAGAATAATGACCTCCTCCTGCTACTGGGAGTCCAGTTGGATTCATAAAATGAGTATTTTTTAGTCCTAACTGCTTTGCTTTTTGATTCATCATCTGAACAAAGTTTTGTTCTGTACCACCAATATATTGTGCTACAGCTACAGCAGCATCATTAGCCGAAGGAATAAGAATTGCTTTTATCAGACCTTTCAGTGAGAATATTTCTCCAGTTGATAACCAGAGCTGAGATCCACCCATTGATTCTGCTAATGGAGTGATTTCTACTTGATCTTTTAAATCTACTGCTCCACTATCAACAGCTTCCATAGTTAATAATAGTGTCATAGTTTTAGTAATACTAGCTGGTGGCAACTCTAAACTAGGTCGTTGACTAAATAAAATCTGTCCACTTTGGGCATCCATTAAAACTGCCGATTTAGCCTTAATAGCATAATCACTAGCCTGAGCAACCATCGGTACTAACATTACTAACATAAGACATAAAAATGTTAACTTTTTTAATTTTGACATAACCTTTCCTCCTATTATTTCAATTCTTTCTTAGCTTCTTGCCATAAATCATCTAGCTGAGATAAAGAATAATGGTTTAACTCTTGGCCCTTTTCTTGCACCTTATCTTCTAGATAGGCAAAACGATTTTTAAATTTCTGGATTGTCTTTCTTAAGCTTGTTTCTGCATCAATCTCTAAAAATCGTGCTACATTAACTAAAGAAAATATTAAATCTCCTAACTCCTCTTCAATATTATCTGAATTATTATTATTCAAAGCTACTTCAAACTCTTCTAGTTCCTCTTTTACTTTATTTAAAGCACCTGTAAGCTCGGGCCAATCAAAACCTACTTTAGCAGCTTTTTCTTGTATCTTTTGGGCCTGTAATAAAGAAGGTAACTGAGTAGGGATATCATCCAATAAATGATCAATTTTCTTTGCCTTTTCTTTTGCTTTAATTTCTTCCCAATTATCCATCACATCCGATGCATCTTCAACCTCTAAGTTACCAAAAACATGAGGATGTCTGCGTACCATCTTCTCTACAATATTAGAAATAACATTTCTAATTGTAAACTTACCTTCTTCTTTAGCTATTTGTGCTTGAAATACTACCTGTAATAATAAATCACCTAATTCATCAGCCAAACCAAAATAATCTTCCTCTTCAATCCGTTCGATTACTTCATACGTCTCTTCAATTAAATATTTCTTTAAAGATTGATAATCTTGTTTGATATCCCAAGGACAACCCTGATCACTTCTTAAGATTTCCATAATTTCTACTAACCTATTAAACTCTTGGGAGTTATCTTTATCAATAGGTAGATAAACAGAAGTTAAGTGATCAATCCATTCTAACCGATCTAATTTATATAATGGCACTTCTACTATTTTTTCTTCTTCTAATCCTACACCACGTAACACTTTAATTTTAAACTCATCAGGATAGACTTCCATTAACTTCAGTTTAACCTCAGAAGCAATAGCTTGGTTATAGACCTGACTAATTATTGTATCAACTCTTGGATTTAAGTCCCTACTAGAAAACTTTAACCCATCAATTACTTTAACACCTTTAATTGGATCTAAATTCAAGCTAGTAAATATAGTATCCAAAAAACTTGGCCCGGCTAATATTTGATATTCTGATGCGTCTAATTGATCAATAATTAGCTGCACAGATTCTTCTGCTACTAAAGGGTGACCAGGTAGCGCATACACAACATCTTTCTCGGTACTAGCTACAGAAACTACTTGATTGGCAATCTCCTGATAAATTTGAGTAAACTGATTAGCCTGTTGATATAAATAATCAAATGATTCAAAGTCAATACCTTCTGCAACTAAATCTTTAGCAGCTGGATGTACTTCAGTCCTAAGAAAAACTCTATCCGCCTCTTGTAATCTTTGATAAACCTCTAAAGTTACTAATTTTAAATCCCCTGCTCCTAAACCGACTATCTGTAACATCTTATCCCCTCACTAATCCTAATTTATCTAACTTAGAAGCTAATTTAGAACCTATTTTAGGTAATAATTCTAAGTCCTGTTTAGTTAGACCACCATTAAATAATAAAATCATTCCATAACTAATAGCTCCTATTAAAACTGCTGTTAAAGTAGTTATTATCTTTATATCTACTAAATGACTTAAAGAATAATATGTAAGATAAACAATCATTGACATAATAATACTACTATATAAAGGCTTAATAATTAAATTATAATAATCAAAATCAGGTTTAATAATCTTAAAAACTGCAATAATATTTAGTATAGCAGCTAAAGTAAATCCTGTTACAGTCCCAATTGCTGCTCCTCTAATACCTAACTGAGGCATGGCAGTCAAAAAATAATTTAAACCTGCATTAGCTATGACTCCTAAAAAAAGATTTCTCGCTGGCAATTTAGGATGATTAAAGCCTTGTAAAATACTAGAAGTAACTTGTTGTAGACTAACCGAGACTACCCCTAAAGCTACATAACGTAATGAAATAGCCGCTTGAGCAACACCAAAGATCATAACACATAATGGCCTAGCTAAAATAAATAACCCTAAGGAAGCAGGAATTGATAAATATAATGCTAGCTTAAATGCTTTAGCTATTCTATTTTTTACTAGCTTGTCCTCTTTTAAAGTAGCTGCTTCAGAAATAGCAGGCACTAAGTTTACTGCTAAGGAAGCTGCTATTACAGTAGGAAATCTAACCAATGTCATAGCCATACCATTAAATTGACCATATAAGCTCGTCGCTTGATTAAGAGTAAAACCAGCTACTATTAAACGTCGAGTAATCATTGAAGCATCTACTAATCTCATTAATGGTAAAATTAAAGCCCCAATTGTTACGGGAAGTGCCAAAGAAAATATTTTCACCAAAATATCCTTTAAATTGGGTAATTCAACATCCTTGACTTTTTGCTCAGTTGCAGTTTGAGGCTTATAACGATAATAAATAATTAGTATAGTTATTAATCCACCAATTGAACCCCAAAAAGCTCCTGAAGCAGCACCTGCTGCTGCTAATTCTACACCATACGGTAATAATAAGTAAGCTAAAAGGATCATTGTTGTCATTCTAATCAATTGTTCTATTACCTGAGAAATACCAGTAGGTTTCATCTTTCTTAAACCTTGAAAGTAACCACGGTAAGTAGCCATAATAGAAACAATAAAAATAGCAGGGGCAATAGCGATAATTGAATAATAAACTTTAATATCAGCTAGTAAATAACGAGCAATAGGTTTAGCTAGTATAACTATAGTTACAGATGCTACTAACCCAAAAATAAAGCTTACTCTTAAAGCTATTCTAAATATATAATCAGCTATGTAATCCTTTCCTTCTGCTCTCTTTTCAGAAACCAACTTAGAAATAGCCACTGGAATTCCGACAATGGAAATAGTTAAAATTAATGTATAAACAGGATAAGCTTTTTCATATAATCCTAGACCAACTCCACCAATCATTCGGGCCAAAAAAGCCTTATATATAAATCCTAAAAATTTACTAATAAAAGCTGCTACAGCTAAAATAACTGTTCCCTGTAATAAAGAGTTTTTCTGATCACTCAATAATTATCTTCCTTCCTTAATATAAAATAGCCCCCTATCTATTAACGATATCAAAAATCTAATTGTTAGTCCAGCCTCATTTTACTTAAAAATAAAAGGTGAGCTAAATAGCTCACCAGGGTTTTAATCTTCCATCTGTTTAGCTAAAAAACCAGCAGCAGTATCTGCTAACTTAATTTCTAAGTCTCCCATAGAGGATCCCTCTTGATAAGAAGCTAAAGCTACAACTCCAATAGACTCACCTTGAGAAACAATAGGTACTAATACTTGAGCTGTAAAATCTGCCTCATCTTCGCCATAGATGCCATCACAAAAGATTTCTTCCGACCTTTCATTAATTATTTTAATTTCTTGATTCTCCATAACTGTTTTAGCTAAATTACTAGCTGGTTTATCAATAAATTTTTTCTTTTTACTTCCAGCTACTGCCACAACAGCATCTTTATCTAAAACACAAGCAATATTACCCGTTACTTCTGCAAGAGAATCTACATATTCTTGAGCAAATTCTCCTAATTCTCCAATAGGAGAATATTTTTTCAAAATTACTTCTCCATCACGGTCAACAAAAATCTCTAAAGGCTCACCTTCTCTAATTCTCATTGTTCTGCGAATCTCTTTTGGAATTACTACTCTACCTAAATCATCTATCCGCCTTACAATTCCTGTTGCTTTCATCTGGTTAACCTCCTTTAAAAATATTCATTTTAGGGGACCTTAGATTTATTAATTTATCCTACTAATAACTAACTTAATTACAATGGATGTATTTTAAGCTATTAATTTCCCCTGTCTTCCAATCTGTTTCATTATTAGTATATAATTAAAATTAAAATTTTATTCTTTAAGATTACAATTAATGTTAAAAATTAGGAGTTAAACAAGCCAAAATATCTAATAATAAATTAATCTTTTGCTTATCTTCTAAATCTTTACTCTTAACTTCTAATTTAGGTTGTTTACTAGCTACTACTCGTATACCAGAAAATTGTTGTCCTAACTTTAAAAAGTCTGCTCCTTCTAACTTACAATCAGCACTGAAAATTAATTTTACTTTATCATTTTTCTCTGTTATCTCTTCTACCAATAACTTCCGGGCCAAGATTCTTAACTTAGTTAATTTCAATAACCTCTTTACTGCTGGAGGTAACTTACCGAATCTATCCTGTAATTGATTAACTAATTCAGTTTGTTCCTCTAAAGTACTAATAGTTTTTATCTCTTTATAAACCTCAATTTTTTGTTTAGAATCAGCAATATAATCAGCCGGAAGATACGCATCAACCTTCAGTTCCATCTTAACTTTTCTTTCTGCTTCTTCTTTATTTTGCAATTTCTTAATAGCTGTCTCTAACAACTTACAATATAATGAAAAACCAACGGCTTCAATATGTCCATGCTGCTCTGGCCCTAGAATATTCCCAGCTCCTCTAATCTCTAAATCACGCATAGCAATTTTAAATCCGGATCCTAAGCTAGTGAATTCTTTAATAGCTTTAAGTCTTTTTTCTGCTATCTCCGATAAAATCCGACCTTGGTCGTATAATAAATAAGCATACGCAATCCGGTTACTTCTACCTACTCGTCCTCGTAATTGATATAATTGGGCCAAGCCCATCTTATCAGCTTGATTAATAATAATCGTATTTACATTCGGAATATCCATACCTGTTTCAATAATTGTAGTAGAGACCAAAATATCAAAATTCCCTTCTAAAAAGTCAAGCATTAGTCTCTCTAATCTCTTTTCATTCATCTGACCATGAGCTACTGCAATTTCAGCTTGAGGTACTAAGCTTTGCATTTGGCTTGCTACTTCTTTAATATCCTTAACTCGATTATGAACTACATAAATCTGTCCATCCCGATTTAATTCTTTAACTAATGCATCTTTAACCAACTCATCTTTATACTCCCCTACATAGGTCCTAATTGGATACCTATTTTTAGGGGCTGTTTCAATCACACTGATATCTCTAATACCTACTAAAGACATATGTAAAGTTCTAGGAATAGGAGTAGCTGTTAAAGTTAAAATATCAATATTTTCTTTGATTCCTTTTAATTTTTCCTTCTGAGTGACTCCAAATCTTTGTTCCTCATCAACAACCACCAATCCTAAATTATTAAATTTTATATCCTGAGATAATAGCCTATGTGTTCCTATAATAATATCTGTTCTGCCTGCTTCTAAATCTTCTATTATTTTCTGTTGTTCTTTAGCAGTTCTAAACCTACTTAACATACTAACATTAACCGGATACTCACTGAATCTATCTATTAGGTTATTCCAATGTTGCTGCGCTAAAATGGTTGTAGGAACCAAAAAAGCTACCTGCTTTCCATCCATTACAGCCTTAAACATTGCTCTAATAGCTACTTCCGTTTTACCATAACCAACATCTCCACATAGTAATCTATCCATAGGCTGTTCAGATTCCATATCAGCTTTAACCTCTTCAATCGCTTTTAACTGGTCAGGTGTCTCTTGATAAGGAAAAGCTGCCTCAAAATCTACCTGCCACTCAGTATCTTTACTAAAAGCATACCCGGTAGCCATCTCCCGTTTGGCATACAACTCCAATAAATCTTCAGCCATCTCTTCTACTGATTTTTTTACTCGGGCTTTGGCCTTGGCCCAATTATCACTATCTAATTTATGCAATTTAGGCTCATTATCATCCATTCCTACATACTTTCCAATTAAATCTACTTGATCAGTTGGGATATATAATTTATCATCCCCAGCATACTTAACCACTAAATAATCTTCACTATTACCTTGTACCTCTAAAGTTTTAATCCCTAAATACTTTCCAATCCCATGATTCTCATGGACAACATAATTCCCTTCATTAAGCTCTGTAAAAGAAGATATCTTACTACCTTGATCAAAATTTTTAGCTCTCTTGCGTTGCCGTTTAGCTTGTTTAAACAATTCACTTGTAGTATAAAATAAAAATTTAGCCTCTGGGAAAATAAATCCTTTGCTTAAATTACTGACTGTTAAAATAATGTTATTAGAGTTTATCTGCTCTTTAATTTCTTCTATAACGACTGCTGTTAGATTATCTTCCTGTAACTTTTTTTGTAATCTATTAGCCTGCTTTAAATTAGAAAGTCCAATTATAATTTGGTAATCCTGCTTCCTATACTTTTTCAATTGATCAACTAATAAATCTAGTTGGCCATGTAATGATTCTAAATTTTGTGCAGTAAGATTAAGGTCAAATTGAGAAGTTATATCTTCTAGCTTCTTCTTAGTAGGCGATAAATATAATTTTGGATTTTGATCTGTAAAAAATAAATCATTAAATTCTACAAAATAATCTTGATAACTAGGTAATACCTTTCCTTGGTTTAAAAGGTTATTATATCTTTCTTGAATGCTATTTAAATAAGTAATAGCCTGTTGTTTAATTTGTAGCCAGTTATCACAGACAATTAACCCACTTACATAATCAAGTAAAGTGGCAGACTGATAAAAATAACTTAAATACTGCCTCTTTTCCACAATATCAACCTGTTCGTCTAAAAATTCTAGATCCTGCTTAATTATTTTTTTTAGTTGCTCTTCTTGTTCACCACTCAATTCTTTTAATCTAGTATCCAGATCAGCCTGAATATCTTTTATACCTTCTTTTAAATTAGAAGGAAAAATAAATTCAGTAGCTGGAGTAATCATAATGCTATCTAATTGAGAAGTAGAACGCTGATTAGCCACTTCAAACTGACGGATCGATTCAACTTGATCACCAAATAGTTCAATTCTTACTGGTAGATTTATAGTGTAAGAATAAATATCTATTATACCGCCTCTAATACTAAATTGGCCCCTGGTTTGTACTTGTTCAACTCGCTGATAACCACTTTGCCTTAACTTAGAAATAAGATCATCAGTAGATAATTTCTGGCCTGGATGAATCCGAAATACTTTATCTTGATATATCTGAGCAGGCATAATAACCTCTAATAGTGCTTGAATTGGAGCAATAATTACCCTTGGTTCCTTTGTTATAGCTGCTTCTAAAGCACTCAATCTCTCTAATTTAATTGTTTCTTCAATTTCTAATGGCTCATGTGGTAAAATCTCAAGTTGAGAAAATAACATTACTTGATTGGGTTCTAGTAACCTAACTAAATCTTCATAAATAGTATCTGCTCGTTGGTCATTTGCCGTAACAATTAATATATCATCTTCTAATTGCAAATATAAATTAGCCAAAAAGAAGTTCTTCCCACTACCCTCTAAGCCAATTAATTCTCCACTTTGAGCCCTTTGGTAATATGATTCTAACTTATTTAATTTTTCTCCTTGTAAAACTGTTAATAAATTATCCCCCATCCTCATCTACTCCTTTCAGGGAGTTTTAAATAAACTTCCCTGTTAAATCTTCTTTATTCTAAAAGCTAAAAAAGGCCTTAGATTAACCAAGGCCTTTAATTCTAATGTATTTGTGTATTATAAAGAGTTTGATTTGCTGCATAATCCTGAGCACATTCATCACAAACTACATTGACATAAGTATTATCCTCTTCTACTTCAATTATATCCTCTCGCTCTTCAGCAGTCAAGACATTGAATCCTAATGCTTCATCATCTATCTCTCCTGGTACAGCTAATTGATCAATTACTTTTTGGCATTGGGGGCATCTATAAACTAAGTTCATTACTAACCCTCCTTAGCAAGTTTATTCTGATTTCTCTTATTATTTTCACCTATCAATGCTTAAATATACAAAAAAACCTGAGAAAAATTCCCAGGCTTAGTTATACTGATTCATTACTAATTGTATATCATCTTGCTCTAGATATAATTTTAAAGCATCTACGGCTTCATCTAAGGCCTGATCAATTTTAGACCACTCTTCAGTCTCAAATTGATCTAGTACATAATCAACAACTGACATCTGTTTAGGGCGACCAATTCCAACTCGCAAACGAGGAAACTCTTTAGTCCCTAATCCAGCAAAAATAGATTTAATACCATTATGCCCTCCATGACCTCCTGTAGGTCTAACTCTAATTCGACCAGGAGCTAAATCTAAATCATCATAAACTATTACTATATCCTTAGGGTCAATATCATAATAATCACTTATCTTTTTAACTGCTTGTCCACTCTTATTCATAAATGTCTGGGGTTTAGCTAAAATAATAGTTTCACCATTAACTCTAATTTTTTCTATCATTGCTTTATGTTCTTCTCTATTAATTTCTGTGTGATAGTTTTTAGCTAATCTATCAAGTGCCATAAACCCTGCATTATGTCGAGTGGATTGATACTTGATACCAGGATTACCCAATCCAACAATTAATTTCATAGCACACCTCCAACTACTCCAAATAAAACTTAAGTAATCTAAAAAAGCGCAATCTAAAAAGATTGCGCTTTGGTCATTAATTTATTACTCTTCTAACTCTTCTTCTAATTCTTCATCTTCATCTTCTTCACCAATAACTTCTGGCTCTTCTAATTCTTCTTCTTCTGTTTCTTCACCTGGTTCATCTAAGTCTAACTCATCAGGAAGAACAACAGTAGCTATTGTTTCTTGTGGACTACTTACAATTTCAAGCTCATCTTCTAATTCAATATCATCTACACTTAAAGATTGTCCAATTTTAAGCTCAGAAACATCAACTACAACCTTGTCTGGAATATCAGCAGGTAAACATTCAACCTCAAGCTTTCTAAGTAGTTGCTCTAAAACCCCACCTTCCTGTTGACCAGCTGCAGGACCATCAAGTTCTACTCTCACTTCAATTGTAACAGGCTCATCAAGAGAAATATGATGTAAATCAACATGAACTAGATTACCTTTGATTACATCACGTTGAACATCCTTAACCATTACTGGTTGCGTAGTTCCATCATTTAACTCTAAATCAATAATTTGATTTCCACCTATTACCTTATTAACTTTTTTCTCATTTAGTTTTACACTAACTGATTCTCTGTCTTTACCATAAAGTACGCCCGGCACTAATCCGTTTTCTCTTAGCCGACGAGCAACACCTGAACCAGTTTTTTCTCTTATTTCAGCATCAAGTTGCAAACGTTCCATCAATACCCTCTCCTTTTACAGTTTTTCATAAATTATATTATAACATCTTTAAATCGAACTATCAACGAAATAACACACTTACTGATAAATCATCATAAATTCTCTTAATTGCATTAGCTACTAATGAAGATACTGATAAAGTGGTTATCTTATCTAATTGTTTTTCCTCTGGTAATGGAATAGTATCAGTAACCACTAATTCACTAATAGGAGATTCTTTAATTCTATCAATCGCTGGACCAGAAAATAAAGGATGAGTACAAGTTGCAAAAATTTCTTTTGCTCCTTTTTCTTTCAAAGCACTAGCAGCATTAGTAATTGTTCCAGCAGTATCAATCATATCATCAACTAAGATTACATTCTTATCTTTTACATCTCCAATAATATTCATAATTTCAGATACATTAGCCTCTGGTCGTCTTTTATCAATAATAGCTATAGAAGTATTTAACCTTTCTGAAAAATCTCTGGCTCGCTTAACTCCACCAATATCCGGTGCTACTACAATTAAATCGTCCATTTCCTTTTGAGCAAAATAATCTCCTAAAATTGGAGCTCCTCTTAAATTATCTACTGGTAAATCAAAGAAACCTTGAATTTGGCGGGCATGAAGGTCAATAGCTACTACCCTATCGGCTCCTGCTTTAGTAATTAAATTAGCTACTAATTTTGCAGTAATTGGGTCTCGAGCCTTAGCTTTTCTGTCCTGTCGAGCATAACCATAATATGGAACTACAGCAGTAACTACCTCAGCTGATGCCCTCTTTAAAGCATCAATCATAGTTAAAAGTTCCATTAAACTTTCATTAACTGGGGGACAAGTTGGTTGAATGACAAAAACATGATCTCCTCTAATGCTTTCATCAATCTCAACACCAATTTCACCATCACTAAATCGATTAACTTTTGCACTAACTAGCTCAGTATCTAAATCATTACATATCCGCTTAGCTAGCTGTACATTTGCATTCCCTGCAATAACTTTTAAATTCATCCCACTTGATGTCATTAATACAAACCTCCTACTAATCTAATTATCATCCTTTGGCTTAGCTGGAACTCCTATTACTGTTTGATCTGTTTCAACATCTTTGGTGACTACTGCTCCGGCCCCAGTGGCAGCATTATCACCTACTCTAATTGGAGCTACTAGAGTTGTATCACTTCCTATAAATGTATTATCACCAATAACTGTCTTATGCTTATCTTGACCATCATAATTTGCAGTAATACTTCCAGCTCCAACATTAGTCTTTTCTCCAATGGTTGTATCTCCAATATAACTCAAATGCGGAACTTTCGTCTTATCTCCTATTTCTGATTGTTTAACTTCAACAAAATCTCCTATTTTAGCATCTCTTCCTACTTTAGTGCCTGGTCTTAAGTAAGCATAAGGGCCAATAACTGTTCCTGCTCCAATTTGACTATCAACTACTGTAGAAGCTTCAATCTCTACCCTATTACCAATAATAGAATCTTTGATTCTATTGCGAGGGCCAACTATTACTTCTTCACCTATCTTAGTATCTCCTTCTAAAAATGTAAAAGGATAAATAATACTATCCCTGCCAATTTCAACCCCACTATCTATATAAGTATTCTGAGGGTCAATAATTGTCACTCCTTGCTGCAAATGTTTATTACATACTCTAGTTCTTAAGATTGATTCAGCCTTTGCTAAATGAACTTTAGTATTAACTCCAACAGTTTCCTCTCGATCCTTTGCTACTACTGCTGTAACATTCTTCTCTTGCTTGGCTAATACACCAGCCACATCTGTTAAATAATACTCCCCTTGCTCATTATTAGGAGTTATCTCTTCTAAAGCCTCCCATAATAATTGACTATCAAAACAACAAATTCCTGTATTAATCTCTTTAATCTTAGCCTCATCAACAGTAGTATCTTTATCTTCTACAATTTTTACTACCTGACCTGATTGATTACGTACAATTCTACCATAACCACTCGGGTCATCTATTTTAGCAGTTAAAATTGTTGCAGCTGCATCTTCTTGTTGATGCTTAGTTACTAATTCATCTAAAGTATTAGCTGTTAATAATGGAGTATCCCCATACATTACTAATACTGTTCCTTCAAAATCAGATAATCTATCTTCAGTTTGCATTACTGCATGGCCAGTTCCTAGCTGTTCCTCTTGCATCACAAATTGTAAATCACCTTTAGTCTTAGCCTCAACTTGATTAGACTTATAACCTACAACTACAATATTATGTATAGGATTTAACTTATCAGCAGTATCAACTGCATGCTGAACCATACTTTTACCGGCTACTTTATGTAATACTTTAGGCAAATCGGACTTCATCCTTGTTCCTTTTCCAGCAGCCAAAGTAATTATTGCTAATTCTGACATCATTCATCCCCCTTTAAAGAAAGCGATCGAAAATCAATTAACTCCCAAGCATCAGATTTTATAATTTGATTTATCTTCATTTTAGACTCAACTTCTGGTACTTTACCAGTCATAAAATACTCTCTAGCATAAATAGGATAAATAGCATCTCTTAATCCATATTTAACAAATAAATTTAATTCCTGATAAGCATTAAATAGACCTACTGTTCCATCAGAAAATATTTTTTCAATAATTTGGTCCAAACTTGCTCCACCAATAATATTAGCTACATTACTATTTCTAACCATCTGTAAAGTATCATCATAATTATGTAAAACAGGTAATTTATTATCATAACCTTTTTCTAATACATTAATGTCACAATTAAAATTATGTCCAACAAAAATATCAGGCTTAATATCTTTAATAATCCCCTTTAGGATATCAATTCCTTCTTTAATTTTTACTGCTGGGGCCAAATCACAATTAGTAAAGATAAGACCTACTTGCCAATCTTCTCCATCATAAGCTGCGTATTGAATAGAATCTAAATCACTCCATAAATATTCAGTATCTACACACATAATTGTTTTTGCTTCTGGAGCATTACTTAAATCAGTGCTAAACTTAGGGTCCGTTAAGCGTTGATAGGTTTTATCTAACTCTCTTAATTGGCGTAAGATTTTTGAATCCTTATTTTTAATCTTTAGGACTTTAGCAATTTGGTCTAAAGAAGCATTTTTAAAATCAGATTCAGTGGGAAATTTGTTAATCATACGCTTCAATCGCTTACCTCGACCTAAAATAACAGCTAATTTATGTTCATATAACTCAATATTATATAAGTCATCTGTATCCAAATATATTTTCATAATGGCCCCTTCCCTCCATTGAATTAAAGAGCCAATATCCTCTTAATTATTAAAAAATCAAAGTAAAACCATCTAAATCACATGTATTATAACAAACACTTATTGTTAAGTCAAAATTATTGTATCCAAGCTAGATATTAATCATACTTCATTTGTTATAATTTATTTTTTAATACTCTCCCAGAATTATTAGAAACTTGTCTTCCTTCCTTTATAACTAACTCTCCATTAATGATTACATATTTAATTCCTTGAGCGTATTGATGAGGGTATTGGTAATTTGCTTTATCTTTAATTTTCTTTAAATCAAAAATAACTACATCAGCATATAAATCAGGGGCCAACTGACCACGATTTAACCCCAACTTTTTAGCAGCTAGATACGTCATTTTTTTTATTGCTTCCTCTAATGACAAGACTCCTCCTTTAACATACTTATTTATAACTCGAGGAAAAGTGCCATATGTTCTAGGATGACAGTGATTATCTGCTAAAATAGTATCCTTGACTCTAGATGTAGCATCTGTACCAATCATACTAAATTTAGCCTGTAAAACTTGGATTAAATCATCTTCTGCAAGAGAAAATCTAATCATAGCTACATCTAATTTTTCCGCTATTAGTAAATCAACTGCTACCTGAGCTGGTACTTTACCTTTACGTTTAGCAATCTTAGCAATCGTTAATCCTTCCCACTCTTTGTAGTTTTTAGCCTCTGCAATCATAATCTTATCCCAGCCATCCTTTTTGGCCCTTTCTTGGTTTAAATAAGTAATTATTTCTTTTTGGTACTTCTTAATCTTTATGATTACCTCATCTTTACTACCTCCAAATACCCAATCCGGTAATAAAGAACTAAGACCTGTAGAAATAGCTAAATAAGGATATAAATCACAACTAATATCTATCCCTTCTGCTCTAGCTTCTTCAAGCAAAGCTAAACTTTTCTTTACCTTACCCCAATTATTTCTACCAATAGCTTTATGATGAGAAATCTGGACTCTAACTCCTGCCTGTTGACCAATAGTTATTGCTTCTTTAACTGCTTCTAGCAAGCAATCCCCTTCATCTCTAAGATGACTAGTATAAAGTCCATTATAATCTGCTACTATTTTAGCTAACTCAATCAGTTCTTTCATACTCGCATAACTAGATGGTGGGTAAACTAAGCCTGTTGATAAACCATAAGCCCCCTCTTTTAAAGCTTGCTCTAATAATTGTTTCATTTTTTTTAATTCACATGCTTTAGCTTTTCGCTTAGCATAACCTATAACACCTTTTCTTAGTAAACCATGACCTACTAAACTAGCAATATTAACTCCTATTCCTTGCTGGGATAACTGGTTTAAATACCCCTCCATATCATACCAGGATAAAGCTAAGTTATAATCATCTAGCTCATTTTCAACTTCTGATAGAACATGCTTATAAACTGGAGCTAAAGAAGAACCACAGTTTCCAACTACTTCAGTGGTAATCCCCTGATAAACTTTACTACTAGCTCTAGAATCAACAAGAATAGCTAACTCCCCATGCGAATGAATATCTATAAATCCAGGTGCTACAATTAATCCTTGAGCATCAATAACTTCTTTCGCTGAACTAGTAATAGAACCCACCTGAATAATCTTTCCCGCTTGAATCCCAATATCGCCCTTAAATTTAGATCGCCCAGTACCATCAACTACTAATCCTTGCTTAATCAATATATCTAACATAATTATCCCCCTCTCGGAAATATATATGCTGAGAGGGGACTTTTTATAAAATATTACTTAAAAATCCCACCTGAAGTAGTGGGAAATTAATTATTCTTATTCTTCTTATCTAATACCTCGTATAATTGGGCTCGATTAGAGACTGGATACAAAGAAGTTAATCCCTTTCTCCCCCCACGATCAAACTTATTTAACAGTCGACCATCGTAAGCAGAACTTTTAGTAGACTCTTCTTGGTTAGCCATTTCACCAGCAGTACCTATCTTCTTTTTAATCCCAGCTATATTTAAACCTTCATCCAATAACTTTTTTATTTCTGTTAATCGTTTAATATCATTTTCAGAGTAAATTCGTTGATTTCCTTCTGTTCGAGCTGGCTTAACTAAATCACATTCTTCATAATAGCGTATTTGTCTTCCTGTCAACTCTGTTCTTTTTTTTACTACCCCAATAGAATAAATAGGAGTAGAAGCTTCTTGGTTAGCCATCTTACCCCCTCCTTTAATTTAATTCTTGAATCCAAGAACTAGGTTTAACAACAATCTCTCGCTTAACTTTATCTACTTCTTCTAGTATAACTAGTGATGTATAATCATCTACTAATTTATCTTTAGGATTAGCCGTCTCTACTAATACCCCCAAATCAACCACTTCTGCCTTAAATTCAGCCATTAAATCCAGCATACCTTTAGCAGTTCCACCAGCTTTCATAAAATCATCAATAATAATTACTTTTGATTCCTCAGGTAATGCTCGACGTGCAAGAGACATCGTTTCAATCTTTTGTGAAGAGCCTGTGACATAATTAATACTTACCACTGATCCCTCTGTAACCCTACTATTCCGTCTAATACTAACTAAAGGCAAATTAAGAGCCCTCGCAACCATTAAGGCAATAGGAATCCCTTTAGTCTCCATAGTAATTATATAATCAGCCTCTAAATCAGCAAATTTAGTAGCAAATACTTTACCTATATTACTCATTAATTCTGGATCAAAGATTAAATCAGTCATGTATATATATCCACCAGGCAATACCCTATCAGAGTTAGAAAGGCGTTTACAAACATCTCTAATTATCTCTTTAATATCCCCTTCACCTTTACTAGGAATAAATCTAACCCCTCCAGCAGCTCCTGAAACAGTTTCTACCCTACCCATTTTTTCTTTAGAAAATACTCCTTTAATAATTGCTAAATCTTCACTAATTGTTGACTTAGCGGCATCAAAACGTTCAGTAAAACGGTTTAATGAAATTAACTTATATGGATTATCAGTTAATATCTTTGTTACAGCTACAATTCTTTCACTTCGTCGCATCTTCATCTTTTAAGGATGACACTCCTTCCGAATGTTCTACTAGAACAATTACTATATACTTAGTTTAATCATATCATTAAATAGTCACTTTGTAAATCTTTGCTTACCAGGAATCAATTAGCCTTACGATTAGCATAAATATCCTTTATAATCTTAAATTGATTTATATGATCTACATCAAAACCAACTTCTGGATAAGGTAGAATAATCCCTCGCCCTGGGTAACCTAATAAATCATTAATTCTATCTTCAACCTCTGAGATAGATAAAGTTCTTATCCAATACTTGAAAATAAACTTTGGCCCTAACATTCGTACTAGCTTCCAGGGATTCTTACGCCACTTTATAATTTCTTTAATCTTTTCTTGATGTTTTAAAACAACTTTACGGTTCACTAAAAATAAATTACCACCAGTAAATATACCTTCAGCTAATTTAAAATATGTTTTTTCAGCCTGAGGAAACATATTTTGCATATCATTTTTAGGAATTATAGGATAATAAAAAGCACAATCTATATTCTCGCACTGGGCCAAAAAAGAATCAATAGCTTCAACTGTAATTAGTGGAATATCAGATGTTACTAATAACACATAGGGGCTTTTAGCCGTCTGTAAGCCCCATTTAATATTTTTTAACAAGTTATTTTGGTCGGGAACTAAAGTATTAATTCCTTTACTCTTTAATCTAGAGGGGCCAACCCCAATAATCTTATCTATAATACTAACTTGTTCTAAGGTCTTAATTACATATTCAACCATAGCTTGACCATTAATATCAATTAATGCTTCATATTTTTGACTGCTTATTTTTTTTAAACTTCCCTCATTCTTACCTCCAGCCAAAATAATAGCATCTAACATCTAATTCCCCCTTTTAGGAGTCTAGTAATCCATGATTTACTGTCTGAGCTACTAAAATTCGGTGCTTACTAGATAGCTCTTCTTGTAACTTAGCTTGTACTGCTTTAGCTTGGCTTTTATTCTTTACAAAACCTAATACGGTTGGCCCACTTCCTGACATAAGAGCCTTATTTGTTAAACTTTCTACATTATCTTTAAGAGTAGCAACCTCTTGGTATAAATCAAAAGTTGTTAATTCTAATAAATTAGATAGGTTATTTATAACCATCTTTTTATTTTTCTCTTCTAATGCCTTAATCACCTTAGTAGTTTCAGGATGCTTAGTAACTTCATCTAGTGTCAAATTTTGATAAACTTGAGCTGTAGAAACTTCTAGAGGGGGATTAACTACTACTAAATATAGTTTAGGACAAGTAGGTAGTTCTTTAAGTTGTGTTCCTATCCCAGTGGCTAATTGAGTCCCCCCTTTGATACAAAATGGTATATCGGCCCCTAATTGAGCACCTCTGGTAGCTAACTGATCTTTAGTTAATCCTAAGCCCCATAATTTATTAATTGCTACTAATGTAGCAGCTGCATTAGTGCTACCACCAGCTAAACCAGCTGCTACAGGAATTTGTTTATCAATAAAAATTTCTAATCCACCATCTAAATTAAACTCATTAAATAATAATTCTGCAGCTTTATAAACCAAATTACTTGGCCCAGTAGGAAGATGAGGATGATTAGTTGTAATCTCTATTCCACTATTACCCCTAGAAAATGATAAATTATCATATAAACTTATATTTTGCATTATCATCTTTACTATATGATAACCATCAGTTCGTCTATCTAACACATCTAAAGTTAAATTAATCTTAGCATAAGCTTGTATATCCAATTTTAGTTCACCTCATAGCTATAGTATATATTCTTATTTATCTACTTACTGCTTAATTCCTTCATCTTCCTGAAATCAGCTATTATTAAGAGATCTTTTGTTCATCGTCTTGTTGCTGGTGGTTTATAAATTTAGAATCTTCTACTAGCTCTATTATCTGTTCTAGTCCTTGTTCGTAGAAGATAACTACTACATCTCCTACTTCTGCTTCTGACAATCCTTTCTTAATAGCTTCTAACTCTTTTAATTCAACTTCTATATCTTCTAATCCAGCTTTAGAGGCTCCTGCTTTTAATAACTTTGCTACTTCTCCTTTATCTCTACCCCGTAAATCAATATCTTCTTTAATAATTGCTCGGTCAAGATGACTTCCAGCTTCTTGACCTGCCTGCTCAATCAAATCATCTCCTCTATCACCTGGTACTCCAATAACCCCTATTAACTTATTATCAACTAACTGCTTAGCAAAATTTAAAGTCGCTCTATAACCTGCTGGATTATGACCATAATCAATAACAGTAGTAAACTTACTATTGGTTAATACATTTAATCGACCTGGATTATCTGTAAGCTCAGCCCCAAATTTACATAAGGCAGTTCTGATAATAAAAGTTGGTATTCCATAAGCAAAACCAGCAGCTATAGCAAATAGAGCATTCTCTAAAATATGCTTAGCTAATCCTTCTTGGGCAGCTGGTAACCTATCAATTGCCATAATAGGCAATTCATCTTCACCATCAAATAAAGTTAAGTTGCCCTCTTTTAAATAAACTGCTGGTTTAGATTCTGCTAAATGCCTTTCAATAACTAAATTATTTTCTTCTAAACTACAATAGATGATTTCTGCGTTACTTCTTTTAGCTATAGCTACCACTTGAGGATCATTAGCATTTAAAATAGCATAACCATTCTTTCTAACTCTCTCTATTACTAAAGATTTAATATTAGCTATTTCTTCTACAGTTTCAATTCCGTCTTGCCCTAAGTGATCAGCAGTAATATTAGTTATAATTCCAATATCACTCCAATCATATCCCAATCCATCTCGTAAAATACCACCACGAGCAGTCTCTAATACAGCAGCCTCTACATCTTTATCTCTTAGGACTGTTTGAGCACTTAAAGGTCCTGTAGTATCTCCTTTCAAAACTACTTCATCTCCAATTTTAATTCCACCTGTTGCAGCCATTCCTACTTTAATACCTGCTTCAGATAGGATATTTCTTATCATACGAGCAGTTGTCGTCTTACCATTAGTTCCTGTTATTGAAACAATAGGAATTCTAGCTGGATCAAGCAGATTAACAATTTTCTTAGCTACATTTCTAGACTTACCTTGACTAGGATAATGATGCATTCTAATCCCTGGAGCAGAATTAACTTCAATAATAGCTCCTTGATCAGACAGAGGCTTAGTAATATCAGAGGTTACTAGATCTACTCCTGCTATATCTAGACCTATTGTTTTAGCAGCTCTAATAGCTGATCGTTTAATATCAGGATGAAGCTGATCGGTACAATCAACTGCAATCCCTCCTGTACTTAAATTAGCTGTTTGCTGTAAGTAAACTGTTTCTCCTTGGGAAGGAATAGCTTCTAGACTATATCCTGCTTTAGATAAGACCTCCTTTAACCTATCATTAATTCTAACCTTAGTTAACGGCTTTTCGTGATCTATACCACGGTCAGGGTCTTGATTTAATTTTATTATTAACTCCTTTATTGTTTTCTCTCCATCTCCAACTACATAAGCTGGAACTCGTTTAGCACCAGCAACCACTTTATTATCAACTACTAATAATCTATAATCACTACCATTAATATACTCTTCTACTAATACTTTTGAACTATATTTTTTAGCCCTTTTAAATCCTTTTTTGATTGCAGCAGAATTCTCTAAATTAAGTGTTACTCCTGTTCCTTGATTTCCGTTGACTGGTTTAGTAATTACTGGTCTGTTCAATTGAGCTTGAAATTTAACTGCCTCATCTAATTTAGTAACTACTATCCCTCTTGGAGTGAGTACTCCCATATCATTAAGTAACTTCCTAGTTTGAGCTTTATCACAAGAAATATCAACTCCCACACAAGAAGTAGTCTCACCTATAGTTGCTTCAACTAATTTACTATATCTACCATAACCTAATTGAATCAAACTATTATCAACACCTAACCTTGTTACAGGTATCTCTTTTCTTTTCGCTTCTTTAACTATAGCAGCAGTACTTGGCCCTAGGGCACTAATTCGCTCCTGTTCTTTTAATCTACTAATTAGTTTACCCTTATCTATCTCTTCTCCTGCAATTAATTTCTCAACTAAAGTGATAGCTTCTTTGGCTACTAGTAAAGCCGTAGCTTTAGTTTTATATTCAAAAATAATCTCATAAACCCCTGTACTCTCATTATGTATTGTCTTCCCATAATATACATCCTGGCCAGCTATCACTAGTAACTCTATTGCTATATGTTCAATTATATGTCCTAGATACGTTCCCTCTTCTAAGCGCCTAATAAATCCTCCTGGTTGTTGTAAAGAACAATGATGTTCTTGTAATCCTGGCAGTAATTTTTCTAAACGCTTATTAAAATTAGACAGTTGATTACTTTCTACTTCACAGTACTCCTCTAAATCTAATGTTAATTTAATTACTGGTTGATGAGCATATACATTAGGACCAGAAATTGACTTTAACTCAACTATTCTCATACCGATTCCTCCTTAATTTTAGCTCCATTTATTTTAACCATGTCTGCAATATCTATACTATTTTTATTGGTCTTGAGGTAAAATAACTTTTTTTCTATCTAGATTAAAACCATACCTTTTAGATAAAATATGCAACTTAACATTAGTTAAAGTTAAAGCCTCATCAGGTAATAAATTAGAAATATTAGTTGTTTTTACTTGGCTACAATCTACTATTGTTACTGTTCCTGAACCTATGACTTCAAAGGTATTTTCCGTTACAATAATTGCAGTATTTTCATCAATTCCTACTCCTAATAAAGCAGGATTATGGGCCAAGCCTGTTAATAATCTCCCTAATCTACCACGTTGAGAAAAATGTTGATCAATAATCACATTATCCAAAAATCCTAGTCCCAAAGCTAAATCTAAAGCCCCTTGTTTAGCATTCTCATCACTTTCACCTGTTACTACCATAAGTCGACTCATAACAGCAGCTCCAGCACTAGTTCCAATAATTACTTTCCCATTTTTGTAGCCTCTTTTTATTGCATCACAAACCCTACTACCTCCCAATAAACTAGTGATTCTCAACTGATTTCCTCCAGTAAAAAATACTCCATCTGCCTTCTCTATTTGCTCTACATAATCTTTATAAGCAGCATCTGCTCTAGAATTAATATGCAAAGCTTTAACTTCCGGAACACCTAATTTACTAAAAATCCTATCATATTCCTCACCTGCTTCCTTAGGTTCTTGAGTAGCAGTAGTAATAATTAATAGCCTCTCCTCTACTAAGTTCGCCGCTTCTTCTAAAATTATTGGGTCATGATCTTTAGCTTCTGCACCACCAATAATGACTAATCGCCCCGCCTTATCTGTCATTTTTATCCTCCTGTAGAAACATTTTTTTACTCTTAGCTTATTATCCCTATTTAGACTCTAATTATTAATTTGATTTTGGATAAAAGATAATTTTTAGGTGATAATAAATTACAGAATCCAATAATTTGTTAGTTAGAGGTGAAATAATGGCAGAAGAAATATCCATTATCCCCTTAGGGGGCAGAGAAGAAATCGGTAAGAATATGATTTTAATTGAATACAATAAAGAGATACTGATTCTAGATTGTGGAATTGCATTTCCTACACCTAATATGTTAGGTGTAGATTTAGTCCTGCCTAAAGTCGATTACTTAGTTAAAAATCATGATAAAATTAAGGGGCTATTAGTCAGCCATGCTCATGAAGATCACATTGGGGGAATTCCTTTCTTATTATCAGAGATAAATATCCCCGTTTATGGTACTAAATTCACTTTAGGCATGATTAAAAAGAAATTAGCTGCCAAGAGTCTATCAGCTAAGACACAGCTTAGAGAAGCCAATCCTAGAGAAAAAATAAAAATTGGCCCTTTTGAAATTAATTATATTAGAGTAAATCATAGTATTCCTGGAGCAGCTGCTATTAGCATTAAAACTCCTGCTGGTACTATATTATATACAGGTGACTTTAAGTTTGATCAGACACCAATTAATCAAGAATTAACGGACTATTATAGTTTAGCCGCATTAGGGGAAGAAGGGTTACTAGCCTTATTATCAGATAGTACAAATGCGGAAAGGGAGGGCTTTTCAACATCAGAAAAGACAGTAGCTAAAAATATTAATAAATTATTTAAGAAAGCTAAAGGAAGGATTATCATTGCTACTTTCTCTTCTCATTTAGATAGGTTACAACAAATAATCGATGCTACAGCAAGAACTAACCGCAAATTAGCTATCTCTGGTCGGAGTATGAGAGAGAATACTAGCTTGGCCCAAAAATTAGGATATCTAGATATCCCAGAGGGATTGCTAATTAATCTCAATGAGATCAAAAAACTACCTAATCACAGAGTGGTTTTTATGATGACAGGTAGCCAAGGAGAAACTATGGCCTCTTTAACTCGAATCGCTAGAGGGGAGCATAGACAAATTGCTATACATCAAGGAGATATGGTTCTATTTTCAGCTACTCCTATTCCTGGAAATGAATTAGCGGTCAGTACCACTATTGATCAATTATTTGCCAAAGGAGCTTTAGTAAAGTATGGATCAGACCTTAACCTCCATGCATCAGGCCACGCCTCCAAAGAAGAATTAAAAATGATGCTTAATTTAACTAAACCTCAGTACTTCATTCCAGTTCATGGAGAGTATCGCCATCTTTACCATCATGCTTTACTAGCTAAAAGAGTGGGCATCCCTAAAGATAATATCTTTGTTGCTAAGAATGGGTCACGATTAAATCTAAGTGCTAATAAAGCATACTTTGGCTCGCCTGTAAAAACAGGCAAATTATTAATTGATGGTTCAAAGGTAGGTGATGTAGGGCCAACCGTTTTAAAAGAACGCCAAAGATTGGCCCAAAATGGTTTTCTACTCATCATAATTAACAACAACAAAGTATTAGATATCATTTCACAAGGGTTTGTCTACCTTAAAAAATCCGAAAAACTAATTAAAGAACTAAAAGAAACTATTCAACAAACCTTAAATAAATCTCCAGCTAAAAATAAAACTATCTTGCAAAACAAAATAAAAGAGAAAAGTCAAGAATTTCTATATAATAAAACTAAACGCAACCCTAAAATCATAACAGTCATTACAAAAAACAAAAAAGAGTAGGACTATGTCCTACTCTTTTTTATCAACCTCTTGGTTGATCAATGATTTCTTTAGGTATGATTATTTTTTGACCAACTTCGATATAATTAGGATTTTCTATATCATTGACTTCAACAAGAGCATCCACAGTTGTATTGTAACGAGCAGCTATCTTATATAAGGTATCTCCAGGTTGAACTACATAAACAATCCTAGATGGTCGCTCATAATCAGGCTGATCAACCACAGGAGAAACTGCAATAATATCAGTTACAATATTTAATTCTTTTAGATCGCTTACTCTAACATATTCACTTATAGTAGCAGTAATTTTAACACTTCTATCTCCCTGTTTAGTAGCTTTAACTCTTTGTAATACTACATCCTGATAACAATCCATACCAGCTTTAGCTCCACCTACACTAACAAAACTGGTAAATTCTTGATCTGCATTTTGTGCTTCAGTAGACCACACAAAATGAGCTGAGTTATCTTCAGCTTGATATAAAACCCCTGATTGCAAAGTACCTGTTACAGTTACTCCCCCATCATCTACATTGCAATCTAGATTCAACAAATTACCTTTAGATTCCACAATACTTTGAATATCCGGTTTCACATCTGGGATGGTAAAGCTTTGTACTATAGTATCCGTTATTTGATTTTCTCCAACAATTTCTTCTACCCTAATAACTTCTTCTTCTACTTTTACTTTATCACTACTAACATCAACAACAGCCATAACCTCTCTTGGAGCAGTTACCTTAACATAAATATTAATTATAGCATCTATATTAGCTACATTTGTATCTGCTATACTATAATTCCATCTTTTCAGATCTACATCAGCATAAGCCTTCATCTCATTAGTTACTTGCGGTATGTCTATAACTTGAGTAAAGTCAAAAGTGCCTTCTTCAATATAAACTGGTTGATCATCTGCTGCAGTATCAGCTACATACATTACTTTAGCTTTAAATCTACCTGTAACCTTTACTGCTCCATTTACTATTTTAGCCTTTGCAGTAGTAATCAATCCTCCTTCAACCTTTAAAATCCGTGAGATATCATTGTCTAATTCTAAATTTTTATCCTTGATAATTTTCTTTTGGTTAATCTCATCTATAATGTCTTCAACCTTTAATAATTCTTTATCAACTAAACTATCTTTAATTCCCGTTACGTCAGTAATAACTTCGATTTCCCTAGTTTCTGTAGCCTTAACCTCAATAGCTAAAATAGCTGTAACTTCTATAGTATCAGTAGGTGGATTAACTTCATAGCTTATATCTGTAACTTCAATTTTAACACTCACATTCATATCAGAAGTTAATTCTGGAATATCTAGATCAATATTACTTAATTCAAGATCATCATGGAAAAAATGCACTGGTTGGTCAGCTTCAGCAGCAACATAAACAACTCCCATTTCTATTGCCCCACCAGTAAATGATACCCCACCTTCTTCTACATATAAGTCACTGTCTGATCCCATATCATCAAGCTTAACCTGTTCAACACCAATTTCTAATACTCTTTGAATATCTGGCTTTTGATTTGGAACTTGTAATGTACCCTCAACAGAAGTTCGCACTGTCTCTTCAACAACAACATACTCAACCCTTACTTCTTCTTCCTTAACATTAACAGCCATTTTTTTCCCCCTTTTTTATTAATAAAAGAGTCCTCATTGATAAATATATGCTGGAGTAAGGGAAATGTGTATAATTTTTATTTACAATTATTGTAAATATTATCCTAGATGAATCGCTGGATGCTTACTAATACTTTTTCGACCTACTTCTAAATTATCTAGTGTAATCACACCCTCAACTGTTTGGTCAGTGAATTGACCTTGCTTAACTAATTTACTTATATTAAAATAAGCAATTAATTCTTCTTGATTATAATTATCTATCCAGGATGCTTCTACACCATTACCAGAGATTAAAGCACCTCTTCTATCAACCCCAAAAAATTGAATATTATCTCCTTTTAATTGATATCTTTTCATACTTACCAACAAGTAGCCAGGAACCTGTTTTATTCTTTCAGTGAATTGCCCGATTTCTATTTGAACCTTATTGCTTAACTTCTTAGCTCTTTCCAAAGCTAACAATTTACTACCTCCTTTTAATAATAACAAAATATATAAGCACCTTGCTATTGAATAATATATGTAACTAATATAACAAATATAATCAAATAAATAGTAAAAATAAAAAAGGAGCCTGGTTTAACCAGCTCCCTTCTTTAATCTTCTAAATCAACAAACTCTTGTGTATACATTTTTTCATATGGTCCACCTTCAATAATACCAATTCCAATGTGAGTAAAATCAGGATGTAAGATATTATTACGATGACTTTTACTCTTCATTAATTCTTCAAAAGCAACTTCTACACTAGATGCTCCTGCTAAATTTTCTCCTGCTAAGTAATAGTTAATATTTAATTTCCTCATCATATCAAAAGGTGAACCATAATTAGGAGAGTAATGACTAAAATAATCTTCCTTGATTAAATCTCGGCTTTTGGCCCGAGCTATCTTAACCAATCGATAATCAACTTTTAAGGGACTTAATCCCTTTTTAACTCTAGCTTGATTGACCATCTCTACCATTTTTTCTTCAGCTTTAGTTAAAGATGTAACTTCTCTTGCTGTCCAATCAGTTTCAATAGTTACTGAAACTGGAGATGAATTGTCACTAGCTTCAGTAGAATTAGATGTTGGTTGCTCCGTCTCAAACAAACCAAAGAATAATAGGTCTAATAACTTACTTAATAAGTTAAGAAACCCGTTATCTAAGTCTCCTCCTTGAGAAGCAGAAGCTAATTCAGTGCTAATTAATATTGTTGCTGGAAAAATTAAAGCTAAAATTAATACTAAACTTATTATCTTCTTTAACTGCATTCTCTGCCTCCTTTACCCTCTATAGTTAATTTTATTATAGCATAAATAGTCCTAACTAAGGTAATGTAACTTATGGCAGAAATGTTTTAGTTTAATTAAAACTAACTTCTAATGCATCCAAAACATTAGTAATTTTATTACAAATAGTACTTTTATCTGAACCAGCAAATAATAGACCAACCGCCTGATTTTGCTTATTAAGAACCAAAGAACCACTATCCCCTGGTTTAGAAAAAGGCTTTGTTACAATTTGGTCAGTGAATATAGCTGATCTAGAAGCAGATAATTGTACCTCCAGTGTCGCATTAACTGCTTTAATCTCAGATTCTGTTAAACCAGTAGTTCGACCACTCTTCTTTACTGCCATACCCACCTTAGGTTCAGTAACTCCTTTTACTGTACCAATATCCAAAATTTTAGAATCTACTACTTTTGCTTCCTTGGGCTTAGCTAAAGCACAATCTACTTTATTCTCTACATTCATAGTTCGTACCTGCTTAGATGAGTTTAATAACTTATTAACTCCATTTAGTACTTGCCTAAATCCAGACATTAAAGGACAACTCGGGGGTTGCTTATCATAAATAGGAACAAACCTTTCTAAATAAGCAATAGTATCCTCTCCTTTTTCACCTCCATCATAACTTCCAGGCTGTAAGATTGGATCACCAATTTGAGCTCTTCCATCCTGCCCATTAGTAATATTAGCTAATACATGATTGTTAGATAATATTAATTTCTCACCTGTATTATTATCTGTAACCACGGCTCCAAAAGTTCCGGCAGTAATCTTATAATGTCCAATACTTATCCCAGGTTGGGCTGGTCTTAATTTAGTAGTTCTTATTTCACTATTATTACCTAAAAGTTCCACTTTGCCTATTTCTATAACATCTGTCTTTTGCTCATCTAGACTCTCAGGAACAATATGATTACCACTTAATTCATCAGGGGTTAATTTTTCTTCTACTAATACTACAATACATTCTTCGCTAGTTTGTTTCCCATTAACCTCTTTATAACCTTCTCCAACCCCTATTACATTATCTAAAGAAAAAATTTGCTGCTTATAATTTTCTATTATCTGTTTAATCTTACTCATTTTATCCCTCCTTTCTGTTATTTATAATATATTCACCAATTAGTTAATTTCGTGACAAAAGAAGGGTATAAATAAAGTAGGACCAGCCTCACGGCTGGGACCTCTTGTCAAACTGCACGTACGGTTCTCCCGTATACAGCTTTCGGTCATTGTTGCTCCTTAACAGAGAGTAAGTTATCGTCTTTGTGTTGCCACAAATGTATATTTTACTCTTGTCTAAAGCACATCGGTAAGCAGTGATTCTAGTCCTAAATCTCTTAATATTTTATTAGGAAGGCGATAATTCTGCCCTTTCGCCTTCTTTCCTTCTATAAAACAACGTAATCTCATTCTTATCCAACCATCTAACCTTTTATATAGTCCTTTAACATTTCCTAGTAGAAAACTATTACCCCAACCTCTAATAATTAAATTAAGCTCATCAATCATTACAGCTACTCCTATTGACCTATTCCTTTTAGTTTTCTTTCTTACTTTGTCCTTGAAACTTTTAATAGAGCTCTCTTTTGGCTTTTTGTAATCACAATTATAAAATTTAAATTCTAGAAATTTAAATCCATCATTAAAATTCGTAATTACTGTTTTCCGAGGATGTAGTCTTAAGTTTAATTCATTTTCTATAATCTGGCGAGTTACTTCCAAAGCACGTTCTGCTTTAGCTTTACTCTTAGCCATAATTATAAAGTCATCGGCAAATCTAACTATCTTATATCCTCGACACCTCATTTTCTTATCAAAATGATGTAGGTAGATATTTGCTAAAAGTGGAGAAATTACGCCTCCTTGTGGAGTTCCCTCCGTTGTTTCTTCTCTTCCTTGCTCAGTCATGACACCTATAGTAAGCCACGACCTAATAATATCTAATACCCAACCATCACTTACTTCCTCTGCTATCAGCTCCATTAAAATTTCATGATCTATTGTATCAAAGTAAGATTTGACATCTGCGTCTAATACCCAATTATAACCTTGTTCTTTATATTCTTCTACTTTCTTAATTGCATCTTCGGTTGACCTATTAGGTCTAAAACCATAAGAACAGTCGCAGAATATTTCTTCAAAGTGTATCTCTAGAATCTGTTTCACTGCTTGTTGGGCAATTCGGTCTTTAATTACTGGAATACCTAGTGGTCTTTGTTCTCCATTTCCTTTTGAGATATACGTTCTTAGAACTGGTTGTGGCTCATATCTATCTTCTGTTAACTGGCGATATAAAGCACTCATATTCTTAGTGTAATTTTCTCTAAATTCTTCAACTTCTACACCGTCAATCCCTCCACAACCACCATTATTCAAAACTTTCTGAGCTGCACAATGTAAATGTCTTTTCTTAGTCACTAAATCTTTTATACTATATAGCGAACTAATTTTTTTTCACCTATCCTACCTCACGACTTACCAGTTCTTCCTATCCTGTCTTAATATCTAAACCCCTATATTCGTAGCATTCCTAAGCACGTCTTCTAAGCTCTCGCCAATCGCACCTCTTAGTTTACTACTACTTAGGTCATGGTTTTTCTTAAATTCATCACGCTTCCAGCTATGATTTTCTGTCCGCTATTTCTTTTAAGACTTATTGTCTTTAACAATGTTTAAACCATTTTGATTTAAATACCATCAACACTCAATTCTAAACTTCAATAACCTGGCTATCCTTCACTGTAATCAACTTTCATTGATTTTTTTTTTTTTTCACTACTATGATAGCTTCTGAACTCTAATATTTCATCGCTTTGACTTTCCCTATTCAGGTTATATCATCACTTATCTTTATAGATTTCTATAAAGACCATATTAGAGCATCCTCTGGTCACCTATGCTATATTCCAATCATTCCGACCATAATCACACTCATTAATCTAACATACTCCAATGGTCTGTAAGTCAGCTTTGGACTTCTCCATCCTTTTGGTAGATCGTCACTAATGAATGCCACCTTCGGTTCACATATTGTTCCGGACTGATTTTTCGCCTCAAACTCTTCAGATCACATCTCACGATGAACACCCTGTTACTGTTGGCTTCATATCCTGTTCTTTATTAACTTAGGTTGACGTTTGTTTTCTCCGTTTGCTCACCCATTTCGTCTGTGAGTGCCACAATATCTCAACCATATTATCCATTCTTCCAGAATAGGCAGGACTTACACCTACTATCATCATAGACTACAGAGCACACATAAAGTAGGACCAGCCTCACGGCTGGGACCTCTTGTCAAACTGCACGTACGGTTCTCCCGTATACAGCTTTCGGTCATTGTTGCTCCTTAACAGAGAGTAAGTTATCGTCTTTGTGTTGCCTCAAATGTATATTTTACTCTTGTCTAAAGCACATCGGTAAGCAGTGATTCTAGTCCTAAATCTCTTAATATTTTATTAGGAAGGCGATAATTCTGCCCTTTCGCCTTCTTTCCTTCTATAAAACAACGTACTCTCATTCTTATCCAACCATCTAACTTTTTATATAGTCCTTTAATATTTCCTAGTAGAAAACTATTACCCCAACCTCTAATAATTAAATTAAGCTCATCAATCATTACAGCTACTCCTATTGACCTATTCCTTTTGGTTTTCTTTCTTACTTTATCCTTGAAACTTTTAATAGAGCTCTCTTTTGGCTTTTTATAATCACAATTATAAAATTTAAATTCTAGAAATTTAAATCCATCATTAAAATTCGTAATTACTGTTTTCCGAGGATGTAGTCTTAAGTTTAATTCATTTTCTATAATCTGGCGAGTTACTTCCAAAGCACGTTCTGCTTTAGCTTTACTCTTAGCCATAATTATAAAGTCATCGGCAAATCTAACTATCTTATATCCTCGACGCGTCATTTTCTTATCAAAGTGATGTAGGTAGATATTTGCTAAAAGTGGAGAAATTACGCCTCCTTGTGGAGTTCCCTCCGTTGTTTCTTCTTTTCCTTTCTCAGTCATGACACCTATAGTAAGCCACGACCTAATAATATCTAATATCCAACCATCACTTACTTCCTCTGCTATCAGCTCCATTAAAATTTCATGGTCTATTGTATCAAAGTAAGATTTGACATCTGTGTCTAATACCCAATTATAACCTTGTTCTTTATATTCTTCTACTTTCTTAATTGCATCTTCGGTTGACCTATTAGGTCTAAAACCATAAGAACAGTCGCAGAATATTTCTTCAAAGTGTATCTCTAGAATCTGTTTCACTGCTTGTTGGGCAATTCGGTCTTTAATTACTGGAATACCTAGTGGTCTTTGTTCTCCATTTCCTTTTGAGATATACGTTCTTAGAACTGGTTGTGGCTCATATCTATCTTCTGTTAACTGGCGATATAAAGCACTCATATTCTTAGTGTAATTTTCTCTAAATTCTTCAACTTCTACACCGTCAATCCCTCCACAACCACCATTATTCAAAACTTTCTGAGCTGCACAATGTAAATGTCTTTTCTTAGTCACTAAATCTTTTATACTATATAGCGAACTAATTTTTTTCACCTATCCTACCTCACGACTTACCAGTTCTTCCTATCCTGTCTTAATATCTAAACCCCTATATTCGTAGCATTCCTAAGCACGTCTTCTAAGCTCTCGCCAATCGCACCTCTTAGTTTACTACTACTTAGGTCATGGTTTTTCTTAAATTCATCACGCTTCCAGCTATGATTTTCTGTCCGCTATTTCTTTTAAGACTTATTGTCTTTAACAATGTTTAAACCATTTTGATTTAAATACCATCAACACTCAATTCTAAACTTCAATAACCTGGCTATCCTTCACTGTAATCAACTTTCATTGATTTTTTTTTTTTTTCACTACTATGATAGCTTCTGAACTCTAATATTTCATCGCTTTGACTTTCCCTATTCAGGTTATATCATCACTTATCTTTATAGATTTCTATAAAGACCATATTAGAGCATCCTCTGGTCACCTATGCTATATTCCAATCATTCCGACCATAATCACACTCATTAATCTAACATACTCCAATGGTCTGTAAGTCAGCTTTGGACTTCTCCATCCTTTTGGTAGATCGTCACTAATGAATGCCACCTTCGGTTCACATATTGTTCCGGACTGATTTTTCGCCTCAAACTCTTCAGATTACATCTCACAATGAACACCCTGTTACTGTTGGCTTCATATCCTGTTCTTTATTAACTTAGGTTGACGTTTGTTTTCTCCGTTTGCTCACCCATTTCGTCTGTGAGTGCCACAATATCTCAACCATATTATCCATTCTTCCAGAATAGGCAGGACTTACACCTACTATCATCATAGACTACAGAGCACACAAAAAGACTCCTCATTTGAGGAGTCTTAAACAGTAATACAACCAATTTTCATTTGATTTTTCTTAATTTCTATTTCAACTGTTTCAGTAAGTACATCAGCATAACTATAAGACATCCGGCGAGGAGTTTGATTACCTTCCACCTTAACTACAAAGACTTTAGGGTAAGTACTTTCTAAAACCCCTTGTCGTTCAATAATTTTTCGCCGTCCTTGATTGGCTTTTAACTTAACTTCTTGCCCAACAAAAGAATCAAGATCAGACTTAATTTGCTTTAAGATGTTATTATCCCCCATTAGTGTCCCCTTTCGTATCATTGGAGTCATACTACATTATAACACACCTTTTAATTCTTTGCAAGAAATCTAATTATACCAGAAAAATATTACTCTGTCAATATATATAGCAATATAGAGTTTCCCCAAAATTATAATACCAGCAAGCCAACATTGCTATTATAGCAATAGTTTAGACAACATTAATTGTTGTGATTGTTGGTATTTGATATTTTTATTAATAAAACTTTGGATACCTGTTCGGGTTTTCTTGAAAATATTATAAATTCCAGTAGCTATTGCATAATAATCAAATTCGGGGATATCATAAATTCTTTCAGATAATTTAGTTATCCACATATTTAATTTAGTTTTATTTCGCTTTTCTGACAGCATAGCAATAAAACCAATTAAAATACTAAGTAGCAAATCCATAGTTCTAATACTATTTAAAGATCTGACTCTAATATTTTCTAAATTGAATTGTTGTTTTTTAAATCGAAGTATTCTTCTACTTTCCATCTTTTTAAGTATGCTTCAAATATAGTTTTAGTAAGTTTTTTTGATTCAGGAGCTAAATTACTAATTAATATCATAGGGGTTAGCCCAAGCCCTTTTACTATAACCATAGTTAAATCTTTATCTGGCATAGCAGGAAGTTTTATTTCAGCATAACTATACTTTGCTTTTTGGGGATTATTGTTTTTATCTTTAAAATTAGCAACATATTTACCTTTGTAAAACTTTGCTACATCTAATATATTCATTGTTTGCCCTTTATAAATAACATTTCTAGTTTTTTAGCTCTAATAACAAAATTACATTCATCATTGTTTTTTGTAAAATATTTATAAAAACGATTATTATCGTACCAACGATCTAAGGCATAAATACCTTGATTCCCAAAGTGTGATTTAACAAAATCAAGACCTTTGATAGTCTCTATATTCTGACTTTTGAATCCTTTTTCTTTAGTAGAATAAACCCGAAGAATATACAAAAACGGCATTCTCATGTTCTTTTGTTAATGATCCATTTCAAAAGTATCAATACCCATCGTTAATTTTCCCAGTGCTTCCATCACGAACTTGGTCTAATGCTTCTAATTTTTTGCTTGCAGGTTTAACTATATCAGATTTATCACAACAAAAAATTGTGTTTTCGTTAATGCATGTTTTAACTGAATTAATATAATTATTCATAACTGTTGATCTTTGATCAAAATTTTTACAATTGCGAGATAAACGATCAATTACTTTTTTTAATGTTATATCTTCTTTTAAAGCTCTAGAAATTTCACTTAATAATATAGATTGACTTTCTAATAGACCATATAATATTTGAAAAATGAATTTAGATTTTGGTTTTGATAAATTTTTAGTGATTTTATCTGAAAAAGTTGATAATTTTCGTTTCAATTGATAGATAAGTTTGGTATAATTAATCATGGTGAAATGACCTCCTATTTGGTTTTGGTTGCCAAACTAATTATACCAAATTTAGGAGTTCATTTCACCTTTTTTTATTTTAGAGCAGTTACTATCTGTTTTACCAAAAGTTATCCACAATTTTATTATCAATAAGTTCTAATTTATTATTTTTGAAAAAATGGGGAAACTCTACATATAGCAATTAACTTAGTTATACTTTAACTTAAATAAAAGATCACTTAATTGAGCAAATTGTTCTATATTTAATTTCTCTCCTCTTCTTCGCGAGTCAATCCCTACTCTCTCTAGTGCTTCATCTACTAAGTCACGACTCAAATCAATATTAGCTGCTTTACTTAAAGCATTTCTAATTGTCTTTCTTCGTTGCTGAAAAGAAGCTCTTACTACTTTAAAGAAGAATTTTTCATCTAATACCTCTGCTCTAGATTCTTCTCTAACTGTAAGTGATACTACTGCCGAATCAACTCTAGGCTGAGGAATAAAAACACTTGAAGGAACATTGAAGGCTATATTAGCTGCCGTATGATACTGGACTCCAATAGATAAAACCCCATAATCTTTTCCATCTTCTGGGCTAGCTACCATCCTTTCTGCTACTTCCTTTTGCACCATTACTACTATCTTATCAACAGAAAAATCTTCTTCTAGCAACCTCATAACAATTGGTGTAGTAATATAATAAGGTAAATTAGCTACTACTTTATAATTTTTACCTGCTAACTGATCAAAATCAACTTCTAAGGCATCACCATGCTTAATTTTAACATTATCATATTCAGCTAAAGTATCTTCTAATACAGGAATTAATCTATCATCTAACTCAACTGCTATTACTTCTCCTGCTTCTTTAGCTAATTGTTGAGTTAAGGAACCAATTCCCGGGCCAATCTCTACCACTGTATCATCTTTAGTGATATCAGCTACTCCAACAATATTTCTCAAAATATTACCATCAACTAAAAAGTTCTGTCCTAAACTCTTTTTTAAATTTAGATTATACTTTTGCAAAATTTCTTTTGTCTGACTTGGACTACCTAACTCCATTTTTATTACCTCCCATCTCTCGTTCAACAGCTTCTACTAATTCTTGTGGGCTAATCCCATAATTATTTAATCTACTTAAAAACTGCTTTCCATTTGCATAACCAATACCTAACCTTTTACCAACTAGTTCCCGCCTATTCTTGGCATTTTTATTACCTAATAGACCTAATTGAACTAAGTCTTGTTTATCAAATTGTTTCTGTCTAGTTTCATCCTCTACTTGAGCCTTATTTAAAGCCTCTCTAATCACTTGGGGAGGGGCATTCTCAATCCCAATATCTCCTGCTTCAATAGCTTCTGCTTGGGATAAATAAGCATCCTTACAGCCTGATACTTCTTGTTTAATTCTTTTTCTAATTAATTCACCTGCATGATCTGGGTCAGTAAAGATAATTACTCCTTTTCTTTCCTGGGCTAAACGAATCCTATCTAATACTTCCTCTCCCAAAGAAAAACCTCCTGTAATAATTAATTCTGCATCAACTGCTTTTTTAACTGCATCTACATCATCTCTACCTTCTACCACAATAACTTCTTTAATCATTCTTACCACCACAAGACTCTCTAACAATTAAATCAGTTGGTACTATATCATTACAATAACTAGTTACTTGTTCTGTAATTACTTGAATTAACAAACTAGTTGCCTTTCTTCCTAATTCATAAGTGTTAATATCAACAGTAGTTAAAGCAGGTTCAATTAATTCTGATAAAGGATTATTATTAAACCCAACTATAGCTATATCTTCAGGAATTTTAAAGCCTAACTCCTTAACTGCTTTGATTGCTCCATAAGCTATCCGATCATCAATACCATATAAAGCAGTCAGTTCAGGATAAGAATTGAGTAGATCTTTAGTAAATCGATAAGCTTTTTCTTGTTTACCACTTTCGATTTGTACTATATAATCTTGATTATAATCAATCCCGTGGGACTTAAGAGCTAATTTATATCCTTTTAATCGATCCTGATCAACTATATATTCTTCACTACCAATAAATGCTCCTATTTTATTATGCCCTAAATTGATTAAATATTCAACTAACTCCTTACTAGACTGTACATTATCATTATTAACCCAATAATTTTTATCTTCTTCTTCAGGTCTTCCTACTACTACAAAAGGAAAGTTCATCTCGTTTAATTTATCAGTTAACTTATCACTTTTTTTGGCCCTTAATAACAATAGACCATCCACCTGCTTTCCTCTAACTGCTCTTAAGGTAGCCTCTAACTCTCCTCCCTCTTCATCACCGGTAATTAATAATAAACTGTAACCATTTTTTTGAGCCATCGAACCAATTCCTCGTAAGACTTCGGCATAAAAAGGGTCTGCAAAAGCTTCCTCAGTAGAAGGGGCCATTACTAACCCTAATGTATTGGTCGTTTGATTAACTAAATTTTGAGCAATAACATTAGGATGATAGCCTATTTCATCCATTGCCTGCAAAACTTCCTCTCTGGTTTCTTGACTAATCCGTGGGTGATTATTAACTACCCTAGAAACTGTTGAAGGAGAAACACCTGCTTTCTTTGCCACATCCTTGATTGTTGGCATAACTATCTTCCTTCCCATTATTTATTAAAAATTATTTTACTTTTAAGAGTACTTTCTTTAATTACTATAATTGAATAAACTAACTAAATCAATAACTAAACAAAGAAAAAAGCCATAGACCAAAAGCCTATGACTTGATTATCGATTATCCTTTTACTCCTCCTAATGTTAATCCACCAACTAAATAGCGGGATAATATGAGAAAAACCGCCATTACTGGGACCATAATCAATACTGACGCAGCAGCAAAGTTGGCCCATTGGGTATTAAACTGAGATGCTAAATTTCTCAGACCTACTGGTAGAGTATATAAATTACTATCCGTCATTAAAATTCGAGCTACCATAAATTCATTCCAAGCTGTCATAAAAGAGAATAAAGCAGTAATTACTAAAGCTGGCTTAGCTAACGGTAAAATAATCTTATAAAAAGCCTGGAATTGATTTAAACCATCAACTAAAGCAGCTTCCTCCAAACTACCCGGAATTGTATCATAATAACCTTTCATCTGCCAAACACAAAGTGGTAAAGCAGTAGTAGAATACATAATTATTAAAGCTAGATGAACTTTAGACAGACCAATAAAAGGAATAATTATTTCTTGAGAAGTTAACCCAAATTGAGCTAATAATAGATACATCGGTAAAATTAACATCGTAGCTGGAAACATTTGAGTAACTAAAAAGAAAGTTAACCCTGCTTTTCGTCCAGTAAACTTTTTACGAGAAAAAGCATAACCTGCAGTAGTAGCTAAGCTTACTCCAATAATTACTGTAAATACTGTAACCAATAAACTGTTCTTTAACCAAGTTAAAAATGGCTTTTCAAATAATATAGTTTTGTAAGCCTCTAGAGTTGGATTGTCAGGAATAATCCCGATACTACTGGTATGAAGTGCACTAGTAGGCCGCAGAGAAATTCCAAATACTCGTAGAGCTGGATAAAGAGCAAGTGCTACTGAAACTAATAATATAAAATGAATAATAAATCTCTTTAGTTTACTATCTTTTTTAACTGACATTTTAAATCCCCCCTACTCTTCTCTAAGATGTTCAATAAAGATTATACTCCAGATTAATAAGATCAAGAAAATCACAAATGAAAATGCTGCAGCATACCCATAACGGTAATAAGTGAAGGCTGCTTTATAAACATAAGTTACTAAAATATCAATTTTTCCTGTTAAAGTTCCTGCTGTTAACATAAAGATTACTTTTAAATTCTTAAATGTCCAGACAACCCCTAAGATAACTGCTGGAATCATAACAGGCTTTAGCAGCGGCAGTGTAACATTCTTTACCTGTTGCCAATTGCTAGCTCCATCAATCTCTGCTGCTTCATAATAGTTAGGATCAATACTTTGTAATCCACCTAAAGCAATCATCATCATAAAAGGAATTCCTAGCCAAACATTAACTATAATTGCAGCTAAAAATCCAGTTGTAGGATCACTTAACCAAGCAATAGACTCAAAACCTAACTTATTTAACATTAAGTTAATAGCACCAAACCGATAATTAAACATACCCTTCCAGACTAAAATTACAATATATTGGGGAATAGCCCAAGGAATAACTAATAAAGTCCGATAAATTCCTTTTAACTTCATATCTCTATCTAATAAAATAGCAAGAAGAATCCCAAATCCAACGTGGCAAGCAACATTGACTACTGTCCAAACTATTGTTCTTCCAAATACAGTCCAAAAATCACTAGTAGTTACAACTTCAACAAAGTTCTTAAATCCGATATAATTTAAAGTACCATTCTTAATAAATGCTCGCATACTATACATATTTAAATCTGAAAATGCTAACTTTAAATTATAAAAGAAAGGATAAATAATAACAAAGAATACTCCAATAAAGGCTGGTAGTAACATTAAATAAGCAAATCTATTCTTTTCCCAAAATTCACTTAAGGAAAAATTTAAAATACCATTATCTTGCTTCTGAACTTCAGCACTCATCCAAACTCCCCCTTTACTATCTTAATAAAAAGATGGGGCATATTCCCCATCTTTTATTACTTTACTATTTCATCTGTTTAATTTTCTTTTCAGCAGTTTCTTGAATCTTAGCTGGTGCCTTAGCTGGTGCTAAATCTCCACTCATTACACTTTGTAAAGCTGGTCGAATAGCATCCCAAACAGCTCTCATCTCTGGAACTACAGGCATAGCTCTACCTTTTCTTAACTGCTCTCCAGATACTTTCATTACTGGATTATTTTTAATAACTGGTAAATCATAAACTACCTTATTACTTGGTAATCGTTTATGATGCTTAACAATTGTCTTCTGAGCTTCTTGACTAGTCATGAACTTAATGAATTTCATAACAGCAATCTGTTTAGCCTCTGGTAAACCAGACATCATAATTAAGCCAGCTCCACTAGTCATTGGCTGAGCATACTTACCTGTTGCCTCAAACTTAGGTAAGACAGCTACGCCAGCATCAATCTTTTCACTTTCGGTATAACCATTTAGAGCCCACACTCCATTAATAATAAAAGCAGCTTTTCCTTTTTTAAATAGACTATCAGCTACATTATATCCACACTCTTTAGGAATAATCTTGTGTTCAAATTCTAAGTCATGTACAAATTGCATAGCTTGCTTAGTTGCTTTGGTATCTAAAGTTGGATTATATTCTTTATCAAAGACCCAACCTCCAAAACCACCGTGAAATACAACCCACCAGAATGGTTCAGCTGAATTATATACTAAGCCATACTGATCAGTTTTCCCGTCACCAGTTGTATCCTTAGTTGCTTTTTTAGCTATTTTAATTAATTCTTCCCAAGTCTTAGGCACTTGGTTAACTAAATCTTTGTTATAATATAACATTAAGTGATTACCCATAGTAACTGGCACACCATAAACATTACCTTTTAAGCTCATACCTGGTAGTGCAGAATCAATATAACGATTCTTTAGCTCATCACTCATTAACTTATCTAATGGTTGCGCAATTCCCATTGCAGAAAATGGGCCAATGTGATCAAAAGGACTCCATACTACATCTGGACCCTTACCACCCATATAAGCAGTTTGAGTATTCTTTCTTAAATCCTCAATCCCCATATGAGTTCGATCAACATTAATATTAGGATATTTCTTTTCAAACTTCTTGATTAAAGGCGTCATTGTCTTTTTATCAAATTTTACTGATTCTTTCTCCCAAAACTTAATAGTCACTTGCTTAGATAATTCTCTTTTATCTAAAGCAACTGCTTTTTCTTCTGTGTCCTTTTTAGGTGCTGCTTCCTTATTGGAGCCACACCCGACTACGACTAAAGATAAAGCTAGAATAGCAATCAATACAACACTAAATCTTTTTTTCATTGATAGTCCCCCCTCAAATTTTTAAATTCTAAATAATAACCAACTCAATTCCCCATCTTATGTAATTATAAAATTATTGAGGAAACTACCTTAAGTTACTTAGTGCAAGCGATTCCACAATTAAAAAATAAAATACTTCCCTTATAAAATTATTAACTTATTCTCTAATTTTATTATTGACTTATTTCTTACTAAATTTATTATAACATATATCATCTGCATTTTAAACTAATTTAAGACTATTCTTATTAAATTATAATATAAATGCAAACGATTGCATCTGTTATAATATTAATTCTACGCTTTAGAGAAAATTCCTCCTTCTTTTTTAAATTAATTTAAAATCTAACGAATTCTAAATTCTACCTCTAACTGAGAAGCTAAATCCCTGCAAGCTTCTAAATCAATATTAGAACTACTAACGACTGATACAATTACCTTAGGAATTACCTTTTTGGCCTGCTTAATAAAATCAACTACTGCTGTAAAAGACTCTACACCAAAATCTGATTGACAAATCTCTTGGTATTTAGTAGCATTAGAAGCATTTAAACTAATTGAAATTATATCAATCTTTCCTTGTAACCTAGGTAAGATATTCCCTCTATGAATTAAATTAGCTTGCCCATTGGTATTAACCCTTACTAAAGTATCAGGGTAGTTATCTTGTAAGTACTGACTAATCTCCACTACAGCAGCAACTCTTGTTAGTGGCTCGCCATAGCCACAAAATACTACCTCTCCATATTTACTAACATCATCAAATTCAGCTATTACTTCTGTAACTGAAGGCTCTTCCTCAAGCCATAAGTCATATCCTCCTACTCCATCTTTAAAATTTCTGACGCAAAATTTACAGTCATTACTACAACGATTAGTTAAATTGATATATAATTTATCGCCTAATTGATAAGTAATAGTCACTTTAACGCCTCCTTTAGAGATTCACAGTTCTATAAAAATAAAGTACTAATTGCTAAATAGCAATTAGTACAATTTTATTAGTCTAACTTAAATAATTTCTTTGCGTTTTTAGTAGTTTGCTTAGCTACTGCTTCTAGATTAGTGTTCTTTAATTTTGCTATCTTTTTAGCTACTTCTTTAACATACTTAGGCTCATTTCGTTCTCCACGATGTGGCTCAGGTGTTAAGTAGGGCGCATCCGTCTCTATTAGTATTCTATCTAAAGATAAATTAGGCACTACCATTCTTAAATCTTTGGCACTACCGAAAGTTAATACGCCTCCTAAAGCCACATAAAATCCTAAATCAATAACTTCACGGGCTACTTCTAAATCGTAAGCAAAACAATGTAATACACCTTCTAGATTAGTTGCTTCTTCTTTTAGAATCTTGAGTGTATCTTCTTGTGCTTCACGACTATGAATTATAACTGGTAGATCAACCTCTTGGGCCAACTGTAATTGTTTTCTAAATGCTTCTTGTTGCTCCTGTCGGGGCGAATTATCATAGTGATAATCTAATCCCATCTCACCAATAGCAACTACTTCATTTTGACTAGCTAAATTTTTTAGTTCTTGATAATCTTGGTCTGTAAAACTTTTGGCCTCATGAGGATGAACTCCTACACTAGCTACAATAAAATTATATTCTTGAGCTAATTCCACTGAATTACGACTTGATTTCATGTCGGCTCCTACATTAATAACTTGCTTAATTCCTGCTCGATAAGCATCCAGAATTACCTTATCTCGATCATTATCAAATCTAGGAAAATCAAGATGAGCATGTGTATCAATTAACATTTTTCCACCACCTATTTTACTTTAGCGCCACTAGCAATATCTCGATCTACAGTAGTTACTGTTAAATCTCCTTCATCATTAGAAGCCGCTAAAATCATTCCATTAGATTCAACTCCAAAAATAGTTGCTGGCTCCATATTAGCTATCATAACTATCTTTTTGCCTGTTAATTCATCCGGTTGATAATGCTTAGAAATACCCGCTACTAATTGTCTCTTTTCTGCTCCTAACTCTACTTGAACCTTAAGTAACTTATCACTACCTTCTATCTTTTCTACCTCTAGAACTTCAGCAACTCTTAAATCCAATTGACCAAATTCATCAAAACTAATATAATCTTGTTCTGTCATTTCTTCTTCCTCCTTATCTGCTACTGCTTTTGTATCTTCTGCCTCTAAATTAGCATAATACTCTTCAATATCGATTCTGGGAAAGATTGGTGCTCCTTTATTAATTTCTAGTCCAGCTTCTAGTCCACCTTTTGTCTTAACATCTTCCCACGTTTGATCTGCTAAATCTTCTTTAATTCCAATCTGTTTCCACATCTTAGCTGGAGCTTCTGGTAAGAATGGTACTAGTGAGATAGCAATTCTTCTTAAATTATCCATTAGGTTGTATAGTACTCTTCCTAATTTATCACGTTTGCTATCATCCTTAGCTAAAACCCAAGGTTTGGTCTGATCAATATACTTATTAGTTCTTCTAATCAATCTCCACAACTCTTCTAAAGCTGTACTAAACTGTAATTGTTCCAGGTTTTCTTCAATCCTAGCAAAAGCATCTTGGGCTACACTCTCTAAATCTGCATCATAATCTGTCTCTACTTTACCAACTGGAATTTGACCATCAAAATACTTCTCTACCATAGCTACTGTTCTATTTAATAAATTGCCTAAATCATTAGCTAAATCAGAGTTAATTCGTTGGATAAAAGACTCTGTTGAATAAGAACCATCTGTACCAAAAGCAATCTCTCGTAATAGATAATATCTAACGGCATCAACACCAAAGTCATCAATTAGCTTAACAGGATCAATCACATTTCCTTTAGACTTAGACATCTTACCACCTTCAACAAGTAAGAAACCATGTCCAAATACCTGCTTAGGTAGTGGCATATCAGCTGCCATTAAAATAGAGGGCCAAATGATTGTATGGAAACGTAAGATATCCTTACCTACAATATGAATATCAGCAGGCCAATAATCATTGAATTTATCTTGATTACGCTGAAAATCAATCCCTGTTAGATAACTAATTAAAGCATCAAACCAAACATAAATAACATGCTCATCATCAACAGGTACTGGAACCCCCCAATCAAAACTAGCTCGTGAAACACATAAATCTTCTAGCCCATCTTTAATAAAATTAATCATTTCACTACGCCGTTTACTTGGCTGAATAAAGTCAGGATTAGAATCTAGAAAGTCTAGTAGCTGATCCTCATACTTGGACATTTTAAAAAAGTAGCTCTCTTCTTCCATCCACTCTACATCTCGATCACAATCTGGGCAGTTATCATTTTCATTTAACTCTCGTTCTTTCCAAAAAGTCTCACAAGGAGTACAATAATATCCCTCGTACTTATCCTTATAGATATCGCCTTTATCATAAAGTTTTTTAAAGATATATTGAACATCCTCTTTATGTTCTGGAGTAGTAGTTCGCACAAATTCAGTATAATCAACTTTAAGCTTGGCCCAAAGATCTTTAAAACTCGTAACAATGCCATCAATATACTCTAGAGGCTCCATGCCATGTTCTTGAGCTGCTTGTTGTAATTTCTGACCATGCTCATCTGATCCAGTAATAAACTCAGTTTCATAGCCTTGTAATTCTTTAAACTTAATAATTGTATCTGCTGCAGTAGTTGTATATGTATGTCCTATATGCAGCTTATCATTTGGATAATAAATCGGTGTTGTAACATAAAAAGTATCTTTACTCATTATTAACCCCCCTAGTTTTATAATTAAAAAATCCCCTCACCCTGCTAGGGGCGAGAGGTCGCGGTACCACCCTATTTATCATCTCGTTAGATGACTACTTTGAGGCTATTAACGATAGCTAACCGATATAGTCTACTACTAGTTCAACTATATAGCTTAAGGACCATCTTCAATATTCTTACTAACCTAGGTTCTCAGCTCCTCCTAGTTCTCTGTAGCTAGTTTAAATATTTACTCTTCCTTGCAAAGCATTTAATCCTATATTAAAATTATCTCATTATCTATTATATAAACTATACTTAAAAATATACAAAAGAATAACTATTTTGTCAAGAAGCTACTCCTGATATAAATCTATATCCTTTACAACTAGTTTATGCAGATCATCTACTATTATCTCTAATTGGTCTGCTATAGCTGCAGTCTGTTGAGCTTCAGCTGACTGCTCTTCACTAACACTAGCTACTTCCTGAGCAGAGGCTGAGACTTCTTCAGTAAAACTGGCCATTTCTTCTGTAGAAGAAGCAAGCTTATCTAGAACTGAATCTAACTTATCAACTCTATTTCTAATACTCATAAACATCTCATCAGCCTGATTTATAATTTTTAATCCAATATTTGCTTGTTCTCTTCCTACTTTCATTTCTTCTACAGTATTCTTTGATTGTTGTCGCATACGATTAATTAATCCTACAATATCATCAGCGGCACCATTAGATTCTACAGCTAACTCTCTAATCTCTTCTGCTACCACAGCAAAGCCTTGTCCATGCTCTCCAGCCCTAGCTGCCTCAATGCTAGCATTGAGTGCTAATAGATTAGTCTGTTCAGCTATATTAGTAATTACATCAACAAACTGACTAATCTCTGTAGTAAAATCATTTAAACGTTCTACTGTATCCGCTGATTGATTAATCCGTTGATTAACTTGTTGCATTGTATCTACAGCCTCATCAACTAACTCTGTCCCTTCTTTAGCAGCCTCTGAAATATCCTTAACTGAAGTTAAATCTGTTTGATCACGATCACCATTAACTTCTTGTACTTCCTTCTTTAAATCATTAATTAATTTAACATGATTTTCTGAACCACTTGCTACTTGTTGGATAGCACTTGCAGCTTGAGTAGCCATCTGACCACTTTCTTCAGAAGCAACGGCCAAATCAGAGCTAACCTTTTCTACTTGTTGAGTAGTTTGATCAATTTTTTCTAACATATCATTCATATTCTTGATCATATTATTTACTTCAGTTTGTAATAAACCAATTTCATCATTTCGACTTACAGTAATAGTCTCCCTATCTAGATCCCCTTTAGCTAATCCTTCAATTATATCTATTACTTCTTCTACTGGAGCAATAATTAGTCGTCTAGTTAAAAACAAAATAACTCCAGTGACAACTATTACATTAATAACATTTGATAAATATCCAGATAAATAACCAGTATAAATATGCTTTTGTACTAGACCATTTAGATATTTAGCAACAATCGGGCCAACCAATAAAGAAAAGACCACAGCCAACACAAACTTAAACTTTAGACTAAATGAAAATTTAAACAAGTTTTTTATTTTTTCTTTCATAAATATTCCTCCCTACAAACATAAGATATTCAACAATAGTACTGAAAGTCCTCTTTATTCTCGAATTTATTCACAAGCTCTTTGATAAATTTGATCCCCTAAAGGAGAAGCTTTTTTCTCAACTCTTCCTTTCTCAGCTAATTTATCCAACTGCTCTAATAAATTTTCCCGATCAAGAGTAGTAGGTAGTTGTTCATTAATCTCTTCTAATTTAGATAAAATATTGATACTATCAATTGGTAAACTATTAAAAATTGCTTGATATAACTCATCATCTTTTTCTTTAGTTTTAGCTTCTAACTCATCAAAAGGATTTTCGGTATGAGGACTTGTTGTCTTAGCAACTCTAATCCTAACTGATAATGTCCTTCCAAAAATTGCAGAAGAAACAAAAGTATCTCCTGAACGTAAATAAGGTAGCCTTTTTGCTTCCTCAGCTGTCAAATCAGTTTCTTGCTTAATCGTCTCAATATCTGTAGCTCTAACTGTTCTAAAGACAAACTTTGTATTTAACTGTGCTGTAACAGTTTCATTTAACAAAGTGGGTCTTTGTGTTGCTAAAATCAAGAAAGTTCCATACTTTCTACCTTCTTGGGATATCTCCTTAATAATCTTATTGGCTGGAGCATCTTGTCCTTTAGGAGCAAAGTTATGAGCTTCATCTGTTGCTATTACAAAAGGTGGAAAATAATCAGCCGTTTGTTGTCTATACTGAGCATCCTTATAATCACGACGTTTACGATATAAAGTTCCTAGTACATAAGTAGCAAAAACCTGTAGTAGCCAGATTGGCCCTTGAATTACAACCAATTTTCTACCTCGAATTGCTGCTTCAATCTGATCAATACTTTGACTAAACAATCCTTCTCTCTCTAAACGCCCTAACCTCCAGCTTAAACCATTAACTGAACTAGCAGGCAAATCTCCATAGGCATCCAATAATTCTTGGTAGGCCTCATACTCTTGCTTTTTTATTCCACTTACTGCTCCATTCTTTAAATCACGTTCAATTCTTTTCTTACCTATCTCTTGGGCTGTTTTTAAATCATCTAACCTGCCTTTAAAACTAAGTAAGCTATCATTCTTTTGGTGTAACTTTTGTACAGCATTAACCATTGAGTTAGTTAAACTATCAGCTGCAGCCAATAGATCTAATAGATCTTTGGTTGATAGATCCTCAAAGTTAACTCCTACATCATAACCAATTTGATATTGGACAAATTTACTATCAAATTCACTTTGATCTTTATTATCTAATCCCGGAAATGGATTACTAAAATCCATCTCAAAATGGGGGTCAAATACAATAGTTGGAATCTCTAACTTCATCATTTCTTCTAAAATAACCCTCATTCCAAATGATTTACCTGACCCTGAACCACCAATAATTCCTACATGGGGATACTGATGCATAGCCTTAACCTTAAAGTTAAAAGGTACACCCTGTTGTTCTACTACCTCATCTCCTTCTAGCAATGGTGCAATACCCTCTAAATTATTATCCATTCCTGTAGCTAACTCTTCTGTTCCTTTAATCACTCCTAAAACTAAACCATCTTGTGGTTCTTCTTTAATCAATAGTTCTTTTACTTCACTAAATTCTGGTGTCTCTACAATTGAACCAGTTTGAATTGGATAAGGTGCTTCCTCTAATAATCTGACCTTAGCAATATTAATTTCGTCTTCAGCTATATTATACCCTATACTTTCTAATGAATCAATTACTCCTTGATCTACAAAACTATTATCAATTGATAAAGGAATATAACGGTTATAAGATTGGGTTTCAATTACCTCTCCTAAAGGATTATCTAAAGTCCCATCCATTATCTTTAACATTTCATTAATTCTAAATTTATGTTCTTTAGAAGCTACATAAACTTCTTGTTGATTAGTTAAACCTACTACTTGCATCTTTTTGCCTGCTTATAAAAACCTATTTAAAACTACTTATAGGTTTATAAACAGATACACCCCCTTTTTAAAAATACTTATTAAACAATCATTAGACCTTTAGGTCTATTTAATAGAGTTAAATTTCTAAATCCATAACCTCGAAAAATCTTACCTTTTAAAGTTGAGAAATTACAGACTTTAGAATTATATTTATTATTCTTAATTCTTAATGAAGTAATATAGCCTGTATAAGTTTCACCATTTCTCTTAGTATATTTAACTAAATCTCGCTGTCTAAAACATTTTAATTCTTTAATTTTAGCCTTAGACTTCTTTCTAAGAGGTTTAATATAATACTCTTTAATATCATCAATATTATCAACAGGTAATAGTCCAGTAGTACAAATAGCATCATTACTATGACTTTTTTCTATCTCATAGTCAATCCGTTTATTAGCAGTATTACCACCTGATGTAATTTCTAGTTGAGCTATTTTAGATAATTTATCTCTTAACCAAGTCTTACCTTGCATAACATGACTTGCTGATTTTAAGTCAGATAGTTCTTTACTGTCAATAATAGCTAAAAATTGGTCTTTATACTGATACTCATTATTATCTACTTTATCTTTATGACAAGCTTTACATAAGGTAATTAGATTATATATACTATCTGCTCCACCATCTCGTCTAGGCATGATGTGGTGGGCGTGTAGCATAGTTTCAGTAGTACCGCATAATTGACAAGTACAATCATCACGATATAGCGTAGCTTTTCTTAAATTTTCATCAAGTCGATTAGACTCTTGATACTCCCAATTATAAAGTTCTCTACCTTCTGTTAATTTACGAATATCAATTGATACATCTTCTAAAACTATCTTATCTATTCTAATGTACTTCTTTAATTTATTTACTACTCTTAAAATAGCTTGTTTCTTTTGGAGTATGCTAGGTGGTATTCGACCTTTTCTCTTGCTAGAGGAACGATTATCAAATCTAGCAGGTCTATATCTCTTATGAGAACGTCTATACCTACGATAACCTCTACGTTCTTCCATCTTTTTAGATACATCTTGACGTTGCTCCATTACTGCTTTAAATAGAACTTTATTTTTAGTTTGACACTTCTGTACTAAAGCAAACCCTACCTTTTTAGTACCATCATCAATTCCTAAAATTAGCTTATCACTATTAACTTGGTCTTTAGGTACTTCTCTTTTTAGCTTAATAATAAGTGGATATTCTTCTACTAAACTAGCTTTACCCTTTCTAATTAAATACCATGCTTTTTTACTTTTAGTAGGATCAAGTAGCTTGCCCTTACTATCTAATACAAAAGCATATTTGTTTGGCATCTCTGCCACCTCCATAATGGGAACTTCCCTTCTTTGTCGCAGAATCATATAGATTCTTGCTCTTAAAGTACATTGGCGAACATAACCATTGGTTATAGTTCCCAGATGTAGTCAATAGCTAGGGTATGTAAATACCCTGCTATAGGCAATGTCAAATGGGGCTTAAAGTGTCTTTGGTGTTAGGTATTCTATAAGAACTTAGGTAAGCGTTCTTCCTTGACACCACAGAGCAGTTTACAGAGCAAGGCTCTGCCTGCGACCTAAGACTGATAGGATACATCCGAGGGTGTGATAATAAGCCTTGTAGAGTTAAAAGACTCTTTGACCAAATAACATAGAGCATTGTGCTAAGGATATTTCTATCCTCTACACTCCCTTAACCTTGAAAGCAACGAAACAGTTTTACCTAACTTTAAATAGCATTAGTTAGGATTTTATAAGCTGTTTCATAGCTCCTTATAAGTTAGGTTAGTTTAGAAACTAAAACTTAATTGATATAAAGCTTCACTTTTAATTTACAATTAACAATTGACAATTAGAACCCATTAAAACCTTTCTAAATCAAGGGTTTATACGATTTTGAAGTTTAATTGTAAATTGTTCATTGTCCATTGTCAATTGCTCTTAATATCACTATTGCTTGATTACAAATAATTAATAAATCCTATCCTTACGCTTGGAATGAAATAGTCTTTCCTTTAAAGCCGGATCCAAATAATTATTTAATAACAACTCCATCATTTTATTAGTAATCCTTACTTCTTCATCAACCATATCCAGCCATATAGGGATTCCTCTACCTTCTTTAGGGGTCAAAGAATAAATCACTTGATTTATAAATTCTAATTTATTTGCCTGTTGTTTTAAGATATCTACGCCTATTACTCCTGGTCCACTAGAACTTCTTAAAAATACAGTCTCCAAACCTGGCTTAAAATCAATTCCTGGCTTAAACTGTAACATCTCACCTTTCTTTAGCAAACCAAATAATAGTTCTCTATCATACATCTCTTTCATCTGAACTGGTAATTGCTCCTTTAATTTTTTACTTATTTGATGAGTTGCAATTTCTTCTATAACCCCTACTAATAACACATCTTCTGCTAATGCTAAATCAACTAGCTCCTTCCATAACTCTTCTGCTTGATAATAATATCTAATCAACGAACCATCCATCATAATTAATTGTGGATTACATTGTTTAATACTCTCGTAAGCTACTTTTACCTCCAAAGCAGCTAATAAAGATGTTTTAATCTTTCCTGCTGCTTCTTGAGCATTATCTAATCCTTCTTTACTTAACTTTCTAAAGATCTTTTCTTTATCTTTTTCACTTAGCGGACTAAAAATTTCATGTCTAATAACTTCTTTCTCAGTTGTACTTTTAGCTAATGCTTGCAATAAAGTAAGATAGTGAGGATAGACCTTACCTGTAGTATTGACTGAACCATCTACCCCTACAATTGGCCCGTTTTTTGTCCACTCTTTAAGTTCTTTACCAGCTAATTCTTCTATCAGTTTAAAGTCACCAAGGTGCTGAATAATTAACTTTTTTAATTGTTGGTCAGTTAAATTTGATTTATTTTGATATTTTTGTTGCAATTTATCATTAAATTTTTCTAATGATGACTTTAATCCAGAGCTTAATTCACGCACTTTATCAACTCCTTATTTGATAAATTCAATTTACAATACTCTACTTATATCTTTTGCTTTAAATTATTGTTTCCCTTGTTATGTAAAAGATAATTTATTATTGACTAAAAAAGAAAATAATGGTATAATCTAGTATGGAATTTGTCGAAAAAAATATTTTTATAAAATTTATTCATTCTATTGACTTTTGTTGGAATACGTGTTATTATTTAAATGTAATAAATGTCGAAACCTGGAATATGAACCCAAAAAACATATTATTTTACAATCTTATAAGGAGGAAATAAATATGAAATCAACTGGTATTGTACGTAAGGTGGACGAGCTAGGTAGAGTTGTTATTCCTGTAGAATTAAGAAGGACTTTAAATATTGAGAATAAGGATTCTTTGGAGATTTATGTCGATGAGGAAAAGATTATCCTTAAAAAATATCAACCTGCATGTATCTTCTGTGGTAACGCTGGAAATATTCAAAACTTTAAAGGGAAGAATATCTGTCCGGACTGTTTAGAAGATATGGCTGATTCTGTTTCTGCTTAATAACAGATATCAGTTATAAAAGAGAGTGCATCATGCACTCTCTTTTATTTATTAACTCTAATTTTAGTTGCTATTTGATAAACTTCACTTTTAGGCAACTCCCTTAGTTTAGCTACTTCCTTGATTGCTTCTTTCTTAGTTAATCCTGTTTTCATTTCTTGCTTAACATGCTCTAAAATGGATAAACTTTTCCACTCATCTGTAGATTTATCGTTATTTCCCCCTTCTACTACTAAAACAATTTCTCCTTGAGGTTTATTATTTTTAAAGTAATCTAATAAATCGCTAACTCGCTCTGTAAGTACTTCTTCAAATTTCTTTGTCAACTCACGACAAACTGCTATCTTACGATTACCTAAAACATCTAATATATCCTTTAATGTTTTAACTAAACGATGAGGAGCTTCATAGTAGATCATAGTTCGTTCTTCTGATTTTAATTGCTGTAAATATTTTTGCCGTTCACTCTTCTTCCGAGGTAAAAAACCTTCAAAACTAAATTTATTTGTAGGCAACCCTGAACTAACTATAGCACTAGTCATAGCCGTTGGCCCGGGGACTACTCTAATTTCAATCCCTTCATTTCTTAATAATTTAACTAGCTTATAACCTGGATCTGAAATTCCTGGCATTCCAGCATCTGAAACCAAAGCTATATCATTATTTGTTTCCAATTTAGCTAATAGTTCTTTCTTTTTATCATCAGCATTATGCTCATGATAACTAGTTAGCTTAGTTTTAATTTCATAATAATTAAGTAACTTGCTTGTCCTACGAGTATCTTCAGCAGCAATTAAATCAACTTCTTTTAATATATCTAATGCTCTTAAAGTAATATCTTTTAAATTACCAATTGGTGTACCACATATATACAATGTCCCTTTAGTCATTGCCGTCCTCCTTAATTAAATCTAACTTCTCTTGCCGCTTTAATTGTTTTATAGCATACTCTCTTTTTTGGGCTTCACTTCTAGTTAGATATTCTTCAGTATAACATAACTTTACTGGAGTTCGACCTCTAGTATATTTAGCTCCTTGACCTTTATTATGTTCCTTTAATCTCCTCTTAACATTTGTAGTATAACCAGTATATAAAGTATTATCCGCGCATTCTAATATATAAATATAGTGAGCCATTTTAATCCCTTTCTGGATGATACATGTTTTCTATTTCTGTAGTATAATTACCTTTTTTATTATAAACAATTACTGGATCTTTTATTTCTAATCCACTTCCTCCACCTTTGACTGCTTCTACTAATACCAATTTAGCTTTACTGTCTTTAGATGAATGAATCAGTCTCATTCTTTTAGGTGTTAAATTATAATCTTTCATCAAGGCTAACAACTCAGCCAATCTCTTTGCTCTATGAATATAAGCAACCTTCCCTCCATACTTAACCAATTGATTACTAACCTTAACTATGTCCTCTAATTTACATTCTAACTCATAACGAGCAATTGCAACTTCCTTTTTAGGGCTAACCTTTCCACTTCCTACTTTCATATAAGGAGGGTTACTAATAATATAATCAAAACTTTCTGAACCAAAAAATTCAAGAGCCTCTTTTAAATCAATTTCAGTAAAATTTAATTTATCTTCTAATTTATTATACTTAGCACTACGCTGAGCCATATCAATCACTTCTTGTTGAATATCAATCCCCCAAACTTCTTGTAAATCATATTTAGCCTGAGTTAAATGAGGAATTACTCCAGTTCCTGTCCCTAAATCCAAAACTCGGTCTTTCTTTTTAGGATTTACAAAATTAGCTAATAAAACAGCATCTAATGAAAAACAAAAATGTTTAGGATCTTGAATTAGCTCTAAATCATCAATTAATAATTTATCTAATCGTTCTCCAGGTTTTAAATCTTGGTTAGCCACTAGTATTCTCCTTTATTTGATTAGGATTTTCTTCATCATCTAACATTCCAGCACAAAATAGGCAGCTACCCTCCCGTTGCTCTCCAAAGTTAAGATGGCAAACATGAAAACCTTCCTGATATAAACGAGATAAGTTATGTTGACCTTCTTCTTTATCTACTCCTTCTTCTTGTGCCTCTTCTTTTTCAAATAATAATCTTTTTAAATTTTCATTTTCTTCTCGTAAACTTTCATTTTCTTTATACATATCATAAACTGTATTTTTTACTTTTTGAAAGTCATCATTTAAAACCTGTAATTGTTCTTGAAAATGGGCCAACAAACCAATGATCTCTTCCACCTTTTCACCCCCTAATATTCAGCTTGACATCATGATTCTATATCTTCAAAATCTATTTCTATTTTCTCATCATCACCTAAATCAACCTTTAGGGTTTTCTTAATAACATTTATATCTTCTACATTACCTGTACCAAAGTTAGTCTCTACTTTTTCTCCTACATTAGGTAATTCGTTTTTAATTTGTTTATAACTATTTGTTTCATATTTTAGACAACACATTAAACGACCGCAAATTCCAGATATTTTATTGGGGTTTAAAGATAAGTCCTGTTCTTTAGCCATTTTAATTGAAATTGGATCAAAATCCCTTAAAAATTTAGAGCAACAAAGCACTCTACCACACGGGCCAAGTCCACCCCGCATTTTAGCTTCATCTCTAACTCCAATTTGTCTTAATTCAATTCTTGTCTTAAAAATGCTAGCTAAATCCTTAACCAGTTCCCTAAAATCAACCCTATCATCAGCAGTGAAATAAAATAAAAGCTTACCTCGATCTAGGGTATACTCCGAATCAACTAACCTCATCGGTAAATTATGTTCCTCAATTTTATCTAAGCAAATCTCAAAAGCTTCCTTAGCTTCCTTTTCATTCTCCTCAGCCCTTTTTAAATCTCTTAAAGTAGCTTTCCGTTTAATTGACTCTATAGGATGACCGAAATTATCTGGATCAACTATCTTAGAAGGGTTAACAACTTCCCCAATCTCAATTCCTCGAATAGTTTCAGCGACTACCTTATCTCCTACACTAAATTCATCATTAGTCATTTTATAATAGTATATTTTACCTGCTTCTTTGAATTCTACTCCAATTACTTCCATTAATGACTTCACCTCCTGAGACGATTTAACTTTAGTAACATCACTTCTAAAGTTAGTTGTAGATTAACATTAACTGTCCTAATCTTATTCTTTGTTTCTTCGACCAATTGTATTATTTTTTCTGCTTGCTCTACACTAGTTATAGCTACTTCTTCTTTTAATTCTTCCATATAATCAATATTAATAACCTGTTCTTCCTTTTTTAACTTAAGTAATAATAAATCACGATACCAAACTAAAACCATATGTAGAATCTGGTCTATTTGGTCTTTATATTCAGTTAACTTTTCTACTATCCTAAATACTTGTAAGCAATCTAAATCTTTAAAAGAAAGGATTAATTTAATAATGTCCTCCCGCTTCTTTAATTTTTCTTTCTCTTCTACTAAAGCAATCGCTTCTTTTATCTTTCCAGTAGCTAAAGAAGTAATTAATTCTTCTTCTTGCTCCGATAATTTATAATTTTCACTTAATCTTTTTTTTATTAAATGATTAGAAACTCTATTAAAACGCACTAATTGACAACGAGAAATAACGGTTGGTAATAACTGATTTATATTATTTGTTAATAGTATAATAATTCCATGTTCAGGTGGTTCTTCTAACGTTTTTAAAAGACTATTAGCTGCTTCCGGAGTCATCTTTTCAGTTTGATGAATAATATAAACTTTTTTCTCACTCTCATATGGTTTATATAAAATTTCCTGTTGGAAAGATCTCATCTGATCTATTTTAATTGAACTACCATCCGGTTTTAAGACCTTGATATCAGGGTGATTGCCACTTGCCGCCTTGCGACAAGAAATACAACTATCACATGCATCATTAGCTTGGCCCTTGCAATTTATTGCTTTAGCAAATTCAAAAGCTGTTGTATCCTTTCCTACCCCTTCAACTCCTGTAAATAAATAAGCATGACTTAATCTACCTTGTTGAAGGGAATTTTTTAAAATAGAAACTGCTAAATCCTGTCCTAATACTTCACTAAAAGACATCTTATTCTCTCCTTTCAAGAGAATCTAACTATTAATATACCCCACTCTATCTATATAAATCAATTAATAAACCGCGTACCTCATCTAATTGAGCTAAAATATCCAATTGGGCCGATTGTTCATCTACAATCATCTCCGTTAAATCCTCTAAAGAACTATCAACAGACTTAACTATTGTTCGAACTTTCCCTTGCTGAGGACTATAATCCTCTTTTAATTTATACATTTTTTCTACCGCTTCTTTAATAAATTTCTTAACCATCTTTTTATACTCAATTAGCTCTTTAAAGGTACGATGATTAGCTAATTTATCACCTTGCTTATCAATCATGCCTAATAAATCATCTAATTTAGCTTTAACCTGTTCACCATGCACCTGTTTTAATTCTTCTAAAAAGGTAGTGTTCTTATCCTGTACTTGATTTATTCTTTTACTAGCAGCAACCGAGTTCCTAAAATTCCCTTTAGTTTTATTTTCAATCTTCATATTATCCCCTTCCTATCTTAGGGATTAAACATTTTACTATTATTTATAATTATATCACCTATCAATAAAAAAAGAAAATTTAGCTCTCAAATAAATTAATTACTAGATTATAAATTTGATTATGGATATCTTCAATGCTTCTTAATTTCCCGTTATGAAGACAATCTATTATCTGCCAGTTATATTCTTCTGCAACCCAGCAAGCATTATTATATGATTTAACTAAGTAATCATAATTTTCTTCGTGAATATCTTGTGAATTATTTTTTCTTTGTTTCATTAATCTTTTACTTTCTTCAGGAGGCATATCTAGAAATATAACAGCATCTGGTACAGGAAGTCCAAATTTATCAAACTCAAATTCCCATAGCCAATTTAAATATGCTCTCTTTTCTTCTAAATTTGCAAATTTAGAAGCCTGATGAACCATATTCGAAGTTGTATATCTATCCGCGATAATAATTCCTCCATCATTATAAAAGTCTTTCCACTCTTTTTGAAATGATGCAAATCTATCTACCGCATAAAATGTAGAAGCAGCATAAGTATTCACCTCTCCCGGATTTTCTCCGAATTCTCCGTTTAAATACATTTTAATTAAGGCTGAAGAAGCACTTTCATAGTTAGGATACTCAATTTTCCGAACTTTTCCTTTTATATCGGATAACCTATTATATAGTTTTCTAGTTTGAGTCTCTTTCCCACTAGCATCTGTCCCTGATTCAATTACAATTAGTTTTCCTGACATTTTAATCCTCCTAGTGCTTTAGTATTGATATTAAAAGCAATTGACAATGGACAATTTACAATTAAACTTCAAAATCGTATAAACCCTTGATTTAGAAAGGTTTTAAAGGGTTCTAATTGTCAATTGTTAATTGTAAATTAAAAGTGAAGCTTTATATCAATTAATTTTCACTTAAACTACTACAAATATAATTTCTCTAACAAAAAAGAAAGCCCTCCTATTAGAGGGCCAATAACTTAATCTTGATCAAGACTGTAATTAGGTGCTTCCTTAGTAACTGTAACATCATGCGGATGACTTTCTTTTAAACCGGCACCTGTAATTTTAACAAATCTCCCGTCTTTTCTCAATTGCTTTATTGTTTTAGTACCACAATAACCCATTCCAGAACGTAGACCACCGATTAATTGATAAAGTGTATCCTTTAGTTCCCCTTTATAAGGAACTCGTCCTTCAATGCCTTCTGGCACTAATTTTTTCTTTTCTTCTTGGAAGTAACGATCTTTACTACCTTCTTTCATAGCCTCTACAGACCCCATACCTCTATATACTTTAAAGCTTCTACCTTTATAAATTACTCTTTCTCCTGGTGCCTCTTCTGTACCAGCTAATAAACTACCTAGCATTACTGTAGAAGCTCCTGCTGCTAAAGCCTTTACAACATCACCAGAGTATTTAATGCCACCATCAGCAATAATAGGCACTCCATAATCATTAGCTGCTTGAGCACAATCATAGACAGCTGTAACTTGCGGGACTCCTACTCCTGCTACTACTCTAGTAGTACAAATAGAACCCGGGCCAACTCCTACCTTAACTGCATTAGCACCAGCTTCAATTAATGCTTTAGTTGCCTTAGCTGTAGCTACATTGCCAGCTATTACTTCTAAATCAGGATACTTAGTTGTTATTTCATCTACCATATCAATTACTTTTTGAGAGTGACCATGAGCAGTATCAATAATTAATACATCTACTTCAGCTTCTACTAAAGCAGAAATCCTTTCTCTAGCATCACCACCAACACCTACAGCAGCTCCTACTAATAATCGTCCTTGGTCATCTTTTGCAGCATTAGGATATTTTTTTGCTTTTTCAATATCTTTAATTGTAATTAATCCTTTAAGGGTATTATCCTTATCAACTAGGGGTAACTTCTCTATTTTATGCTTCTGTAGAATTTCCTTGGCCCCTTCTAAATCAGTTCCTACAGGAGCAGTTACTAAATCTTCTTTTGTCATTACATTTTTAATTGGTTGATCATAATCTTTTTCAAATCTTAAATCCCGATTAGTAATAATTCCTAGTAATTTTTGCTCTTCATCAACAATAGGAACCCCAGAAATATGAAATTTAGACATTAATTTTTCAGCTTCATAAATTTCATCCTCAGGATTTAAATAAAATGGGTTAACAATAACTCCACTTTCTGATCGTTTAACTTTATCTACTTCTGCAGCTTGTTCGTCAACCGACATATTTTTATGAATAATTCCTAAACCACCTTGACGAGCCATAGAAATAGCCATTTTAGCCTCTGTAACAGTATCCATAGCAGCACTTAAAACTGGTATATTTAATTTAATATTCTTTGTTAAATTAGTTTTAGTCTCCACTTCTTTAGGCAATACCTCAGAATGAGCCGGAACTAATAAAACATCATCAAATGTTAATCCTTCTTTTGTAAACTTACCTTTCATTTTTTCTCCCCCTTTATTAGTATTAAACAAAACCCTACAATTATTAAATACAAAAAACCCTAAATATAACTAGGATATCAGATCTTCTATACCAATTAAGGATGATACCCCTAGCTATACTTAGGGATTTCTTAACTGGTAGTCAGGAAGTTTAGGGCTCCCTGGTAGAGACTCTTAAGCCATATTCTTAAGATTATACGCTTATTTAATTATTTTTAAGTTTATCAAGTTTATTATCTAATGTCAAAGTAAATTAGAAATAATATTTTTTAAATTGTTTGACAATTGAAAAATCTTTATTTATAATATAACTAAAGATTCAATTAAATATATCATTTGGCTTAATCTGTAAAAATTATAAACAGTAGAGGAACTACTAAAGAATCGTAGTTCTTTTTTATTATCTGTTATCGTCAGACATCTAACCTCTAAGTTATTAAAAGAATATAAGTATATATACAACAAATAACTTAGTATAAGATATATATAAGTAAAGTAACATTTAAGTAGTTAGCTACTTAAGAAGTTTAAAATTAATTATTCTAATCTAAGAGGAGGAGAAAAAATGTTCAAACAAAGAAAAGTTTTAAGTAGTATCTTAGTAGTAGCAATGGTAGCTTTATTGATAACAAGTCTTACTTCTACTCCGACTAATGCATGGTGGATATTTGGGGAGGACTCTCAAGAAGAATCACAAGTAAAAACCAAGCAAACTAATAAACAACCTAAATATGTATTCTTATTTATTGGTGATGGTATGGCTGCTTCCCAAAGGCAATTAGCAAGTTACTTCTTAAAAGCTAAGACAGGTAATCAAGACGCACAGCTAACAATGAATAAATTACCAGTGGGTGGAATGAATACTACTTATGCATCTAATACATTGGTAACAGATTCAGCTGCAGCTGGAACTGCTCTAGCTACTGGCTATAAGACAAATAAAGGGATGATTGGACAATTACCAAATGGTACTTCTGTTCGAACAATTATAGAAGCAGCAGAAGCTAAAGGAATGGGCACTGGAGTAATCTCTACTATGAGATTAACTCACGCTACTCCGGCCTCTTTCTTAGCCCATAATGAAAGTAGATATAACCCAAATCAAATTGCTGAAGATATTGCTCAAAGTAATGTTGACTTTTTAGCTGGTGGTGGATACCGACACTTTATTCCTAAAACGGCTAAAAAATCTGAAAGAAAAGATAATAAAAACTTAGTTAAGGTATTTAAAGATAAAGACTATAAGACTTTTGTTGGTGATCCACAAGGTTTTAGAGCTTATAAACCTAAAAAAGGAGATAAAGTCTTTGCTCCTTTAACTGCTAGTCACTTACCATATGAACTAGACAGAAATCCAAATACTACTCCAAGCTTAGCAGAAATCACTCAAAAAGGAATTAACACTTTAGTTAAACATGATAATGGTTTTGTTATGATGGTTGAAGGAGGAAGAATTGACTACGCTGGTCATGCTAACAGTCCTGCTACAGTAGCTAATGATGTATTAGCTTTTGATAAAGCTGTTCAAAAAGCTTATAGGTTTTATAAAAAACATCCTAAAGAAACTTTAATTGTAGTTACTGGTGATCATGAAACTGGTGGTTTAGGATTAGGATTTAAAAACAATTATTTCTTGAATATAGATAAATTACTTCCAATTAAATCTTCCCTAGATCAACTTAATTATACTGGAGATAGAAAAGCATTCTTCACTTCTCTTAAAAAAGATTATGGATTGACTAATTTAACTGCGAAGGAAAAAGCTAAAATTGAAAAAGCAATGAATTTAGCAGATGCAGGCAAAAAATTAGTAAATTATATGCCAGGTTGGATGAGTCCAGTTAATGCTATGGTAGCTAAAATTGTCTCTGCACGAGCTGGATTATTCTGGACTACTTATGCCCATACAGGAACTGCAGTTCCATTAACAGCTGCAGGAGTTGGTGCTAATAACTTTAGTGGATACAAAGATAATACTCAAGTTGCTAAAGAAATGGCTAATTTATTAGATCTCAAATTAACAAATTTAAAATAATTCAAGTTAAAAATAGTCGGGAATTTCCCGGCTATTTTCTTATCTAATTAGATGAATAATCTTCACCTAATAGATTACTAATATCTCTAAAAAATATGGGGTGAATCTATATGAAAAAAATTAACTTAAAAACAACCATTATAATCTTAAGTCTTATAATAATCTCGATCTTATTTATTAATAATCTTAGAATTAATAAAGCAGATAATCTTTCTAAAGCTATCGTATTAAAAACAAATAACAGTAACGTAATAAGTTCTGGCGTAACTAATATAGGTCATCAAATATTAACTGTTAAAGTATTAGAAGGAGGGCATACCGATAGTAAACTAAAAGCTTCTAATCACTTTACTGGTACAGCAGAAATAGATAATTATTATCAAGAAGGAGATGAAATATTAATTTCAATTAAAGAGAAACAAGGAAAAGTTACTGCAGTTAAAGCTGTGGATTTATATCGACAGCATTGGGAATTATTACTCTTTGGCCTTTTCGTATTAATTCTAATACTTTATGCTGGATACACAGGTTTAAGAGCTTTATTTTCCTTTGTAGCAAGCGTATATATTATTTGGAATATTTTAATTCCTGGCTTACTAGCTGGCCAAAACCCTTTGCTTTTATCCTCTTTTGTATTAGTTTTACTAACAGGTATTATTATTTTTTCAATAGCTGGATTTACTAGAAAAGGATTAGCAGCTCTAGCTGGAACATTATCAGGACTTTTTATAACAATTGTTATTACAATAGTTTTTGGTAATAACATGGGACTACGTGGAATGACAGCCCCTTTCTCTCAAACTTTATTATTTAGTGGACATATAGACCTTAATATGAAGCATATTTTCTATGCTTCTATAATTATTGGTGCTTCAGGAGCTGCTATGGATATTGCAATGGATATTGCTGCTTCCATGGAAGAAATTAAACTTAAAAAACCAGATATTGAAATGAAAGAACTAATCCAATCTGGTTTTAATGTTGGAAGAGCTGTAATTGGAACTATGACTACAACTTTACTTTTAGCTTATTCTGGCGGATACTTAACTTTACTAATGTTGTTTGTGAGTAAAAATACAAGTTTAAGAAGAATAATTAATTTTAAGATGGTCTCTGCTGAAATACTAAGAACTTTAACAGGTAGTATTGGACTTGTATTAGTAGCTCCTATTACTGCTCTATTTGCTGGCTGGATTTACTGCTCTGATTTTTTCATAATTACTTGGTTGAAAGATTTAAAAAGTCATTTGAAATTTCTGCGCCCTTAAATATACAATAAAGTAGGACCAGCCTCACGGCTGGGACCTCTTGTCAAACTGCACGTACGGTTCTCCCGTATACAGCTTTCGGTCATTGTTGCTCCTTAACAGAGAGTAAGTTATCGTCTTTGTGTTGCCACAAATGTATATTTTACTCTTGTCTAAAGCACATCGGTAAGCAGTGATTCTAGTCCTAAATCTCTTAATATTTTATTAGGAAGGCGATAATTCTGCCCTTTCGCCTTCTTTCCTTCTATAAAACAACGTAATCTCATTCTTATCCAACCATCTAACCTTTTTATATAGTCCTTTAACATTTCCTAGTAGAAAACTATTACCCCAACCTCTAATAATTAAATTAAGCTCATCAATCATTACAGCTACTCCTATTGACCTATTCCTTTTAGTTTTCTTTCTTACTTTGTCCTTGAAACTTTTAATAGAGCTCTCTTTTGGCTTTTTGTAATCACAATTATAAAATTTAAATTCTAGAAATTTAAATCCATCATTAAAATTCGTAATTACTGTTTTCCGAGGATGTAGTCTTAAGTTTAATTCATTTTCTATAATCTGGCGAGTTACTTCCAAAGCACGTTCTGCTTTAGCTTTACTCTTAGCCATAATTATAAAGTCATCGGCAAATCTAACTATCTTATATCCTCGACACCTCATTTTCTTATCAAAATGATGTAGGTAGATATTTGCTAAAAGTGGAGAAATTACGCCTCCTTGTGGAGTTCCCTCCGTTGTTTCTTCTCTTCCTTGCTCAGTCATGACACCTATAGTAAGCCACGACCTAATAATATCTAATACCCAACCATCACTTACTTCCTCTGCTATCAGCTCCATTAAAATTTCATGATCTATTGTATCAAAGTAAGATTTGACATCTGCGTCTAATACCCAATTATAACCTTGTTCTTTATATTCTTCTACTTTCTTAATTGCATCTTCGGTTGACCTATTAGGTCTAAAACCATAAGAACAGTCGCAGAATATTTCTTCAAAGTGTATCTCTAGAATCTGTTTCACTGCTTGTTGGGCAATTCGGTCTTTAATTACTGGAATACCTAGTGGTCTTTGTTCTCCATTTCCTTTTGAGATATACGTTCTTAGAACTGGTTGTGGCTCATATCTATCTTCTGTTAACTGGCGATATAAAGCACTCATATTCTTAGTGTAATTTTCTCTAAATTCTTCAACTTCTACACCGTCAATCCCTCCACAACCACCATTATTCAAAACTTTCTGAGCTGCACAATGTAAATGTCTTTTCTTAGTCACTAAATCTTTTATACTATATAGCGAACTAATTTTTTTTTCACCTATCCTACCTCACGACTTACCAGTTCTTCCTATCCTGTCTTAATATCTAAACCCCTATATTCGTAGCATTCCTAAGCACGTCTTCTAAGCTCTCGCCAATCGCACCTCTTAGTTTACTACTACTTAGGTCATGGTTTTCTTAAATTCATCACGCTTCCAGTTATGATTTTCTGTCCGCTATTTCTTTTAAGACTTATTGTCTTTAACAATGTTTAAACCATTTTGATTTAAATACCATCAACACTCAATTCTAAACTTCAATAACCTGGCTATCCTTCACTGTAATCAACTTTCATTGATTTTTTTTCACTACTATGATAGCTTCTGAACTCTAATATTTCATCGCTTTGACTTTCCCTATTCAGGTTATATCATCACTTATCTTTATAGATTTCTATAAAGACCATATTAGAGCATCCTCTGGTCACCTATGCTATATTCCAATCATTCCGACCATAATCACACTCATTAATCTAACATACTCCAATGGTCTGTAAGTCAGCTTTGGACTTCTCCATCCTTTTGGTAGATCGTCACTAATGAATGCCACCTTCGGTTCACATATTGTTCCGGACTGATTTTTCGCCTCAAACTCTTCAGATTACATCTCACAATGAACACCCTGTTACTGTTGGCTTCATATCCTGTTCTTTATTAACTTAGGTTGACGTTTGTTTTCTCCGTTTGCTCACCCATTTCGTCTGTGAGTGCCACAATATCTCAACCATATTATCCATTCTTCCAGAATAGGCAGGACTTACACCTACTATCATCATAGACTACAGAGCACACAAAAGGCCAACCTTAGCTAAGGTTGGCCTTTCTCTAATCAAATTTACTTTTCACCACAACGTTCAAGAATAGATTCCCAACGCTGATCAACATGCTCTTGAATATCTTCAACTAAAGCTTCATTTCCTTCTTCAAATAAATGTTTAAATCGCCCTTGAGGCTTTAACCATTCTCTAATATCTTTTTTTTCACTTGGTTGATAATTTAAATTCCATTCACCATTCTCAACCTCAAATAAAGGCCAAAAACAAGTTTCGGAAGCAATTTTAGTTAACTCAATTCCCTGTTCGGCTCTACTTCTCCAACCACGTGGACAAGTAGCTAATATATTAAGAAAAGCAGGACCATTAACCTCAAAAGCTTTCTTGGCTTTTTTAATTAAATCTTGAGGTCGCCATGGTGATGTTTGAGCAACATATGGAATTCCATGAGCAGCCATAATATCTGTTAATTCTTTACGATACTGCTGCTTACCTGGAATCACTTCACCTGCCGGAGACGTAGTAGTATTAGCTCCTTTAGGAGTAGCACTAGAACGCTGAATTCCAGTATTCATATAAGCACCATTATCATAACAAACATAGACCATATCATGCCCACGTTCCATAGCTCCAGATAAAGACTGGAATCCAATATCATATGTTCCCCCATCTCCACCAAAAGCAATAAAGTCATAGTCCTGATTTATCTTACCTTGGGTCTTAAAAGAACGATAAGCAGCTTCAACACCACTTATTGTAGCAGCTACATTTTCAAAAGCATTGTGGATAAAAGAATCCTCCCAAGCAGTATATGGATAAATAGTACTAGAAACCTCTAAACAACCTGTTGCACACCCTACAACTGCTGGATTATCACTAGCATTCATAATCATTCTTGTAACTGGTCCAGCAACACATCCAGAACATAATCTATGTCCACCACTAAATCTATTACCTTTACTTGCAATTTCTTTTAAATCCATTAATTACACCTCCTATTCTCGTACACCAAGATGGTTAATTCTGCTTTCTACTTGACCTGTCTTAACAATTTCTTGTAATTTTTTATATACAGTTTCAATCTCTCCAACTTTAATATCTCGTCCACCTAAACCATAAACATAGTTAACTGCTTCAACATCAGCTTTGGCATCATATAAAGCAGATCTAATATCAGCAAATACTGGGCCACCAGTTGTAGAGAATGTCTCTGCCCTATCCATTACAGCTACTGCTTTAAGACCTTCTAAAACCTCAGCAATTTCTTCTGCAGGGAATGGTCTATATAATCTAATCTTTAACAAACCTGCTTTAACACCTTGCTCTCTTAAATTATTTACTGCAGCTTTAGCAGTTCCAGCTGTAGAACCTAAAGCAACAACTGCAATTTCAGCATCCTCTAGTTTATATTCTTCAAATAATCCATACTCTCTACCAGTTAATTCTGCATAATCCTTAGCAACATCCAATACAGCCTCTTTAACGTTAGCAACTGCATCAACTTGTTGCATCTTATGTTCAAAGTAGAAGTCTTGTAAATCTAGAGGACCTACAGTAATTGGATTATCAGAATCTAAGAGAGTATGTTCAGGATTATAATCTCCTATAAAGTCCTGTACATCATCATCAGCTAATATTTCTGTATCCTCTACAGCATGACTGATAATAAATCCATCCATATTGACCATAGCAGGCAACATAACATCCTCAGTCTCAGAAACTCTAATCGCCTGAATAGTATTATCATAAGCTTCTTGAGCATTTTCAGCATAGAACTGAATCCATCCCGAATCACGAGCTCCCATTGCATCACTATGATCACAATGAATATTAATTGGCCCACTTAAAGCACGATTTACAACAGGCATTACAATTGGTAATCTAGTACTAGCAGCAATATAAACAATCTCCCACATTAAAGCTAATCCATTAGCAGCAGTAGCAGTCATTGCACGAGCACCCGCTGCTGAAGCTCCTACTGTTGCACTCATGGCACTATGTTCACTTTCTACTGTAACAAATTCAGTATCTACTTCCCCATCAGCTACAAATTGCGAGAACATCTGTACAATTGCAGTCTGGGGGGTAATTGGATAAGCACAAACAGCATCTGGGTTAATCTGACGCATAGCTTGAGCCACAATCTCATTACCAGTTAAGGCAACTTTGTTAGACATTTTATTTCCTCCTCCCGAATTCTTTACTCATCATCCATTTCTATTGCATTTACTGGACATTCATAAGCACAAATTCCGCAACCTTTACAATGGTCATAATCAAATCCTGTCACTTCCTCATTCTCAGAAACAACAGCAGAATCTGGGCAAAAAATCCAACACAAATGACAATTAATACACTTTTCATTATCTAATAATGGTCGTTTGGTTCTCCAACCACCTGTCTTATAACTATTAGCATTACCAGCATCTAAGATTAAACCACCTTTGGGAATATCTTTATATCCGTCTCCTGATTTAACCATTACTTGGCCACCTCCTTATAAGCCCGTTTAATTGCAGCAACATTCTTATCAATCATTTCAGGCTTATGGGCAAACTTCTTCTCTAATTCAACCTTAATTTGTTTAACAAAATTTTCGAATGGTAATAAATCAGTAGCTTGCATTAAAGCACCTAACATTGGAGTATTGGGAAATGGACGTCCAATTTCCTTATTAGCAACGCCATACGCATCCAGCACCCAAATATCCCCATCAAATTCTAATTGTTCCTTAATTGTTGCTACATCCTCTTCAGAATTAACTACTAGTGTTCCATCCTCCGGAACACCATCTGTAACATCTACAACATTTAATAACGTTGGATCTAATACAGTAACAATGCCAGGATCTGTTACCTGACAGTGAACTGTAATATCATCTTCACTAATTCGATTATAGGCTAATACTGGAGCCCCCATTCTCTCTGGGCCATACTCAGGAAAGGCCTGAATATGCTTACCAGTCTTAGCAGCAACTTTACCTAATAAAATAGAAGCAGTCTTAGCTCCTTGTCCACCTCTACCATGCCAACGAATTTCAGTTAAGCTTGCCATCTATGTTCCTCCTTTCATATTAAAGAATAAATCCGACTTAATAATAGATATCCTTTCCTTTTCTATAATACCTTTTTCAATATAAATATATACAACCTAAATAAATTTTAGATAATTAATAGAGTAACAAAGCATAAATTATTTCTATACATCTTTTTTCTTCTTTAACAAATATGTATACTTACTCTCTGCTGCTTTCAGTCGATAAATAGCATGGTCAATCAAATCTGGGTCAGATACAGAATCGAAATATTTTCGAGCCTTATTAAACTCTTCTTGTGCTTCTATTATCTCTTCTTCTAATTTCTCATCTACCCTCGTGGACAAACTAGAATCATTCAATACTCTAGCTATGATTTCAAAAGCCATAATAGTATTACCTCCATTTTTTATAATAAAGCAATCTTTATTAATATCATGGCTTTATCTAATAAAAAATATTAGTCAATATTTTAAAATTAAAAAAAGCAGTGGATATATATCCACTGCCTTAATAAATTTAAATTGAACTTTATTCTTTTGTAGCTGCTACTTCATCTTCAGCTTTTGTTGTATCAGAATCTACATCAGAATCTAAAGAATAATCCATTGCAGCATAACGCTGATACATTCTCCATCGCTCTTGGGCTTGCTCTTTATTAGCCTGAAGTAATTCATCAGCTTCTTCTGGATTAATCTTTTCTAATTGAGAGTAACGTCTCTCACTCATTAAGAAGTCATAATACTGATCCCATTTAGGCTCGCTACAATCGATTTGGAATGGATTCTCACCTTCTTCAGCTAAGGAAGGATCAAATCTAAATGTTGGCCAGTATCCACATTCTGTAGCCAACTTAGCTTGTCTTTGAGCCTTACTTAATCCACCTTTTACTCTGTGGTTAATACATGGTGAATAAGCAATTATAAGTGATGGACCATCATGAGCTTCAGCTTCTATCATAGCTTTTAATACTTGAGATTGGCTCGCACCATGAGAAACTTGAGCTACATAGACATCACCATAAGTCATAGCCATAGCAGCTAGATCCTTCTTCTTACCTGACTTACCTGCAGCAGTAAATTTAGCAATAGAACCAGACGGAGCAGCCTTAGAAGATTGTCCCCCTGTATTAGAATAAACTTGTGTATCTACTACTAAAATATTAACATCTTCACCACTAGCAAGTACATGATCTACTCCACCATAACCGATATCATAAGCCCAACCGTCTCCACCGATCATCCAGTTAGACTGTTTTACAATATAATCTTTTAGATTTAATAACTCTTTAGCTTTTTCACAAGAACTATCTTCTAATGCAGAGACTAACTTAGCTTTTAATTGCTTAGTCTTAGCTCCGCTATTACGGTTGTCAATCCATTGATTAAATAAGTCTTTTAATTCAGACTCTACTTCATCCATTGTATTAACCATAATATTTTCCATTCTATCACGAATAGTTTCAGAAGCAACTCTCATACCAAAGCCAAATTCAGCATTATCTTCAAATAATGAATTAGCCCAAGCTGGACCTCTACCATCATCATCTTTAGTAAATGGAGTTGCTGGATAAGAACCACCATAGATAGAAGAACATCCAGTTGCATTAGCAATTGTCATTCTATCTCCAAATAATTGAGATGCTAATTTAACATATGGAGTCTCTCCACAACCAGCACAAGCTCCAGAGAATTCAAATAATGGCTTAGCAAACTGTGAAGCTTTAACATTAGTTGATGATGATATATCATCTTTATATGTTACTTCATTATACATATATTCAGTATTCTCTGCTTCACCAGCATCCATAGATTCTTTAAATGAAACCATCTCTAATGCTTTTTCTGGTGCAGGACATACATCAGCACAATTTCCACATCCAGTACAGTCTAGAGGTGAAACTTGTAATCGATACTTTAATCCTTCTGGTCCTTTACCAAGTGGGTCAATAGTTTCAAGTCCTTCAGGAGCATTAGCTCTTTCTTCTTCATCCATTAAAAATGGTCTAATTGCTGCATGAGGACAGACAAAAGAACATTGGTTACATTGAATACAGTTATCTTCTTTCCACTCTGGAACAGAGTTAGCAATACCACGTTTTTCATAAGCAGCAGTACCATTGATCATTGTACCATCTGCATAATCTTCAAATACAGAAACTGGTAAGTCATATCCTTCAATTGCATTAATTGGTTTAGCAATATTCTTAACAAAGTCTGGACAGCTCTCACAGTCCTTATCTGCTTCTAAAACAGTTTCTTTTGCTTCTAAATTGGCCCAAGCTGAATCAACTGGAATCTCTACTAAACCTTCAGCACCTTTGTCAATAGCTTCCCAGTTCATTTCTACAATCTCTTTACCTTTACGTCCATAGGCTTTTTCAGCATATTCCTTCATTAGTTTTTGAGCCTTGTCATAAGGCATGATCTGCTCATTTAACTTAAAGAATGCAGATTGTATAATAGTATTTGTCCGATGTCCTAATCCAATTTCTTCAGCCAAAGTAATAGCATCAATGATATAGAACTTAGCATCTTTTTTAGCTAATTTCTTTTTAACACTATTAGGCATCTCTTCTATAATCTCTTCAGCATCAGAAACTGTATTTAATAAGAATGTTCCTCCTTGACTTAGCCCACTTAACATGTCATATTTACCTAAGTATGAATCAGTAGAGCAAGCTACAAAGTCTGGATTAGACACTAAGTAAGTAGAACGAATTGGGTCTGGGCCAAATCTTAAGTGAGAACGAGTTACTCCACCTGACTTTTTAGAGTCATAAGCAAAATAACCTTGCGCATATAAGTCAGTACTATCACCAATAATCTTGATTGTATTCTTATTAGCACCTACAGTACCATCTGAACCTAAACCAAAGAATAATGCTTCTGTAACCTCATCAGATAATACATTAACCTCTTCTTCAACTGATAAAGATAAGTTAGTTACATCATCTTCAATACCAATTGTAAAGTCATCTTTGGCCTCTCCTGCCAAGTTATCATAAACAGAAATAATTTGCGCTGGAGTAGTATCTTTAGAAGATAATCCATAACGTCCACCAACAATTGTTGGAGCATCCTCTTTATCATAAAAGATTGATTTAACATCTAAGTATAGTGGTTCTCCTTCAGAACCGGATTCTTTTGTTCTATCTAATACAGAGATTCTTTCAACAGTCTCTGGTAACTGATCAAAGAAGTACTTAGCACTAAATGGACGATACAAGTGAACAGTCATTAAACCTACTTTACGTCCTTGATCTACTAAGTAATCAACTGTTTCTTCAATAGTTTCAGTTACTGACCCCATTGCAACAATAATATCAGTTGCATCTTCTGCACCATAATATACAAATGGAGCATAGTCACGACCAGTCTCTTCAGAGATTTCATCCATATAATCTGCAACAATATCAGGTAATCTATCATAATATTTATTTTGAACTTCTCGTGCTTGGAAGTATACATCATCATTTTGAGCTGAACCACGAGTTACTGGATGTTCAGGACTTAAAGCATTATCTCTAAAGTCTTGTACAGCTTCTCTATCTAGTAAACGATCATATACATCGTAATCCATAACTTCAACTTTTTGAATTTCATGAGAAGTACGGAATCCATCAAAGTAATGGATAAAAGGTAAGCTTCCTTCAATTGCAGCTAAGTGAGCAACTCCACCTAAATCCATAACTTCTTGTACTGATCCACTTGCTAACATAGCACAACCAGTCTGACGAGCAGCCATTACATCTTGGTGATCACCAAAGATTGATAATGCTTGTGTAGCTATTGATCTAGAAGCCACATGTGCAACCCCTGGTAATAGTTCTCCAGCGATCTTATATAAGTTAGGAACCTTTAATAATAAACCTTGAGAAGCAGTATAAGTAGTAGTCAATGCACCAGCTTGTAGAGAACCATGCACTGTACCGGCAGCTCCTGCTTCTGATTGCATTTCTACAACATTAACAGGCATTCCAAATAAATTTTCTTTACCTTCTGAAGCCCATAAATCAACATACTCTGCCATCGGAGATGATGGTGTGATAGGATAAATACCAGCTACTTCAGTAAACGGATAAGACGTATATGCAGCAGCTTGGTTTCCATCCATAGTTTTCATTTTTTTTGTCATTATTTCCCCTCCCTGTTTTAAAAATATTCCACTCTAATTCATACACATTGTTAGTATACTACAATTAATATAACCAGTCAAACATCATAATCTTCAAACAATTCTGTAATAAAATGATTTAAATAAAAAAAGACCAGACACCGAAAAACCAGCTCTGGTCTAATATATTAGATCTCTCTTCTCCCTTCTAAAGCCTTAGATAAAGTAACTTCATCTGCATACTCTAAGTCTCCTCCAACTGGTAGTCCATGAGCTATCCGAGTCACCTTTACATCAAAAGGCTTAAGGAGTTTAGAAATATACATGGCAGTTGCTTCACCTTCAACATTAGGGTCTGAAGCTAAAATAATCTCCTCTATATCTTCATCACTAGATTGAATCCTTGATAATAACCCTTTTATTTCAATATCATCCGGGCCAACCCCATCCATTGGGGAAATCGAACCATGTAATACATGATATAACCCTTTATACTCTCCTGTCTTCTCCATAGCTATAATATCCTCAACTTTTTCTATCACACAAATAGTTGTTTGGTCTCGTTTGAGATCACTACAAATAGGACAGGGATCATCTTGAGTTAGGTTATGACAAACAGAACAGTAAATTAAATTTTTTTGCACATCCAAAATAGAATCAGCTAAATCATTAGCTGATTCTTGATCCATCTTTAAAATATAAAATGCTAACCTTTGGGCTGTTTTAGTTCCTATCCCTGGTAGTTTTGTTAGTTGACCAATTAGTTTAGATAATGGTTGAGCGTAATATTTCATACCTTAAATTCCTTAAAACATTCCTGGAATATTCATACCACCAGTTAACTGCCCCATTTTCTTATCAACCATATCTTGTACCTTTCTCATTGCTTCATTAGTAGCTGCTAAAATTAAGTCTTCTAACATCTCTGCATCATCTGGATCTACAGCATCAGGTTCAATATCAATATCTACAACTTCTTGCTTCCCATTAACTGTAACAGTTACAACTCCACCACCAACTGAAGCATCTACTGTCTCATCAGCTAATTGTTCCTGCATCTTACTCATCTTACTTTGCATCTGTTGAGCTTGCTTCATCATTTTCTTCATATCCATAATTATCATCCTCCTGGATAAATAATTTAGTTTACTTTCTCCACCTTAACAACTTTACCATTAAACTTTTTTACTGCTTCTTTAACTACAGGATGATTCAAAACTTCCTGGTTTTTATCATCGTTCTTTTTATGCTTCCTTCTATTACTTCTAGAAAAATCATACTTAACCTGCAAGTGAACCCCTAAAAATTTCTTTAGAATCTTTACCAAAGTATTCTTACCTTTTTTTAGGGTATCTTTATAAAAATCACTTGGTTTCTCTAATCGAATAAATAATTTCTTATCTTCAAGTTTAATTAATTGGGTATTATGTTTTAAAACTGCATGCAAAGTCATTATCTGTTGAGATTTTAAGTAATCTAAAACTTGGTCCCATTGTTCTTTTACTTGTTCTAAAGTAACCTCTCCTTCATCAAATGAATCAGCAACCTGTTTTTTCTCTTTTGGTTTCTTAGTTGCCCCTTGGTTATCATTTGTTGTAATTTCATTAGCAGAGATTTCTTTTTCCTCGGTAACTTTTTCTTTAGTAGATTTATTAGTAACTAATTGCCCACTCTTAACTATCTCTTCTAACCTAGTAACTCTATCTAAAATAGTAGTTAATGATTTATCTGTAGCAGGCTTGATTAACTTTACTATTCCCATTTCTAAAATAATTCTAGGCTGATTAGTCTGTTTTAATTTATAATCTAATTCATTTAAAATCTCAACCCAACGTAATAATTGCGAATTTCTTAATTGCTTCGCTTGTTTCTTTAACCTTTCGCAAGTATCATCAGTTAAATCAAATAATTTATCAGCACCTTGACATTCTTTAACTAATAATAAATTACGCAAGTGGTAAACTAAATCATTAACAAATTGTTTTATATCTTTTCCTTCATTAATAACTTTAGTAATCAACTTTAAACCAGCTTCTACATCTTGGTCGTTCATTACCTTAATTAACTTAAATAAAACATCCCGTCCAACCATCCCTAATACAGCCGCTACATCATCTATTTTAATTTCACTACCACTAAAAGAAATAGTCTGATCCAAAATACTAATAGCATCACGCATTCCACCTTCAGCATTACGAGCAATCGTTGTTAAAGCATTTTCAGATACCTCAATTTCTTCTCGTTGGCAAATATAAGATAATCTTTCTTTAATATCAGTGATCGATAAGCGACTAAAGTCAAATCTCTGGCATCTAGATAGAATGGTTGGTAATAATTTATGAGGTTCTGTTGTAGCCAGAATAAAAATAACATAATCTGGTGGTTCCTCTAGTGTCTTCAATAAAGCATTAAAAGCTTCCGTAGTTAACATATGTACTTCATCTATAATGTATACCTTATAATTTCCTTCAGTTGGAGAAAATTTTACTTTTTCTCGAAGCTCTCTAATCTCATCAATACCTCGATTAGAAGCAGCATCAATCTCAATTACATCAATTGAATTATTATTATTTATTTTGGTACAAGCTATGCACTCATTACAAGGCTTTATTGTTGGACCTTCTTCACAATTTAATGCTTTAGATAGTATTTTAGCTGTACTTGTCTTCCCTGTCCCTCTTGGCCCACAAAAAAGATATGCATGTGCAATCCGATTCATATTTATAGCATTTTTTAATGTTTTTACTACACTTCGTTGACCAGCAATATCTGAAAAGTCTTGAGGTCGCCATTTACGATAAAGTGAAACATAGGCCATTTATATATTACCCCCATTATAAAATACTAAAGGTCGTGCATCTACCCTCACCAATTTCTTCCAAGCGTTACTTAAGCAGTTAGCTCGAACCAGGCAACCTTACGGCACACGAAGACATTTGCTTACCGCTGCTTCCTTCCGGATCTGACGGAATTCACAACGCTTCGTTGCGTAAGACCCAATCGTCAACGCCACTTACTTAAGCCAGACCTTACAAGAAATAGGCTAAAGTAGACTTCAACCCTGCTAAGCGGATTGCAGGTTATAGGGTACCGCTACCCCCCCGTCTAGCACGACCAAATTTATATAAAGGCTATAAGCCTCTATTACTATTTCATTCTCATCAATTTAAATTGTATCAGATTTTAAGCAATAAGTCAATGCCAAATTATAACAACTATCTACCAATTTATTGCATCAAGGGCGGAGAGGGAGGGATTCGAACCCTCGAAGGGCGTAAACCCTTACTCGCTTTCCAGGCGAGCTCCTTAAGCCAGACTCGGACACCTCTCCACATTATCTTAATTGTTTAAAGAAATTTTTCATAATTTGACTACATTGCTCTTCTAATATACCAGACTTAACATTTAACTGATGATTTAATCTTCTATCATTTACTATATTAAATATGGTTCCAGCAGCTCCTCCTTTAGGATCCGTAGCACCATAAATTAAGTTATCTATTCTTGATTGTACTAATGTTCCAGCACACATTGAGCATGGCTCTATTGTAACATATAAACTACAATCTATCAACCGCCAACTATTAATAACTTCACTAGCTTTACGAATTACTAATACTTCAGCATGTGCCGTGGGATCTTGTAGACTTTCTCTTAAGTTATGAGCTTTAGCTATAACCTGATCCTCTTTAGTAATAATAGCACCAATAGGCACTTCATCTTTATTAAATGCTTTTTGGGCTTCTTTTAAAGCTAATTGCATATAATATCGATCATTATTTTTCATTCAACCACCTTATTAAATAAAAATGGCGTGCTCGGGAGGATTTGAACCCCCAACCTTCTGATCCGTAATCAGACGCTCTATCCAGTTGAGCCACGAGCACACAATATTATTGGCGGAGAGAGAGGGATTTGAACCCTCGCTAGAGCTTGATGCCCTACTACAGGTTTAGCAAACCCGCCCCTTCAGCCACTTGGGTATCTCTCCACGCTATTCAATTGAAAATGGACAATGGACAATTTACAATTAAGTTCAAATAATAAATCACAATTAATAAAGAATAAATAAAATATAAAATAATAGAGACTAAGTTTGAGTAACTGTTAAACCATAAATTATTACTAGTGATTTTATGGTGAATCTAATCTTAAACTCAATCTCAAACTGAATTTATTATTCTTTCTTTAATTATTATTCTTTGGTCTCCAATTGCCGATTATCAATAGTAAATTGATAATGGCGGAGGGGGTGGGATTCGAACCCACGGTACGCATAAACGCACAGCAGATTTCAAGTCTGCCACCATAAACCGGACTCGGACACCCCTCCACAACACTTAATTAGTATATAATACTTTAATGAGCTTGTCAAGATTTTTTAAAAATCTTTGTAAGACATTGGGGAATGCCTTTCTCAAGCGACATTTACCATTTTAGCATAATGATTTTGATAAGTCAAATTGCTATTTCTGTAATTTTTCCTAAATTATTACGTCTTTTTACGAAAAAGTAGGATATATAAAGTTTAAGTTCATTTTTAAATCTAATTTTTACGCATTATTCCGAAAAAATCGAATTTTCTATTGACTAATAGCTAATCTTTTAATTATAATTAAAATGTAATGTAAAAATATTGAAGAGGTGTTAATAATGGGTATTGGTGTAAATGTTTCTTATTGCGGATGGGATTCTGGCTATGATACATGTAAGCTGATTACAAATCAAATGAAAGACTCTAATCAAAAGCCTTTAACTTTTCCTAGTTTAGCTAAAGAAAGAACAACTAGTCTAATCGATAAAAAGGAGTTAGGTCTGGGCCAAAGCTTTTCTAAAGAAAAAATGTTAATTGAAGTCCAAGATAAAAATGATGAGTGGTACGATTTTATGGTAGGAGATTATATAGTCAACCAATTAGAGAGTGGTGGCTCTAACTATGAAGTAAACAAATATCAATCAGAAGAAGAATTAGCTAAATTATTAGCTGGGCTATCAACTCTTTATCCTAATGCTAATAGGATTTATATAGACAAATTAGTAACCGGGTTACCTATTCAGCATCACCGTAATCATAAAAAAGGTATGAAAGAAAGGTTCGAAGGTAAATTTAAAAGTAAAATAACCGCTAGAAATGGTAAAGAAGTAACTGTTCGCTATACAATAAATGATATAGTAGTAGTTCCTCAAGCTGCTGGAGCTTTACTATATTACTTAAATCAAGATAATAATGCAGATATAATGCGAGATAAAATAGCAATCATTGATGTAGGAGGAAGAACAACAGATGGACTAGCTTACAACTGTGGGGAAATAATTAATGAATCTCCTTTTAGCTCCGATATTGGAATGTCTAATGTTTTTAGAGCAGTGAGTAACAACCTAAATATAGACGAAAATCTAATTAGAAGTGCAGTAGTAAATCAACAAGATACTATCACTTATAATCAAGAAGAAAAATCGATTAGAGATATTGTTAATAAATGTTATCAAGAGTTAGCTAGAGAGATCTTTAAGGCAACTAGAAATGAATGGAGAGACTTCATTAGTCTAATCAATCAAATTCTAATCGTTGGAGGAGGAGCAAAACTACTAGCCCCATTCCTTAAAAAAGAGTTTGGTAGGATTGGTATACAAGCTATTCCTAATCCTCAGCTCGCAAATGTTTTAGGTTATCTATTAAGGGCTGAAACAATTTATAATAAAGAACAAAAGGAGTAAGGTACTATGGATATAAATGATGACTTCAAACTAAGAATTGATGTCACCTTCTCTAATAAAAATATGCCTAATGAAGCTCTAAGCTGGCTTAAAGATAAATATTATAATCATGCTGGAAGCAAAACTGAGTTTATTAGAAAATTAATTATTTCATTATACAAGTCTGAACAAAAAGTAAATAAAAATACAAATCAAGAAATAAAACATGAGAAAAAGCAAGACTTAAAAGAAGAAGTCTTAGGTTATGTAATTAAGAACCTTAAAGAAGATGATTTTGAAATCAAAGAAGATAAAAAGGAAGATCAGTTAATAAAAGATGTTTCAAAAGAACAGGCCAGAACTCAAGATATAATTCTTGACCAATTAAACAATCTATAATAAACAGGGCCAACCTTAAGGTTGGCCCTGTTTATTATACTACTTTCTATCACCATAAGCTTTTTTATAAATTTCTTCTAACTCACTTACTCTTGGTTTACGTGGATTAGCAGGTGTACACTGGTCATTGAATGCTACATCTGCCATTTCACTAATCTTTTCTTCAAAATCTGACCATTCAATATCACAATCAGCAATTGTTAATGGCATATCTAATTCTTTCATCAGATCTTTAATAGCTTCAACTAAATTTTCTACACCCTCTTCTGGCGTATTAGCCTCCAACCCTAAATTTCTAGCAATTTCAGCATATTCCTCATCTGCTTTATGATATCTATAATTAGGGAAAATAGCCCACTTTGTAGGTGTCGCAGCATTATATCTAATTACATGGGGCATTAATACTCCATTAGCTAATCCATGTGGAATATGGAATTTTCCACCTAAAATATGAGCTAAACTGTGATTAATACCTAAGAAAGCATTAGTAAAGGCAATTCCTGCCATGCAAGAAGCATTATGCATTTTTTCTCTAGCTTCTCTATCCTGTTGACCATTCTTATAAGCACGTGGTAAATACTTAAAAACCATTCTAATAGCTTGTAAAGCTAAAGCATCCGTATAATCAGAAGATAAAGTAGCTACATAAGCTTCAATAGCATGAGTTAAAACATCAATACCAGTATTAGCAGTTACACTAGCTGGCACAGTCATAGTTAAATCAGAATCAATAATTGCCATATCTGGAGTCAATTCATAAGAAGCTAGTGGATACTTAATGTCATTCTTCTTATCAGTAATTACAGCAAAAGCAGTTACCTCAGAACCAGTACCACTAGTTGTTGGTACTGCAATAAACTTTGCTTTTTCTCCTAAATTAGGAAATTCATAAGTTCTCTTCTTAATATCAGCAAATCTAAGCTTTAAATCTCTAAATTTAGCTTCTGGATGTTCATAGAATAACCACATTCCCTTAGCAGCATCCATTGGAGATCCACCACCAAGAGCAATAATAGTATCTGCTCCAAACTCTTCAATAAAGTCTTTCCCTTTCATTACTGTTTCAACAGAAGGATCAGGTTCAACTTCATCAAAGACTCTATAATCTACTCCAGCTTCCTCTAAATATTCAGTCACTTGATCTACATAGCCTAAATCAACCATTACTTGATCAGTAATAATTGCAGCCTTTTTTCCTTCTTCATCAGCTAATTTAGCTAATGATCCTGCTTCTGTATAAATCTCAGGTGGTACTTTAACCCATAATCTTTCAGTCTTCCGTTTAGCAACTGTCTTTACATTGTATAGGTGATCTACAGTTACATTTTCACTTACTGCATTACCACCAAATGTTCCACAGCCTAGAGTTAATGATGGCGCAAAATTATTGTAAATATCTCCAATACCACCTAAAGCACTTGGAGCATTAACAATAACTCTACCAACTTGCAGTTTGTTACCAAACTCTTCAATCACTTTATCATCATTAGAATGAATTACAGCAGAGTGTCCTAATCCACCAAATTCAGTCATTTCAATAGCTTTTTGAATTCCTTCATCAGAATCTTCAACTTCAATTAAAGCTAAGATAGGACTTAACTTCTCTCTAGATAAAGGATAATCTGGGCCAACCCCATTAATAGGAGCAACTAACACAACTGTATCTTTAGGAACATCAATTCCAGCTAACTGGGCAATCTTAGTAGCTGACTGTCCTACAACCTCAGGACTCATAGCATTTCTTTCTTTATCTATAGCAACTTCTTCTACCTTTTTAATTTCTTTCTCATCTAACATATAACAATGATTTTGGACTAATAATCCTTTAGCCTCTTCAGCAATCTCTTTATCAAGAATGATCGCTTGTTCAGAAGCACAAATAGTACCATTATCAAAAGATTTACTCATTACTATATCATTAATTGCTTGCTTTAAATTAACAGATTTCTCTACATAAGCTGGCACATTACCTGGGCCAACACCTAATGCAGGAGTACCAGAACTATAAGCTGCCTTAACCATCCCGGCTCCACCAGTTGCTAAAATCATATCTACACCATCATGTTTCATTAATGCATTTGTAGCTTCTAAAGAAGGTTCACTAATCCAACTAATACAACCTTCAGGAGCACCTGCTTTAACTGCAGCATCATGTAAAATCTGAGCTGATTTAGCACTACATTCTAAAGCACTTGGGTGAAAACTAAATACAATTGAGTTTCCAGCCTTTAAGGCAGTTAAAGCCTTAAACATGGTAGTTGAAGTTGGATTGGTTGTTGGAGTGATACCAGCAATTACACCAACAGGTTCAGCAATCTTAACAGTACCTTCTACTTTATTTTCTTCTAATACTCCAACTGTCTTTTTATCTTTAATATCATTATAAATATATTCAGTAGAAAAAATATTCTTAGCTATCTTATCTTCATAAACCCCCATACCAGTATCCTCTACTGCTAACTTAGCTAGCTCAATATGCTTATCTACACCAGCTAAAACCATTTCTTCGACAATTTGATCAATCTCTTCTTGATTCATCTGAGCTAATTCTTTTTGTGCCTTTTGCGCCTTAGAAATTAAACCATCAACCATCTCTTGAGCCTCTGACCTATGTTGAACCTCTTTCTCTTGAACAGCCATTTCTAACTCCTCCTTATAACCTTATTATTGTTATTTTTTTAACAAGCAAAAGAAAAAATAAATAAGTTTGTGTTTTAATTCACATTATCTTGTAAAAAAACAGCCCTCAAGACTGATACTCACCCTTATCTTCACTTAAATAATAGCATAGCTCCTTTTAGTTGTCAAGACTTATTGTGAAAAAAATATCATTCATCGATCTTAAAAGAAAGTCTCAACAAACCTTCAGTTAGATGTTCATTCTCTATTTTTATTTCTTGGGGACATTTTAAATCAACAGGAGCAAAATTCCAGATTCCTTGTATTCCCGCTCTAACCATTTTGTTAGCTATTTCTTGAGCAGCCTTTTCTGGTACTGCAATAACTCCAATTTTAATTTTATGTTCTGTAATATAATTCTCTAATTGACTGACATCTTTAACTTCTAAACCATTAATTTTAATTCCTACTAACCGTGGATTAATATCAAAAATAGCTGATAAATAAAAACCACGCTTTGTAAAATCAGTGGAGTTGACTAATGCTTGACCTATATTCCCAACTCCTACTAAAACCATATTACTCTTTTTTTCAATCCCCATAATCTTAGAAAGAGCATTATATAAATTCTCAACATTATATCCGTATCCTTGTTGTCCAAAATTACCAAAGTGATTCAAATCTTGACGTAACTGTGGAGCAGAAACACCAGCAATTTTGCCAAATTCTCGTGAAGAAATTCTTTCTACTCCCTTATCAAGTAAACTTTCTAAATTCCGATGATATTTAGGTAATCTTTTAATTACAGCACTAGGGATGACAATTGACTCTCCATTCTTTTCAACCATTTATACTCCTCCTACTTTTGACGATGAAATTCTTCACTTCCTAACTTATCTATCATCTCTTGGGCTTGCTTATTTTCTATAGCTTCGTTAATCTGTGCCTTAGAACCAAAATCATTAACTTGTTTAGTCGTGAATTTACTATTCATTAAAGCAGCTGGACCACCAACACAACCTCCAGTACAACCCATCCCTTCAATAAAGTAGTTTTGGTATTGTCCTGCTTGAGCTAATCTTAAAGTTTTAGTACATTCTTCTAACCCTTCAGCCTGAATAGCTTCAAATTCTATCTTAGGTTCAAGTTCTGTAGCTGAACCAGTAACTGCCTTTACTAATCCTCCAGCTCTACCAAAAGTCCTTCCAGCATCTGATGCTTCTTTAAATTTATTATCCCCTGCTAATTGAACTAAATTAATTCCTGCCCCAACAAACATAGCTCCTAATTCTTCAAAAGTTAATACAGCATCAACTTCATTATAAGCTAATCCTTCATCTTTTTTAGCAATACATGGGCCAACAAATACTATCTTAGCATCTGAAGACTCTTTTTTCAATACTTTAGCTATAGCTACCATTGGAGAGACTGTACTAGATGATTTCTCAATTAACTGTGGAAACTCCTGCTTAAGTAAGGTAAAAAATGAAGGACAACAAGATGTTGTTAAAAATTCTTGCTCTTTTGGTACCTTAGCTAATAACTCTTTTGTCTCTTCAATAGCTACAATATCTGCCCCTAAAGCTACTTCATGAACCTTATCAAAACCTAATTTAGTTAACCCTTGTTTAATTTGGTTGGGGGTTACTTGTGGCCCAAATTGTCCTACAAAAGAAGGGGCTAAAACAGCTATCGTTTTCTCTTTCTTTAACATTTTAGCAACCTGTAAAATCTGTGATTTATAAGTGATAGCTCCAAAAGGACAAGATTCAATACAGGCTCCACACGAAACACAATGTTTTGGGTCAATATTAGCCTGTCGATCATTATTGGCTTCAATAGCATCAACTCCACATGCAGATTCACAAGGACGAGTCATCTCTAAAATAGCATTATAAGGACATGACTGTTTACATAAACCACATTCAATACACTTCTCCTGGTCAATATAAGCCCTATTTTGTACGGTTACTATTGCATCTTGGGGACAAGCATTCATACAACTATGATCCACACAGTTTCGACAAGCATCACTAACTCTATATTTATCTAAGGGGCACCTATCACAAGCAATATCTAATACATTGACAGTTGGCCCTGTTAAATCATCTAGTTCTAACGCCTGGTCAACTGCTGCACTTAAATCTGATACTTCTCCATTAGGTTCTAAACCTAAGGCTGACTTAATTCTATCCTTAACAATTGCTCGCTCTTTATGCACACAACATCTATATCCTAATCCTTCCTCAGGAATTACTGTCTGCGCTAGATTATTAACTTCAGCTCTCAAATTATTATTTAAAGCCAATTCAGCCACTTTACTAAACAGTTTGCGTCTTAATTTAGTGATTCCTGATACATCATTAGTCATTATTTAGCCTCCTTATAAACTTATTCAATTTATAACCTGTTTTCAATCAACTCAATTAATTCTTGGGGAGTAGAAGGAGCATAGACTTTCCCATCTAACTCTACTGCTGGTGCTTGTTTACAGTTATCTAAACAATTTACTGCTTCTATATCAAGCTTAATAGTTTTCTTGTGACTAAATTCTTTCACCGCCGAAATCAAATTTTGTGCTCCCATTAAATGACAAGGTGTCCCAATACAAACCTTTAATTTCATCTTCGGCCCTCCTTTTAAAACCAATTTATTTGAATTTCTTTTCCTTGTCTCTCTAAAGATTTAACTAACTTTTCAATAATTTGTTTTCTGATCGCCATTTCCTGCGGTAACTTTAAACTTTGGTGGGCAGAATTAACCGCTTGACCTACAAGTAGTTTTACTTGATCACTTTTTAATAATAATCTAGCTAATTTAGTTGCTCCATCTTCTTTAACAGGTAAATCTTCTTGGCAATCAGCCTCCTTAAGTCGTTCTAAACATTTACTTAAAGTCAGCAATCCTTCAGTTACTAAATCCATCCCCTCCATCTTGGAAATAGGAGGTACCTCTTGATCATGATAACTTAACTCAACCTCTAATTCTCGATCTAATTCTCGAGCAACAATTTGTGCTGTTGTGCCTCCACAAATCACCTTCTTACTATCACTAGAAACTAATTTGTCTACTACTTCTTTATCCGTTTCTTTCTCTTTAGGTGGACCGGTAAAAAGGGTAATCTTCCTTTGTGATCTAAACTTTACAACTACTGCTGTTGTATCATCCCCTGGTTCCATACAATAATAAGCTTCACAAAGTTCTACTAATTTTTGAGCAATCTTATTACTACTTTCATACTTTTTTATATAATCTTCTAAATGCTTAGCTACCCCATCCCAACCCAAACCAAAATTAAGCAAACCTCCAATTCCAGCATGTACTACTCCATCACTAACTAACATTATCATCTCATCTTCTTTAAGTTTAAAGTGAGCCTCCTTAATCTCCTTGTCACCAACCTGTCTTTCATTCATCTCTAACTTAGTAATTTGACCTTGTTTGTTAATTAAAAAAGAAGATGGATTATCTATCTCAACTAAATAACATCTACCATCATTAAAGACCTTTAATACAGATAACGTTGAATAAGCTAACTGTCGTTCTTGGCAAACAGGTAATGTCTGGGTTATAGTTTCAACAACTTCTTCAATAGGAATTCCTTTTTCTAATAAGCCACTTGCTATCTTAGTTGTTAAAGTAGATAAAATATTAGCCTTAACTCCACTACCTAATCCATCAGATAAGACTATAATCTTAGCATCTTCATTACCTACTACCTGAACATTATCTCCACACAACTCTTCACCATGCTTAGAAACATGAGCAGCACTAGTTTCTACGTGCATCACTACCGCTCCTCCCTCATTAATTCTCTAACTTCATGCAAAATAGCTTTAGTTTCAGAAGTTGATTCCCCTAATAATCCAGCAATCTCTTGAGCTACTTTCATCTGTTTATTAATCACAGCATTAGCCTTTTCTAAAGTCGTCTCTTTCATCTTAGCTACCTTCTCTTTATGCTTTTCTTGTTCTGTAACATCGGTTAAAATCCCTACTATCAAATCATACTCTGGTAAGGGAAAGATTGCTTCTTCTACAATCACATCATACTGCTTATACTCAACCTTTTTTCTAGAAATACATTTTTTACTATCTGCTACATTAATAAAATCCTGGGGATCAAGATAGCGATGCAGTTTATTACCAATTGCTAGTTCATCTCTTCGATTAAAAAGCTTATTTGCTTGAGGATTAAACTTTTGAATAACCATATCCTTATCAACTACAATAATTGCATTAGGAGAAGTTTCCACTATTATATCCGCTAATGACTCTAATTTACCTTTCATATAAGGGATACACATTCTATTTTCAGCTAACCCTTGATAGACTGCTATTGCCTTTTCTCGACAAGAATTATAACCACACCCTCCACAATCTAATTCATCTTCTGGGCTAAATTTGCCTATTTGGGATAAGATTAATTTAATTTGATTCTCAGTTGGTAGATCTATTTCAGCTTTTTTGTTTGTATAACTACGCTTTAAATTGCTATCTAACCGGTGTTGGTTTTTTTTCTGTTTAACTATATTTTGTGTATAATTAACTATTTTTTCTCTTCTAGCATTAACACCTAATTCAGATGATAAACCTGGCCCATTAATACATCCTCCATTACAGACCATAGCTTCAATAAATCTAGGACTTATTTCTGTAGCTAACAAATCCTGAAAAGTATTAATACATTCATCTAACCCTGATACAGATAATATATCACTATTAAAATCTGTGTTTAATTCAGCACTCTTTAAAACTCCACCTTCTACTGGAAAAGCAGTAGCCCAGGATGATATAGAATTATTTCTTTTTACTGGTTCTAAATTCTTATAATCTATTTGCGATTGGATTAGTAATTCTTGTAATTGATCAAAAGTAATAGCTAAATCAATAGCTTCTTTAGAACTATCCCAACTCACCTCATCTAATTTGGCAATACAAGGGCCAATAAAAACAACTTTAGCATCGGTATACTTCTCTTTAATCATCTTCCCATGAGCAACCATAGGAGAAATACTAGGAGCTAAATAAGGAATTAATTCTGGATAATGTCTTTCTATCAAATTCACTACTGCAGGACAACAAGCTGATATAAGTGGTTTATTTCGTTTAGTTAATAGTTGATTATAATGTTTAGTAATTACTTCTGCTCCCTTAGCAGTCTCCTCTACTGCACTAAATCCCAGTTCTTTTAAAGCTGCCACTAACTGATTAGGTTGACAATCAAATGCAGCTACAAAAGAAGGGGCCAAGCTAGCTATCAATTCTTCACCCTCTAATATTTTTTTTAACTCAGTTAATTGATTACTAACTTCTTTAGCATTTTGCGGACAAACTTCTATACATTCTCCACAATAAATACATTTATCCTCTACTACCTCTGATTGTCCTCCTTTATTTCCAATTGCCTTTAGAGAACAATTTCTAATACAACGATGACAATCCTTACAATCAGATTCAGTCAGTGTAATAATCCCCATTTATATCTCTCCTTCAAGTTGGGAGTAAAAGATATCCACTATATTATCTGGACTTACATTAGTTATAATTTCTTCATCAAATTTTACAATTACTCCTTCTGTACAACACCCTAAACAAAAAGAAGCACTCAAGTTAACCTCAGTCTCTAAATCATATCTTCTGACTAGTTTCTTGAGTTTCTTTATTATCTGCGGTGCTCCTTTTAAGTGACAACTACTGCCAACACAAACTGTAATTTCGTTCATGCTACCATCCCTTTTGTTATTTTTTTAACAAATAATTTCATTATTATATTACCATAGTTTATAGCTATCTACAAGCTGAGAATTAAAATAGAAAATCTTCTAAATATTACTTAACCAAAAAATAAAAAACATCCCGCTAGGGATGTAATCTTAAGTATTGGCGGAGAGAGAGGGATTTGAACCCTCGCTAGAGCTTGATGCCCTACTACAGGTTTAGCAAACCCGCCCCTTCAGCCACTTGGGTATCTCTCCACGTTATTCAATTGAGAATTGACAATGAACAATTTATTACAATTAAGTTCAAATAATAAATCACAATTAATAAAGAATAAATAAAATAATAGGGACTAAGCTTGAGTAACTGTTAAACCATAAATTATTACTAGTAATTTTATGGTGAATTTAATCTTAAACTTAATTTCAAACTGAATTTATTCTTTGGTTTACAATTTACAATTAACAATTGTTAATTGTAAATTGATAATGGCGGAGGGGGTGGGATTCGAACCCACGGTGCGCATAAACGCACAGCAGATTTCAAGTCTGCCACCATAAACCGAACTCGGACACCCCTCCATATTTTCAACAATCACCATTATACTAGTTTCAAACTAAGATGTCAAGAAAAAATTTACTTTAAAGCTACTTTTCTTTTGGTATTACTTTTTCTCCATTACTTGCTATAACCTCTTTATACCAGTCAAAACTTTTCTTCTTAATTCTTTCTAATGTTCCTTCACCACTATTATCTCTATCAACATAGATAAAGCCATACCGTTTTTTCATCTCTCCTGTAGAAGCACTAACTAAGTCAATTGGACCCCAACTAGTATAGCCCATCAAGTCAACACCATCTGCAATAGCTTCTCCTAGCTGTTCAATATGGGCTTCTAAATAATCAATTCTATAATCATCATTGATACTGCCATCTTCTTCTATTTCATCTACTGCACCTAATCCATTCTCTACTATAAATAATGGTTTTTGATACCGATCATATAATCGATTAGCAATATATCTCAAACCTTTTGGATCTATCTGCCAACTCCAGTCAGTAGTTTCTAAGTATGGATTTTTAACTCCGCCTACAATATTTCCGCTAACCTGCTCCTTATCTTCAGGAAAAGTACTAACTGCACAGCTCATATAGTAACTAAACCCTACATAATCTACTGTATGTTCTTTTAAAATCACTTCATCTTCTTCCTTCATTTCAATATCTATATCATCTTCTGCCCAGATACGGTCCATATAACTTGGATAGTATCCTCTAGCTTGCACATCGGTGAAGAAAAATAACTCTCTTTCTCTCTTCATTGCTTTTAAAACATCATCTGGATCACAAGTATAGGGATAAAATGGAATAGCAAGTGACATACTTCCTATTTGGGCATCAGGAATAATTTCATGACAAGCTTTAACAGCTAAAGCACTGGCTACAAATTGATGGTGAGCAGCCTGATATTTTATCTCTTCTTTATTTTCACCATCTTCTAAGATCAGTCCTCCAGCATTAAAAGGAGTATGGAAAATAGCATTAATCTCATTAAAAGTTAACCAGTACTTAACCTTATCCTTATATCTGTCAAATACAACTTTAGCATAACGTTCAAAGAATTTAACTAACTTTCGATTTCTCCAACCACCATACTCTTTTACTAAATGTAACGGCATCTCATAATGAGAAAGAGTCACTACTGGTTCAATATCATATTTTAGCAACTCATCAAATAAATTATCATAAAATTGTAATCCGGCTTGATTAGGACTTTCCTCATTGCCCTTAGGGAAAATTCTAGTCCAAGCTATTGATACCCGAAGACAGTCAAATCCCATTTCAGCAAATAATTCTATATCTTCTTTATAACGATGATAAAAATCAATTCCTTCATGATAAAGACATTCCTCACCAGCATCTTCATCAATCTCACCTAAGGAACCATTAGGTAATACATCTGCTGTTGAAAGTCCCTTATCATCTTCTAAATAAGCCCCTTCTAATTGATTAGCAGCAGTAGCTCCACCCCATAAAAAATCTTTTGGAAAAGTTTCATCTGCCTTATTCATAATAAACAACCTCCATATATGCTATAAAGAGCCTTCCCTCTCTATTCCCTTAGTCAGTTTAAATTTAGTATTTAAATAATATTACTTATTGTGCATTAATTTAGTTGTTATTCTTTATTAATTCTTTTTTGTCCACCCATATAAGGCTGTAAAGCTTCAGGAATAGTAATACTACCATCTGCATTTTGATAATTTTCCATAAGTGCTGCTACTGTTCTACCTATTGCTAAACCAGATCCATTTAAAGTATGAACATAGCGAGTATTGGCCCCTGCTTTTGGTCGATACTTAATTCCGGCTCTTCTTGCTTGAAAGTCTTCAAAGTTACTACAAGAAGAGATTTCACGATAAGTATCATAACTTGGCATCCAAACCTCAAGGTCATACTTTTTAGCAGCAGTAAATCCTAAATCACCAGTACACATATCCATTACTCTATATGGCAATTCTAATCTCTGAAGAATAGTTTCTGCATTTTTAACTAATTTTTCTAACTCATCATAGGAATCTTCTGGTTCAACAAATTTAACCATCTCAACTTTATTAAACTGATGTTGTCTAATAATCCCTCGTGTATCTCGACCATGAGCTCCTGCTTCTGCTCTAAAACAAGCACTATGAGCTACATGATAAATTGGTAATTCCTCTTTATTTAATATCTGACCACGATACATATTTGTAACAGGTACTTCAGCAGTAGGGATTAAATAATAATCTGTCCCTTCAACCTTAAAGGCATCTTCTTTAAATTTAGGTAACTGTCCTGTGCCTAACATACTATCTTTATGCACCATAAATGGTGGAAAAACTTCATTATAATCATGTTCTTGAGTATGAATGTCAAGCATAAAAGAGATTAAAGCTCGCTCTAACTTAGCTGCAGCTCCTTTTAAAAATGTAAATCTAGCACCAGAAACCTTGGCCCCTCGTTCAAAATCTAAAATACCAAGTGCTGTTCCTAAATCCCAATGAGCTTGAGCTTCAAAATCAAACTCTGTTGGTTTACCCCACTTACGGTTACAAACATTATCTGATTCATCTTTTCCAACAGGAACAGATTCATGGGGAATATTAGGAACTCTAAGCATAATTTCATCTAATCGCTGATTATACTCTTTTACTTGCCCTTCTAATTCTTTAATTTCATCAGCAACTTGGCCCATCTTTTGAATTATCTCTTCTGCTTCCTTATCTTTACCTTCCCTTTTTAATTGACCAATTTTAGTGGATTCCTTATTTCTTTTTTGTTGTAATTTTTCTACCTCTTGAATTAATTCTCTTCTTTTATTATCAACTTCAGTAAATTCATTAATTGGTGCTTCAGTTCCTCGCTGATCTAATACTTCCTTAACTAAATCAATATTTTCTCTAACAAATCCTAAATCTAACATTTTTGTCCTCCTTTTAAACCTTAGTCAGCTACGGTTAGTATACTGATATCCAACATCCCATTTATATTTAATAATTTCTCTTTTAATTGAGCATCAATTTCCTGGTCAATATTTAAAATCATAATTGCTTTACCACCAGCATTGTCTCGCCCCACTTGCATACTAGCAATATTAACTTCATTCTCTCCTAAGATAGTTCCTACTTGCCCTACTATCCCAGGCTGATCTTGGTGATCAGTAACTAGCATTGTTCCTTGAGGTACAATATCAACATCATAACCATTAATAGCTACAATTCTAGGTGTGTCATGGAATATTGTGCCAGAAAGTTCTTTCTTTTGAGATTCACTCTTTACTTTAAGCGTAATTAAACTAGAATAGTCATCACTTGTATTACTTGTAGTTTGAGAAACCTTAATTCCTCTTTCTTCAGCAACCATTTCAGCATTTACACTATTAACCTCTTCATCTAAAATAGGATTTAATAGTCCTTGTAATACCCCTTTAGTAACCGGTGTTAAATCATATTCAGCTATTTGCCCCTCATAGATCATCTCAATTTCTTCAATTCTTTCCTCATTCCAGCCAGCATAAAATTGTCCTAAATTATCTGCTAAATCAATATATGGTTTTAGTTTAACCATCTCTTCAGGTTGTAAACGAGGAATATTCAAAGGCGTTCTTGGTGGCTCACCATTTAATACCATTAGAGCCTGCTTAGCAGCCTCAATAGCTACGTTATCCATAGCCGCTACAGTAGTACCACCTAAGTGGGGGGCTAAAATCACTTTATCTTCTAATTCTAATAAATTATAATCCTTACCTGGTGGCTCTTCTTCATGAACATCTAAACCAGCAGCTGCAACTTTACCACTTTCAACTGCATCATATAAATCAAACCGATCAATACATCCACCTCGAGCTGCGTTTATTATTCTAACTCCGTCTTTCATCTTGGCAAATGTCTCTTTATTAAAGATATGATCTGTCTCGTCAGTTAATGGAGTATGGATAGTAACATAATCAGAGCGTTGATATAGCTCATCTTTACTAACTAGTTCTACTCCTAGCTTTTCTCCTCTCTCTTCAGGAATATATGGATCATTAGCTATAACTTCCATATTAAAAGCTTTTGCTCTCTTAGCTACTTCTCCTCCTACTCTACCTAAACCAATAATTCCTAAGGTCTTATCATTAACTTCTACTCCCATATACTTATTTCGATCCCAAACTCCTTTGTGAAGAGCTTGGTTAGCCTGAACAGTATTACGGGATATAGCTAACATTAAAGCCATTGTCTGTTCAGCTGCAGAAATAGTATTCTCTCCAGGAGTATTTAAAACAACAATTCCTTCTTTTGATGCAGCATCTAAATCAATATTATCATAACCAGATCCTGCCCTAGCAATTACCTTTAGATTATCGGCTTGACTTAATACCTCTTCGTTTAATGGGGTCATACTACGTAATAAAATTCCGTCATAGTTACCGATTTCCTCTAATAACTGATCATAAGATAACTCTGTATTATAAGTAACATCAACCCCATTCTCTTCTAATAAATCCATACCTGCTTGAGAAAGTGGATCACTAACTAATATTCTCATTATCTTCTCTCCTCCTCTAAAAATACTTTTTGGGCTGCCTGTAAACCTGTGCCTAATTCAACTTCTAATCCTTCCTTTTGTAAAACTAACTCTAAAGCTGAAATAGTAGCTAATACGTCAGTTCGACTAACATTCCCTAAATGACCAATTCTAAAATAATCTCCCTTTAGTTTACCTTTACTACCAGTTACATAAACGTTATGTTCATCTTTTAGTCGTTGCCGTAAAATAGTAAACTCTATTTCAGTTGGTAACTTAATAGCAGTTACTGTTTTAGAAGCAATTTTTTCATCCTTTACTAATACATCTAAGCCTAAAGCTTGAACTGCTTGACGAATAGCTTTAGCAACTACTTTATGCCGTCTGAATACATTCTCTAATCCTTCTTCTCTTATTTCAGCTAATACTTCACGTAATACATATAAAGTTGAAAGTGCTGGAGTAGATGGGGTCTGTGTATCTCTATCATAACGATCTTTGGCCCGTTTAAAACTCCAATAAAATTTAGGTAAATCTGAATCTTCTCCAGCCTTTAAGGCTTTTGGGCTAACACTGACTAAACATAATCCTGGTGGAGTCATTAGTGCTTTTTGAGAAGAAGTTACTACTACATCTACTCCCCACTCATCTGTCTTTAGTTCAATCCCACCTAAAGAACTGACTGCATCAACTAATAATAAGCAATTATATTGCTCAGCTAATTCGCCTAGCGGTTGCGGATGATTAATTACACCTGTAGAAGTTTCATTATGAGTCATCAAAATGGCCTTAATTTCATCTGTTGTATCCTCTTCTAATCTCTTCTCTACTCTTGTTACATCCACTGCTTCTCCCCAAGGAAAGTTCATGCGTTCAACATCTATTCCATACCGTTCTGCAATCGTAGCATATCGCTCACCAAAGGCTCCTGTACATAAAACTAATACTTTATCACCTTTAGATAGGGTATTAGCAATAGAAGCTTCTAGACCTCCAGTTCCAGAACAGGTTAAAGCTAGAACATCATTTTCAGTCTGAAACACATATTTTAACCCCTCTGTTACTTCTCTTAATAAATCTTCACATTCCTTTTCACGATGACCTATTATCTTTTGTGCTCCAGCTTGACGTGCATGCTCTGGAATTGGTGTTGGCCCAGGCAACATTAAAGTTCTCTTCTCCTTCATACTCTTATCCTCCTTCTCAATACTCAAATATTAATATTTTTACTCATTTAAAGTAAAAAATCCCCTCCATAACAATCTAAACTAAAATTAGATTGCTAGGGACGAGAGATTAATTCTCGCGATACCACCCTAATTGACCAAGATGATCCACTCTAATGATGATAACGGCATCACCGATCTAGCTTAACTCACTAGCCACTCCTAGGCGGATTTGATTTTCTTTCATATCGACTCCCAGCACCGTCGACTCTCTCTAAATGAAAGGCAAATCTACTATTCCAATTCATAGTGTTTAATTGATTTTTAATTTTATCTTAAGCTTATTTTAAAATTTATTATACAATACTATTAACATAAATTCAAGTTTATTCTAATAATTTAATTGTACCCGCTTGAAATTATCCCTACTTCCTTGCTGTAAAAAGTAGTTATAAAAAAAATTAAAATTATCATGTTCCAAGTTTATATTTTCTTTAATCATTCCCTTAAATAAAGTATAACTAATTACTTCTTGAAAAGAACCTATTAGTCGCTTTAGTGGAGACGTTTGGCCGTAATGAATTAAGTTTGGTTGGCCCTCAATATTTGCTAATCTAGCAGTAGCATTTATAGCATCATAATAAGTCCCCAATTTATCAACTAAACCTAACCTTCTTGCCTGGGCTCCAGTATAAATTCTACCATCTGCTAAATCCTTTACTTCATCTCTAGAAAGGTTTCTCCCCTCTACTACTACATCAACAAAGCGTTGATAAACATCATTAATCATTTTTTGTATAATATTTCTTTCTTTTTTACTTAACTCTCGACTTGGACTGCCTATATCTTTATAAGGACCACTAGTGAAAGTTACAGGTTTAATCCCTACTTTATTATACAATTCTTTTAAATTAGTAAATTTCATTATAACCCCGATGCTTCCAGTAATAGTATTACCATTTGCATAAATCTGGTCCGCAGCAGTTGAAACATAATATCCTCCCGAAGCTGCTATATCCCCCATAGAAACTACTATGGGCCTTCCTGTAGCCTTAAACTTCTTTAATTCCTTATATATAGCATCAGATGCCGCTGAACTACCACCGGGAGTATTTACTCTTAATAATATTCCCTTTACCATTTCATTATTTTTAGCCTGATTAATATACTGCATAATTCGATAAGAATTAGCTTGAGCATCACTTAAAACACCACCACTACTGCCTGCTGCAATTGGCCCGCTAATATTAATAACAGCAATGCTTTCTTTAAAAAGCTCATTTTCTCTAAAATTATTAGCTATAGCATAAATAATTCCACCTAAAAATAAACCTCCAAGAAGAATAACGATAAGAAAAAATAAAGCTAAGTACTTAATATCAACCTTCATCTTGACTCCTCCTTTAATTATACAATAATTATCTTAACCTTACTAATACAAATTTATAAATAAAGCTATTACTTATAATTAAATAAAAAAATTATCATTCCTTTAAAATACAAAAGAGCCCCCTCTAAAAGGGACTCTCAAAAAACAATTTGGTCGGAGCAGCAGGATTTGAACCTGCGACCCCCTGGTCCCAAACCAGGTGCTCTGCCAAACTGAGCCATGCTCCGATAATGGAGCGGGAAACCGGACTCGAACCGGCGACACCCAGCTTGGAAGGCTGGTGCTCTAGCCAACTGAGCTACTCCCGCTCATTCAATATATTTATATGGTGAGCCATGGAGGACTCGAACCTCCGACACCCAGATTAAAAGTCTGGTGCTCTTCCAGCTGAGCTAATGGCCCATCTAATGGAGCTGACGACCGGAGTTGAACCGGTAACCTGCTGATTACAAGTCAGCTGCTCTGCCAATTGAGCTACGTCAGCATTATGGCGGGGACGACGAGATTCGAACTCGCGATCTCCGGCGTGACAGGCCGGCGTGTTAACCAACTACACCACATCCCCACAATAAAACAAATTGACAATTGATAATAAACAATTTACAATTAATTTCTAACTTCAAAATCAAATCATTACCTATGATTATCGTCTTTAATTGTCAATTCTCAATTGTACATTGTCAATTATTTCAATGGTGGGCGAAACAGGACTTGAACCTGTGACCCCCTGCTTGTAAGGCAGGTGCTCTCCCAACTGAGCTATTCGCCCACAATATTAACTGAATAGTTTAAAAAGAACTTAATCTATTTCAAATAGTAAACTTGGTACCCCCAAGGGGATTCGAACCCCTGCCGCCAGGATGAAAACCTGGTATCCTAGGCCACTAGACGATGGGGGCCTAGTTAAATTGTTAGTTTTATTGGCTGGGGTGGCTGGATTTGAACCAACGAGTGCAGGAGTCAAAGTCCTGTGCCTTACCACTTGGCGACACCCCATTAATAGTCTATCCTTATTAACACAAGGAGTATTATATACTATTAATTACTAACTGTCAAGAAATAATTCAATTGATTCTGGCAGCGACCTACTCTCCCATAAGGCTGCCCCTATAGTACCATCGGCGCTGGAGGACTTAACTGCTGTGTTCGAGATGGTCCTTCGAACCGGCACATCCTGTGCCACTTAGGACACTAGAACATCCGTGTTCGTCGGGAACAGGTGTTACCCCTCCGCAATCACCACCAGAATATTTTATTACACTTTCAAACTGCACAATAGTCATTCTAGATTAAACCCTCGCTCTATTAGTACCAGTCAGCTTAATGTGTTACCACACTTACACCTCTGGCCTATCTACCTGATAGTCTATCAGGGGTCTTACTGGATTATTCCATGGGATATCTAATCTTGAGATCTGCTTCACGCTTAGATGCTTTCAGCGCTTATCAGTTCCGCACTTAGCTACTCAACAATGCCAATGGTTGACAATTGATCCACCAGCGGTACGTCCATCCCGGTCCTCTCGTACTAGGGATAGTTTCTCTCAAATATCCTGCGCCCACGACGGATAGGGACCGAACTGTCTCACGACGTTCTGAACCCAGCTCGCGTGCCGCTTTAATGGGCGAACAGCCCAACCCTTGGAACCTGCTCCAGCTCCAGGATGCGACGAGCCGACATCGAGGTGCCAAACCTCCCCGTCGATGTGAACTCTTGGGGGAGATAAGCCTGTTATCCCCGGGGTAACTTTTATCCGTTGCGCGATGGCAATTCCATTCTTAGCCATCGGATCACTAAGCCCTACTTTCGTACCTGCTCGACCTGTATGTCTTGCAGTCAAGCTCCCTTATGCCTTTACACTCTACGTGTGATTTCCGACCACACTGAGGGAACCTTTGGGCGACTCCGTTACTCTTTAGGAGTCGACCGCCCCAGTCAAACTGCCCGTCTGAAACTGTCCCAGCACTAGATTATAGCGCTTGGTTAGAATCACGGCACAATAAGAGTGGTATCCCAATGATGGCTCCATCGACACTAGCGTGCCGATTTCAAAGCCTCCCACTTATACTGTACATAGTGTACCAAAATTCAATATCAGACTGCAGTAAAGCTCCACGGGGTCTTTCCGTCCAGTCGCGGGTAGTCTGCATCTTCACAGACACTTCAATTTCACCGAGTCCTTCGTCGAGACAGTGCTTAGGTCGTTTCGCCATTCGTGCAGGTCGGAACTTACCCGACAAGGAATTTCGCTACCTTAGGACCGTTATAGTTACGGCCGCCGTTCACTGGGGCTTAAGTTCGATGCTTTAGAACAAAGTTCCCAACATCTCCCCGTGACCTTCCAGCACCGGGCAGGCGTCAGCCCCTATACTTCGACTTGCGTCTTAGCAGAGACCTGTGTTTTTGGTAAACAGTCGCCTAAGCTTCTTTGTTGCAACCTCTTTGCGCATAACGCTAATGAGGTACCCCTTCTCCCTAAGTTACGGGGCTAATTTGCCGAGTTCCTTGACGAAGGTTCTCTCGCGCGCCTTAGAATTCTCATCTAGTCCACCTGTGTCAGTTTACGGTACGGGTACCTACTAACTTGTTAGAGGTTTTTCTTGGCAGTGGAGAATCAATTACTTCGTTTCCGTAGAAACTCCTGGTCACACCTTAGAGTTAATGATGATCCGGATTTACCTAAATCATCCTCTTTAATGCTTCAACCTGATATACCGTTCTCAGGCAAACCTATCTTCCTGCGTCACCTCTTCACTCAAATGCTAATAGGTAGTGTCGGATTTTTAACCGACTATCCATCACCTACGCCTTTCGGCCTTGGCTTAGGACCCGACTTACCCTGAGCGGACGAGCCTTGCTCAGGAAACCTTGGACTTTCGGCGAATAGGATTCTCACCTATTTCTCGTTACTCATACCGGCATTATCGCTTCTATACAGTCCATAGCTCCTTTCGGTACTACTTCTTCCCGTATAGAATGCTCCCCTACCATTGGATTAACCAATCCGCAGTTTCGGTGGTAAACTTAAGCCCCGTATATTTTTGGCGCAAGACCACTCGACCAGTGAGCTATTACGCACTCTTTAAATGAATGGCTGCTTCTAGGCCAACATCCTGGTTGTCTAGGCAGTCTCACTTCCTTTGCCACTTAGTTTACACTTTGGGACCTTAACTGGCGGTCTGGGTTGTTTCCCTCTCGACTATGAAGCTTATCCCACATAGTCTGACTCTTAAGTTCTCTATATCAGCCTTCGGAGTTTGACTGGATTCGGTAGCTTGGGTAAGCCCCTAGTCCAATCAGTGCTCTACAGCCAATATAGCAATCTTAAGGCTAGCCCTAAAGCTATTTCGGGGAGAACCAGCTATCTCCGAGTTCGATTGGCCTTTCACCCCTATCCACAGCTCATCCCATGACTTTTCAACGTCAATGCGGTTTGGACCTCCACATGCTATTACACATGCTTCATCCTGGCCATGGATAGATCACTCGGTTTCGGGTCTATGCTAAGCGACTTACGCCCTCTTCAGACTCGCTTTCGCTTCGGCTTCACCTTTTTGGCTTAACCTGTGCCACTTAACATAACTCGCCGGTTCGTTAAGCAAAAAGCACGCCATCAGGCACATACGCCCTCTGACCGCTTGTAAGCATATGGTTTCAAGGTCTATTTCACTCCCCTCCCGGGGTTCTTTTCATCTTTCCCTCACGGTACTGGTTCACTATCGGTCGCTAGTTAGTATTTAGCCTTAGGAGATGGTCCTCCTTGCTTCCCACGAGGTTCCACGTGACTCATGGTACTCAGGTGCTATTTAGACCCTTTTTAGTTTTCATCTACTGGACTATTACCATCTGTGGTGTAGCTTCCCAACTACTTCAATTAACTAAAAAGATATCTATGATACTTTTATGGTAGTATCATAATAGACCTACTACCCTGTAATAGTAACGCCCATAAGCTTATACACTATTACAGTTTGGACTCTTCCCCTTTCGCTCGCCGCTACTTAGGGAATCGATTTTCTTTCTTTTCCTAGGGTTACTAAGATGTTTCAGTTCGCCCCGTTACCCTCTTAGAGTTATTCTAGTTAGCTCTAAGATAACATGGGTTACCATGTTAAGTGCTCTCATTAGGAAATCCCTGGATTATCACTTGTTTGCAGCTTACCAAGGCTTATCGCAGCTTGCCACGTCCGTCTTCGGCTTCTAGCGCCTAGATATCCACCATACGCCCTTACTAGTTTAATCTAGATTAATCGCTATTGTGCAGTTTTCAAGGTGCAATTGAGACTTCTCAGTCTCTCAAAACTAAACAATGTAGGATTGACTATCTTCGTGTTTAACTCCTTAGAAAGGAGGTGATCCAGCCGCACCTTCCGGTACGGCTACCTTGTTACGACTTCACCCCCCTTATCGGGCACACCTTCGGCACTTCCTTCTAAAAGTTAGGTCAGTGACTTCTGGTGCCCCCAACTCGGGTGGTGTGACGGGCGGTGTGTACAAGGCCCGAGAACGGATTCACCGTGGCATTCTGATCCACGATTACTAGCGACTCCAGCTTCATGCAGATGAGTTGCAATCTGCAATCCGAACTGAGGTCTACTTTTGGGGATTTGCTCCACCTTGCGGCTTCGCTCCCCTCTGTATAAACCATTGTAGCACGTGTGTAGCCCAGAACATAAGGGGCATGATGACTTGACGTCATCCCCACCTTCCTCCGCGTTGCTCCCGCGGCAGTCTTCTTAGAGTCCCCATCACTACATGCTGGCAACTAAGAATAGGGGTTACGCTCGTTGCGGGACTTAACCCAACATCTCACGACACGAGCTGACGACAGCCATGCACCACCTGTCATCTGTGTTCCAAAAGGAAAAGTTCTTGTTAAAGAACGATCACAGGGATGTCAAGTTCTGGTAAGGTTCTTCGCGTTGCTTCGAATTAAACCACATGCTCCGCCGCTTGTGCGGGCCCCCGTCAATTCCTTTGAGTTTCAACCTTGCGGTCGTAATCCCCAGGCGGGATACTTAAAGCGTTAACTACGGCACCGAAGGAGTTGAACCTCCAACACCTAGTATCCAGCGTTTACAGCTAGGACTACCGGGGTATCTAATCCCGTTTGATACCCTAGCTTTCGTACCTCAGCGTCAGAGTCAAGCCAGAAGACTGCTTTCGCCATTGGTATTCTTCCTGATATCTACGTATTTCACCACTACACCAGGAATTCCATCTTCCTCTCTTGCTCTCAAGTCTAACAGTTTCAAAGGCACTTCATTGGTTAAGCCAATGGATTTCACCTCTGACTTGCTAGACCGCCTGCGTACCCTTTACGCCCAGTAATTCCGGACAACGCTAGCCCCTTACGTGTTACCGCGGCTGCTGGCACGTAATTAGCCGGGGCTTCCTTTAAAGGTACCGTCAATTCTAGCAGTTATTCACTACTAAAGTGTTCTTCCCTAAAGACAGAGCTTTACGACCCTAAGGCCTTCATCACTCACGCGGCGTTGCTCCGTCAGGCTTTCGCCCATTGCGGAAGATTCCCCACTGCAGCCTCCCGTAGGAGTCTGGGCCGTGTCTCAGTCCCAGTGTGGCCGATCACCCTCTCAGGTCGGCTACCCATCGTTGCCTTGGTGAGCTGTTATCTCACCAACTAGCTAATGGGACGCAAGCTCATCTTTAAGCAATAGTAATACCATCTTTCCTCCAAAGGAGTATATCTGGTATTAGCCCCTCTTTCGAAGAGTTATCCCAGACTTAAAGGTAGATACTTACGCGTTACTCACCCGTTCGCTGCTTTACTTGTTACCCGAAGGTAACTTTCTCGCACAACTTGCATGTGTTAAGCACGCCGCCAGCGTTCGTCCTGAGCCAGGATCAAACTCTCCGAATAAAGGATAAGAGTTTGAAACTGACTTAGATAGTCAAAACTCTACATTGTTTAGTTTTCAAAGACCAAATGTCTCTTGTCTTTTTAAGCGACATTTACTATATTAACAAATTAGTTTATCACTGTCAAGACCTTTTCTGTTTTTTCTTGCTTGTCCCAAGAAAGTGATTTCTCTTTTCAAGCGACATCTACTATATTAACAAATTTAATGTCTGTTGTCAAGAAAATTAATTTCTTATCTCAAAATAAATCTTCTTCTCAAGCGACGTCTACTATATTAACAAATTATTTTATCACTGTCAATAATTTTTCTGAATAATAAAGAATGTCTTTACATAGTTTAGTCGCAAAGAATGTATATTACTTATTAAACAGGAGGTATCTTAATGCTAGAATTAATAATAACAACCTTTAACTTTATTTATTCTCTATATTTTGTAATATTGATGTTGATCACAGGTGGACTTATTCTAACATTAGATCTCTATTACCATCAGCAACAGAAACAATCAAAAGGTTTTTTGATTTCCCGCACTATTGGACTTTCTTATATTATATTAGGAGGGGGTTTTTTCTTATTTAATAAAATAATTATTAGTCTCGATATTTAATCATCCCTACTTGTCTAATATAAGCTTGAGTTTCAACATCAATCTTTAGCTTTGGGTATTTATTGTGCCACTCTATGCTATTCCAATAATTTGGATAATAAGCTCTAACATACTCTCCGACCCCAAAAATATCTGCTTGAAACTTATCTTGAGTTTTTCGGATAAGTTTCTTTATTTCTTTTTTTAGCTTAATTTCTATTCTTTTTTCTATCCTTCGGACTACTTTTTCTTTACTCAAATTCGATTGATTAAGTTGTTCTATTACTTTTCCTTCTACCTCAGTATTAATATGCATAACTAATTCTTTATTTTCAAACTTAGGTCTTAAATATGTAGAAACTCCTTCAATTTTAATTGTCAATCTATCAATTTCTGTTGTGGGATCTGAAATTACTAAACTACCTTTATCATTAACCCCCAGAATTCGTTGATAATATATAGCTTCTGATTCACTTAAGGTACCTACAAGTTCATCACCTTCAAAAACTCCAAGCCCTATATAATCAATTACATCTTTATTAGCCTTCACCAAAACAGCTGAAGGTTGAGCACCTGGATCAGCTAGCTTTACATAAAAGTCACCTAATCTTAAGTTAGGTATTTGCCCCATATTTACTCCATTATTAAGCATATGCATTAAATAAACCGCAGAAATACTCTCTAATTTGGGTTTAGCCTTTATTACATCTTCTGCGCTTTTCTTTGCTACTAACAACCAACTCAATCTTCTGATTTCAGGTAAATTACGGAAGAAGTTTAAGTGTTGTCTAATTCCTGTTTTAGCTAATTCTTGACTAAATACAATTATCCTCAGATGTCCAAAAAATAGTTTTTGATTCATTTTAGTTTGCATTTCATTAATTGCTTCAGCTATGGTATTGCCTGTTGCAGTTACTACCCAAGTAACATTATCTCCTCCTTTTTCTGCCATTTTAGCAGGGATTGGAGCTTGAATAGTAATCTTAATTTTATTTTTTTTTGCTACTTGATTGTTTTTATCTTCTGCAAAATCTATACCAATTGCTAAAATAGGAACTCTATCCTCTAAGTCTCTTCTATCCCAACATCCAGTTAACAAATTCAAAACTAAAATAATAATTAATATTTTAACTATCCTTTTCATTATTAATCCTACCTTCTTTACCTCTAATTATTGCTACTACTAATAGTATACTTGGAATTACAAATGTAATTATAATTCCTACCATAGAAATTATATCTATTATGTTAAATAATTCATAAGCATTTCTTGGAGCTAAAGCTATTAAATATAATATCGGCAATAATGGAAATACTAATGTTTTATTATCACCTAAGTCTAATGTTTGAGCAGTTCCAATTGACACCCCATATAATATATTAGCAGCAGTTGTAAAGATAGCAATTACCCAAATCGCAACAAAGGCAACCTCTAATCTTTCAAATAATAAACTAGAGAATTGCATCGATTTAACTAGCTCAAAAACGGGCCAAGTTAAATTCTTCAATTCAAATGCCCCAAATACAGCGATAGAAACTATTACAATTATAAACATTAAAAATGTTGTTATTCCCCAAGCTCTAAAGGCATACTTTGAAGTTAAATCTTTTGTTGTAATATGAGGAATAAAAATAAATATTACTTCAAACCCTAGTAAACTAAAATAAGAAGAAATACTACCTTTTAAGAGATTAGCAATACTATGCCCTCTAAAAACTGGAAATAAATGAACCATTTTGCCACCTTTTAAAGACATAATAATTAAAATTAATAACGGAATTACTAAAAAGAGAGCATATACTTCATTAACTCTCCCTATAATTTGAATATCCTTACGGGCCAAGTAAGCAATTAATAATATTATACTTATCATAATTACTTCTAATGGGGTAGTCGGTAAAATAGCTGTCACTATTAACTCACTAAAAGCTCTAATTCCTATTGCAATAAATAATATCCAATATAAGAGAATCATTGCACTTATAAATTTGCTAAGTACCCTTCCTACAATTTGATTCATGTATTGGAAAATATTTCTCTCAGGGAATCTTAAGCCCAATTTAATAACTATTAATAAATTAATAAAGGAGAAAATGGCTGCTAACAAAAATGAAATAGTTCCACCTGTATGAGCAAACTTAACAGCTGCCCGAGGTAAAATTAAAATTCCTACCCCAATAATTGTATTAATCATAATTGCACTAAATTGTCTTTCTGTTACTCTACCTGGTACTTTAATCTGTATCACCTTCTTGTGAACTTTCCTTTTTATCTGGGTCTTCTGTTCTCATTAAAACTGGCCTTTTAACCATCTTCCATAAAGGAAATCTAACTATACTATCCTTTAAATCAGAAATTCTTGACGGAGCAAATGGCGTTAAATATGGAATACCAAAAGATTTTAAAGAAGCTAAATGAACTGTAATACCTATTAGACCTAACATCAACCCATAAAGTCCAAAACTAGAAGCTAAAACCATTAAAATATACCTTAAGATTCTAAGAGCAATAGCTGCATTATAATTAGGAGTTGTGAAAGAACCTAAAGTAGTTAAAGCAACAACGATAACCATCGATGGACTAACCAATCCAGCATTAACAGCTGCATTTCCAATAACTAATGCTCCTACTATCCCAAGAGTTGAACCAATTAGATTAGGTAAACGAACACTAGCTTCTCGTAATATTTCTATAATTACTTCCATTAAAAAAGCTTCCATATAAGCAGGTAGAGGTACTTGAGCTCTACCTCCTGCAATCGATAACATAAAAACAGTAGGTAACATTTCAGGATGAAAAGAGGTTATAGCTATATAAAAGGCTGGTAAAGCTAATGAAATTAACCCGCCTACAACTCTTATTATCCTAGTTAGACTCGCCACAATAAATCGTTGATAATAGTCTTCAGGAGATTGATAAAATTGATCAAGTACAGCTGGAATGATCAAAGCAAAAGGTGTCCCATCAACTATGATAACTACCCTGCCTTCTAATAGATTTGCTACTGCTTTATCAGGTCGCTCAGTACTTTGAATTTGAGGAAAAGGAGAAAAAGAACTATCCTCAATAAATTGTTCGACATAACCTGACTCTAATACACCATCTATCTCTATATTAGTTACCCTTTTAACTGCTTCATCTAAAATATGTTCGTTAGTTAAATCATCAATATAGAGAATTGCTACATCAGTTTGACTTCTTCTCCCTAGAGTATGATTCTCAATTCTTAATCCAGGATCTCTTAATCGCCGTCGAACATGAGCCGTATTGGTCCTTAAATTCTCAGTAAATCCATCTCTTGGCCCTCGAACAACCGATTCAGTAGTTGGTTCTGAAACAGCTCTAGCTTCCCACCCTTTACTACTAATAATCAAGCCTTTATCAATCCTATCAATTAATAATAATGATTCCCCTGATAAGATTAATTTAATAATCTTAGATAACTTCCCTTGTTGCTCAGTACTACTACTAGTAAGAATGGATTCTTGAATCATATCAATTTTTTCTTGATTTGATTTATTCTTTAAATCTTTTAATTTTAGTTTATGTAATAGTGGATCAATCACAGCTGTCTCTAATAAACCTGTATTTACTAAACCATCTATATAAACTAATAAAGCTGGTTTGTTTTTATCACCAGTTAAATTAAAATTTTTAATAATAACATCATTACTTTCACCAAGGATACCTTTTAATATTTTTTTATTCTGCTGTAGATCTTTTTTTAGATTTTCAACTTCTAATCCTAGTTCTAACTGCTGCCCATCAAAACCAACTACTCCTTCAATTCTCTCTTTTAGTTTATCCCAAACCATCTCTTACCTCCTTGGTAGTTTATTATGTACTAAAATATTTTTTTTATAAATAATCATCATTAAAAGCTAAAAATAGCTAGTATACTTTTTTTAGCTTAGCTTAAAATATAATTAAGGTGATAATTATGAAGAGACTATATGTTATACTAATATTATTTACAGTGGTTACTATAGGGTGTAATCTAAATATAGAAAGAATAAATCCTTTAACTTCTTCTTCCCCTAAAAAAGAAATAACAATTGGGGTCAGTATAGCAAGCACTCGACCAAATATAACTGAAATAATAAAAAAGGCCTTTATAAAAGATAGAAACAAACAAAATATAAATATACTATGGCAAAAAAATAGTGATAGTATAAAAAAACAAAAAGAAGATGTTATCAGCTTAATTAAACAAGAAGTAGACATTATTATTATTAAACTCTTAAAAATAAATCAACAAAGCAAAGAAATCATTAAACTTATTAATGAAAATAGTATTCCTGTGGTAGCTCTTGATAAACTCCCCCCTAATACTAAGGTAGCTGCTTATGTAAGCGCAAATAATTTTAAAGTTGGAAAATCCCAAGCTCAATATCTTATAGATCAAATTAATAAAAAAGGGAATATTTTAATTTTAAAAGGGGATAAAGATGATAAAAAAGCTCAAGATATAACCGCAGGAAATAAAACCATACTAAAAAAGCATAAAAAAATAAAGATTATTAAGGAAAAGTGGCATAATAACTGGTCAGAACAATTAGCTAACCTAACAGTAAGGCAGACTATTAAAGAAAATAAAAAAATTAAAGCAATTTTAGCTAATAGTGACCAATTAGCTTTAGAGGCCATTAAAGTTTTACAAAAAGAAAAAATTAATAAAGAAATTATAGTGATTGGAGCAAATGCTAGTAAGAAAGGAACAATTGCACTAATAAAGGGGGATATGAGCTCTACAGTTGATCAAATGCCCTATATAAGAGGATTAAATGCTCTTAAAGTAGCTACTTTTATCGCTAGAAAAGAAAAATGGAATTGGGATGGCATAATTAAAAATGGTAAATATAATATTAAATTAATAACTACACCTATAAAATTAATTAATAAATATAATGTTAAGAGGTTAAAAAAACGTTGGCAAGATCTTTAAAAATAAAAACAGGGAACTAGATCTGAATCTAGTTCCCTGTTTTACTCTCTATTATATTATTCAATAAAATTTACAGTATCTACTCCTACAACTTGATCATTTTCATTTAATCTCATACATCTTACCCCTTGGGTATTTCTACCTGTAACAGAGATCTCATTAACTAAAGTTCGTAGTAAAATTCCTTGTGCACTAACTAAGACAATATCTTCTAAACCATCTACCATTTTAATATCTATTATTTTTCCATTAGTCTCAGTTTGCTTTAAAGTAATTAATCCTTTACCACCCCTGCCTTGAAGACTATATTCATCAATAGAAGTTCTTTTCGTATATCCTTTTTCTGTGATAACTAGTAAATCACCTGTATCTCTAATAACTTCCATACCGATTAATTCATCATTAGCATCCAATTCAATCCCTTTAACTCCTCGAGCAGTTCTTCCCATACTTCTAACATCATTTTCTGAAAACCTAATTGCTAAACCATCTTTAGTAGCTAATATAATTTCTTCTGCTCCACTAGTTAATTCTACATCAACTAATCTATCATCCTCATCTACAGATAAAGCAATTAGTTTAGCATAGCTAGTATTAAAGTCCTCTATACTAGTCTTTTTAACGATTCCATCTTTGGTAGCCATAAATAAGTATTCTTCATCATTAAATTCAGACATAGGAAAAATAGTTGCAACCTTTTCATTTAAATCAAGATCTAATAAATTAATCATTGGGATTCCTCTAGCTTGTCGACTACTTTCTGGAATCTGATAACCTTTTAACTTGTGTACATAACCTTGATTAGTAAAGAATAAGAAGTAATCATGGGTAGAACCAATCTGAACATCTTGCACTAAATCATCTTCTTTTGGTTTGGTTCCAATGATCCCTTTACCATTACGATGTTGCTTACGATAGGTGTCTAATGTCATTCTTTTAATATAACCCTCTTCAGTAGAAAGAACTACAATTTCTTCTTCCTCAATTAAATCCTCTAGCTCAAGGTCAATACCTTGGTCTTGGATCTCTGTTCTTCTCTCATCTTTGTATTTTTCTTTTGTTTTAGTTAATTCTTCTTTGATAATTCCTAATAATTTAGATTCATCAGCTAAAATAGATTTATAATAACTTATTTCTTCTTGAAGTTCCGAATATTCATCTTCTATTTTTCCACGTTCTAGATTAGTTAATCTGTGTAATCTCATATCTAAAATTGCTTTTGCTTGCTTTTTAGAAAACTCAAATCTATTTATTAGTCTTTCTTGGGCGATTGAAGAATTTTTGGAACCTCGAATTATTTTAATTACTTCTTCAATATTATCTAAAGCTACTCTAAATCCTTCTAGAATATGAGCTCTAGCTTCTGCTTTATCTAAATCATATTTAGTTCTTCGCGTTATAACTTCTTTTTGATGATTAATATAATGATTTAATGTTTCTTTAATATTTAGTACTTGTGGCTCACCATCCACTAAAGCTAACATGATAATTCCAAAAGTAGTCTGTAATCTAGTATGTTTATATAACTTATTTAAAGTTACTTGAGGATTTACTCCTCTCTTTAGTTCAATGACTATTCTCATACCTCTTCTGTCTGATTCATCACGTAAATTAGTAATACCTTCTACCTTATCGTCACGTACTAATTTAGCAATCTTTTCAACTAATTTAGCTTTGTTTACTTGATAAGGAAGTTCATTAACTATTATCTGACATTTATTATTATCTAGTTCTTCTATCATAGTTTTAGCTCTAAGCTTAACTTTTCCTCTACCAGTTTCAAAATAATCTTTAATTGGTTTCCGCCCCATAATAATTCCACCAGTAGGGAAATCAGGGCCCTTTATGGTTTTCATCAACTCTTTTATCTCTAAATCTGGGTTTTCTATTAATTTAATAACTCCATCTATAACTTCACTTAAATTATGAGGTGGAATATTAGTACTCATTCCAACGGCAATTCCTGAAGCTCCATTAACTAATAAATTAGGAATCTTAGCAGGTAATACCTCTGGCTCTTGTAATGTTCCATCAAAATTATCAATAAAATCTACAGTATTCTTTTTAATATCAGCTAATAATTTATTAGTGATCTGAGCCATCTTAGCCTCTGTATATCTCATAGCAGCTGCGGAATCACCATCAATCGATCCAAAATTACCATGTCCATCAACTAATTCATAACGATAAGAAAAGTCCTGAGCCATCCTAACCATAGCATCATAAACAGCAGTGTCACCGTGAGGATGGTATTTCCCTAATACTTCTCCTACAATTCTAGCTGATTTTTTATGTGGTTTATTAGGCTTAAGCCCTAAATCATACATTGCATATAAAATACGTCTATGAACAGGTTTTAAACCATCTTTTACATCTGGTAATGCCCGGCCTACTATTACACTCATAGCATAGTCAAGATAAGCTTCTTGCATTTCATCTTCAATACCTACTTGTCTTACTTGTTGAGAATTTATTTCAGTCATAACTCTCCTCCTAGACATCTAAATTCTGAACTTCTTTAGCGTGTCGTTGAATAAATTCACGACGTGGTTTAACTTTATCCCCCATCAACTTAGTAAACACATCATCAGCTATTACTTCATCACTAATTTGAACTTGTAATAAAGTTCTATTTTCTGGGTCCATTGTTGTCTTCCATAATTGAATTGGATTCATTTCACCTAATCCTTTATACCTTTGAATAGAGGTTCTCTTCTTTCCTATCTCCTCTAATAAGTCTTGTAACTGCCTATCTTTATAAACATACTCTTCTCTTCTACCTTTTTTCACCTTATATAAAGGTGGTTGAGCTATATAAACTAACCCTTCTTCTAATAAAGGTCTCATATAACGATAAAAGAAGGTTAATAAAAGAGTCCTAATATGTGCACCATCTACATCAGCATCTGTCATAATAATAATCTTTCTATAACGCAAATTATTCATATCAAATTCATCGGCTATTCCTGTTCCTAAAGCTGTGATTAAAGATTTAATCTCTTTATTGCTCAATACTCTATCAAGTCGTGCCTTCTCAACATTTAAAATTTTACCCTTTAAAGGCAAAATAGCTTGAAATTCCCTATCGCGTCCTTGTTTAGCAGACCCACCAGCAGAATCTCCCTCAACAATATATATTTCACTTTCTTCAGCATTTCTAGAAGAGCAATCCGCTAACTTACCAGGTAAAGCAGTACTTACCAAAGCATTCTTTCTTTTAGTTAACTCCCTTGCTTTTTTAGCTGCTTTTCTAGCTTGCGCAGCTGCAATTGACTTTTTAACTATCTGCTTACCTAATTTAGGATTCTCACTTAAAATAGTGCTTAATCCTTTTGAAACAATTGAATCAACCATACCTCTAATTTCACTATTACCTAGTTTTGTTTTAGTTTGGCCTTCAAACTGAGGGTCAGTTAGCCTTACGTTAATAATTGCTACAATACCCTCTCTAATATCATCACCTGATAAATTATTATCGTCATCCTTTAAAAAATCATTTTGTCGGGCATAATCATTAATAGTTCGAGTTAAAGCTGATTTAAAACCACTTAAGTGAGTCCCTCCTTCATGAGTATTGATATTATTAGCGAAAGTAAATATCTTATCTGCATAATCTGTATTATATTGAATTGCAACTTCTACTTCTGTATTATCTATTTGCTCTTCAAAGAAAATAACATCTTCATGAATAGGAGTATTATGCTCGTTTATCTCTTCTACAAAAGAAATAATCCCTCCATCATACTTAAATTCGTCCTCAATTAAATCTTCTCTCTCATCAAGAATCTTAATCTTAACTTCTTTATTTAAATAAGCTAATTCTTTAAATCTCTGTGATAAAGTATCATAGTTATATCTAACACTTTCAAATATTTCTTCATCAGCCTTAAATCTAATTTCAGTACCGGTTTCTTCTGTATTTCCAATAACCTCTAAATCATTATCTGGAACACCTCGGTGGTACTTTTGATAATAAATCTTTCCATTCCTATGTACTCTTACCTCAAGCCATTCTGATAAGGCATTAACAACAGAAACTCCTACTCCGTGTAATCCACCAGAAACTTTATATCCTTCTCCTTCAAATTTACCTCCAGCGTGTAAAACAGTCATTACTACTTCTACCGCAGGTCTATCCAACTTAGCATGAGAAGCAACAGGAATCCCTCGACCATTATCTCTAACTGTAATGATCTCTCCTGGTTCAATTTTAATTTCAACTTCATCACAATAACCAGCTAAAGCTTCATCTATACTATTATCTATTACCTCATAAACTAAATGATGTAACCCTTTCTTCTCTGTACTACCTATATACATGCCGGGACGTTTACGAACAGCTTCTAAGCCTTCTAATACTTGAATCTGATCAGCATCGTAGTTGACTTCTTCTCTCATTCATATAAACCTCCATTGTAAGTTATTCATTAGAACCAAGGTTATAAATAAAATTAACTCTCTTTTGCAAAGTATCAGAAGAAATCATAGAATAATAAATCTTTTCTTCAGTAATCACAAAAGAACTTGGTTCACCATCTGAATAATCAATTATAAATCCTTCCTCTTCTGCTACCTTTAGAAAATAACGTGTTTCTGGTGAATCAGTTGTTGATTCCCAATCAGCTATCATAACTACATCTTTAGCAGGTATGGTATAGCCACCCCCTAAGTGTAACAAAGGTATCCCCTCCCTGAATAGCTTAATCAAATAATTACTATAAACTACGATAAATTTTCATCTTATTGCCCCCAATAATTTTTTTTATTAATCTATCAGTTAAATTATCCGGGGTAACTCCTGTTTCTAGCATTACATATTTTTGAAATATTACTCTTAATTTTTGTTGGTTTATTTCACTCTTTAATACTTGAATAGTTAAATTATCAATCTTAACTTCTAATTCTTCAATCATTTCCTGTTTTACAAGTTGAAAATCATCCTTGCTTAATTGAGGAAAATAGTCAATTATCTCCTGATAACTTAACCAAGGGCTGCTAACTAATAACTCTTTTACTTCTTTAGTATTTACCCTTTTTTCTTTAGTCTGACAAATATAACATTTATCTTCCTCAGGAGAGATCAAAACTGAACAATCTGGACAAGGATGCCAATCATTTATCTTCTGCCATTTTTTTCTCTTTTGATCATTAATCAATAAATTAAAGAATTTATCGCGAATTTCACTATCCTCAACTTGATTAGTTATTTCTTGTAATTTATTTAATTCATTAGAGGTTAACTCTATATCTTCTAATGGATCTGAATCAGAAAAATCTTGAACTGCTTCTTTATTTAATTTTCCTACCTGAAATCTAATTTCTTTTACAATCTGTTGGCCCATTTTTTGATTGATTTTCTGGATTAGGTTCTTTTTCATAAATAATAATTGGTGGGCCCAGGTAGAATTATCTACTGTTACAAATAATACCCCGCAATTAATATACTTAGCCTGAGTATGAGCACCGATCTTATCGCCTATTAGCTGTGACCATAAATTTAAAACTTTTTCTTCTTTTAATCTACGAGATAATCCTAATTTATTCAAAGTATCATCTAGCAATTTTTTTATTGATTCAGCCATAATCACACCTCTATTGCTTTACCGTTGTTAATTTTATATAAATTATAATCATTTATTCCTACTTTTTCTGAATTTAGCTCTCTTTGATTAGTACTTGTAATAAAGGTCTGAATCTTGTCCCTGACTGTATTTAGCAATTGTGCACAACGCTTATTATCCAATTCAGAAAAAACATCATCTAGTAATAAAACGGGATATTCCCCAGTCTCCGATTTCATAAATTCTAATTCTGATAACTTTAAAGCTAAAGCTGTTGTTCTTTGTTGACCTTGAGAACCAAACTTTCTAATATCGATATTATTCACTATTAAAGAAATATCATCTCTATGCGGGCCAATAGTTGTAACCCCTCTAGCAATCTCCTTTTGCTGTTGCTGTATTAAATAGGATTCAAATTCTTTTTTTATTACGTCTACAGAACTTTCATGACCTATTTTTAATTTAGTGTCATATTTTAACTCTAAGGTTTCTGCTCCACCAGTTAGTTTACGTTGTTTTAGTCTAGCCAAAGGAATTAATTTCTTTAACGCTTCCAACCTACGTTTGATAACTTTGGCCCCTAAATCAATTAACTGTTGATTCCAAACTTCTAACATTGCTGCCGGAGCTCCATTATCTCTAATCTCCTTTAGTAAATTATTTCTCTGTTTTAAAACCTTCCTGTAGTCTTTAAGCAAATGATTATAATAGCTATTAACCTGAGCTAACTCCAAATTGATAAACTTTCTTCTTAAAGATGGACTCCCTTTAATTAATTTCAAATCTTCAGGAGAAAAAATAACCACATTAAGATATCCTATTAAATCAGTAATCCGGTCTAATTTATTAGAATTAACCTTAACTTCTTTTTGTCGCCCCTTTAAACTAACTGTTAATTGATAATCTTGACTTGCTGTAAGAACTTCTCCTTTGGCATAGAATTTCTTATCTTCCCAATTTGCTAATTCAGAAGTTACATTAGTCCGATGAGAAGAACCAGTTCCTAATAGATAAATTGCCTCTAACAAATTAGTTTTTCCCTGAGCATTATCTCCAATAAATAAATTTAAATGTGAGTTAAACTCTAAGTGCTGTTGTTTATAATTCCTAAATTTATTTAGATATAGCTGGGATAATTTCACCTTTTTAACTCCTCTCAAGAAGAAGTTATTTGATAATTAGTTCCTCCGTATTCTATTTTATCACCACTAGTTAAGGTTTTTGATCGTTGTGTTTCTATTTCTCCATTTACCTTTACTTTTCCTGCTTGAATAATTACTTTGGCTTCTCCTCCAGTAGAAACTAAATTGGCCCATTTTAAAAATTGATCTAGGTTGATAGTATCCGTCTTGATTTCTATTTTTTTCATAATATACCTCCTTAAGCACTTCTTACTGGCATTATAACATAAATATATTTTTGTTCTGAATTAGTCTTAATAACACCTGGGGCCAAGGCTCCAGATAATTCTATAATTACTTTTTCTTTATCTATCTCCTTTAAGCAATCCATCAGATAACTAGCATTAAAAGCAATTTCAGATTCTGGACCAGTTAATGAAACGGGCACTTCTTCATATGCCTGTCCAATCTCTGGAGCATTAGATGTGATAATTAACCTATTAGATTCAAAGTTAATTTTTATTATATTTGATTCTTTTTTAGCTAATAAAGCTGCTCTTTTAGTTGCTTGCAATAAGGTGTTTTTATCTACCTCAACTTGTGTTTTAGTTTGGTTTGGAATAACTTGTTGGTAGTTTGGAAATTGGCCCTCAATTAAACGAGATACAATTGAAATCCCAGCAAAAGTAAATAAAATTTGGTTTTCAGTAATTACAATTTCAACTTCATCTGCTGATTTGTCTAATAGTTTACTTAACTCAGTTAAAGTCTTATTTGGAATAATAGCTTTTTCTGTAGCAGAGGTTTCTTGACTGATTTCATCTTCTCTATAAGCTAAACGATATGTATCTGTCGCCACTAACTCTACCTTCTGATCATTAAGAATCAATAATCCTCCAGTTAAAAATGGTTTGTTTTCATCTTCTGATACAGCAAACTCTATTTGATTAATAATCTTTTTTAACTTTTGCTGTGAGATAGAAAACTTAGTATTTGATTCTATTTCAGGTAATAAAGGGAATTCATCTGCTGCAGAACCATGAATGTTAAACTGAGAGTTATCACATTTTATTTGAGATGTATTATTAGATGGTTCAGTAGCTAAAATAACTTTTTCATTTGGTAATTCTCGGATAATACTTGCTAAGTATTTAGCTGGTAATACAATATCTCCTTCTGTAGTAACTGTTGCATCAACAAAACATTCAATACCAATTTCTAAATCTGTCCCCACTAATTTTAAAGTATTCCCTTGGGTGCGCAATAAAATTCCCGAAAGAATTGGTAAAGTTGTTTTAGTTGAGACAGCTTTTTTAACAGTTTGAATAGCTTGATAAAATTCTTTTTGATTGACTTCAACTTTCATATAAATCCTCCTTTTTACGCTTAATTTATATATATAATTAGTACTATTAGTAAACATATAATATATACAAAAACATAGTAGTAATAGTAGTAGGGGTTGTGGATAATGTGGATAAGTCCGGTCAACCCTTGATATCAAAGTAAACAAGCTTGTGGATAAGTTGTGGATAAGTTGTGGATAAGTCTTTAAGTTATCCACAGGCCTGTGGATAAAATTAAGCAAAAAAGACATTTAAAAGTTGTCCACATGTTATCCACAGGGTTATCCACAGGGTTATCCACAGGGTTAATATGTTATTTTTTCCAATATTTCCTCTATATTTTTTTCAAATTCTGCTTCATTGGAAATTTTATTTTTTATTTTATCGTAAGCATGTAAAACTGTACTGTGGTCTCGCCCGCCAAATTTATCTCCAATTTGTGGTAAAGAAAGATCTGTTAATTCTCTAGTAAGATACATAGCTATCTGTCGCGGAAATGCAATAGCTCTGGTTCTCTTTTTAGAATTCATTTTTTCCAAACTAATATCATAATGATCAGCTACTATTTCTTTTATAAATCCAGGTGTTATTTCTTTTCCTTCCGGTCTATTGGCTGGATTCTCTTGAGCTATATTTGCAAGTACCTGTTGGGCCAACTCTACAGAAACGCTCTTGTTAGAGAATGAAGAGTAAGCAATTATTCGAATTAATGCTCCTTCTAGTTCCCTAATATTAGATTTTATTTTATTTGCAATATGCACTATTACATTGTTTGGTAATTCTAATCCTTCTAAAGCAGCTTTTTTCTTTAAAATAGCTATTCTGGTTTCTAAATCTGGTTCCTGAATATCAGTAATTAAGCCCCACTCAAAACGAGACCTTAACCTTTCTTCTAAAGTAGGTATTTCTTTTGGTGGCCGATCACTTGAAATAATAATTTGTTTGTTAGCATCATGCAAAGCATTAAAAGTATGAAAGAATTCTTCTTGGGTCCTTTCTTTTCCTGCTAAAAACTGAATGTCATCTATTAATAAAATATCAATATTGCGATATTGATTCCTAAAAGCCGTAGTTTCATCATCTCTAATGGAGTTAATTAATTTATTGGTGAATTTTTCTGATGTTAAATACATCACCTTCATATCTGAATTGTGTTCAAGTATATAATGTCCTATAGCATGCATTAAATGAGTTTTACCTAACCCAACATCTCCATAGATAAAGAGTGGATTATACGCTTTAGCAGGCGCTTCTGCTACTGCTAAAGAAGCAGCATGAGCAAAACGGTTACTACTACCAATTACAAAACTATCAAAAGTATATTTAGAGTTTAAAGCAGGAGGTTCTATTTCTACCTCCTCTTGTTGCGACGCTTTTGTTTTAGATTTGGTAGTTGATTTTTTTTCCGTTAAGATTTCTTCTTCTTTCATTTCAGGAATTATAAATTCAATTTTATAAGAATTGTTAGTTATATCTGAGATAACTTCTTGAATTAATTTTGAATATCTTGTTTCGAGCCAATCTTTAGCAAATTCATTAGGAACTTCTATAAGAAGACTATTATTTTTAATTCCTAAAGCTTGAGTTGATTTAAACCAAGTTTCAAAACTAGGCGTGCTAAGTTGGGTTTTAATTTTATCTAAAGCAGTGTCCCAAATTTCTTGAATATTCTCCGTATGCACTACAATACCTCCTATTAGACAAAGTTATCCACAAAATTGTGAATAACTTTGTGGATAACTAGTGATTCTTTGGGATAAAGCTAAAAAAAGATTAGTTATCCACAGCTTTGGTAGCTATTTAAAGATAGATTGTGAATAACTAATCCTTAATTATTTTATTATTTAAATTATTTTATTTAAGTACTACAAAATAATATTAACAAATTAAACTTGTTTTATCAACAGTTTTTGCAGATAATTAGTTTGAATTTATATTGAAATGATATATATATCTTGACAGCACTTTACTTTATCACCTATAATTGAA